>JBDIAJ010000080.1:0-18042 GCA_039812345.1 Nostocoides sp. | reverse complement strand
AGCCGTCCGCCGGTCATCGCGGCGAGTCGGTCGCGCAGGGCCATCGCCCCCTCGTAGGTGTAGAACTCGCCGACCTCGCCGTGCCACTGCGGCCCGAGCATGCCCTCGGTCTGGTCCGGGCGCGGCGTCGTGCCGCTGGCGATGACCAGCTGGTCATAACCGAGGCGCCGTCCGTCCTCGAGGTGGACCATGTGGCCCTGGGGGTCGACCCGGGCGACGTCACCGATCACGATGTCGATGCCCGCCGGGAGCAGGGGCCGTCGGGCCTTGCGGATCTGCGCCGGCCGGTTCAGCCCGAACGGGATGAACAGATATCCCGGTTGGTAGTCGTGGATGTCGTCTCGGTCGATGACGGTGATCCGCCACTCGCTGCTCGGCAGGCGTTTGTGGAGGCGGTTGACGACCATCGTTCCGGCCGTCCCCGCGCCGATGACGACCAGCTTCCGTTGCTCGGGGGCCATTCTCCAAAAATACCCCTGTGGGTATGCCGATTCCGCCCGGAACCGCGCTCGCCGCCGACTCTCCACGTGTGATCTCCCCGGCAGCTCGCGCGGTCGCTCGACGTCCGGTCGCGGAGCGCAGGAACCGGGGGCCTCCCGTTGAGCGAACGGCGTTGCGGTGGAAGGATCGTGACCATGAACTCACCCCGTGCCGGTCAGCTCGCTCAGCCCTCGGACCTCGTCGACGTCCCCCACCTGGTGACGGCGTACTTCACGGAGAAACCGGACCCCGACAACATCGACCAGCAGGTCGCGTTCGGGACCTCCGGTCACCGCGGCTCGTCCCTGAAGATCGCCTTCAACGAGGACCACATCCTCGCCACGACCCAGGCGATCGTCGACTACCGGCGCGAGCAGGGCTTCGACGGGCCGCTGTTCATCGGCCGCGACACCCACGGGCTCTCCGAGCCGGCCTGGGCCAGCGCGCTCGAGGTGCTCATCGCCAATGACGTCACCGTCCTCGTCGACTCGGCCGACCGCTACACCCCGACCCCGGCGGTCTCGCACGCGATCCTCACCGCCAACCGGGGCAAGATCGGCGGGGTCGACGACCTCCCGGCGCACGCCGGGCTCGCCGACGGCATCGTCGTCACCCCGTCCCACAACCCACCCACCGACGGCGGGTTCAAGTACAACCCGCCGCACGGCGGCCCGGCCGACAGCGACGCGACCAAGGTCATCGCCGCCGCGGCCAACGCCTACATCAAGGCGGGGCTCGCCGGGGTCAAGCGGGTGCCGTTCGCGCGCGCGCGGGCCGCGTGCACGGCATACGACTATCTCGGGACGTATGTCGACGATCTCCCCAATGTCGTCGACCTCGCCGCGATCAAGGAGGCGGGCGTCCGCATCGGCGCCGACCCGCTCGGCGGGGCGGCCGTCGACTACTGGGGCGCGATCGCCGAACGGCACGGGCTCGACCTGACGGTGGTCAACCCGCTCGTCGATCCGACCTGGCGATTCATGACCCTGGACTGGGACGGCAAGATCCGGATGGACTGCTCGTCGCCGTCGGCGATGGCGAGCCTGATCGCCCAGCGCGAGAAGTACCAGATCGCCACCGGCAACGACGCCGACTCCGACCGCCACGGCATCGTCACCCCGGACGCCGGGCTGATGAACCCGAACCACTATCTGTCCGTCGCGATCCAGTATCTCTACGGCGGCGCCCGGCCGGGCTGGCGGCCGGATGGGTTCATCGGCAAGACCCTGGTGAGCAGTTCGATGATCGACCGGGTCGCCGAGGACCTCGGGCGCCGGCTGGTCGAGGTGCCGGTCGGGTTCAAGTGGTTCGTTCCCGGTCTGCTCGACGGCTCCGGCCCGTTCGGCGGCGAGGAGTCGGCCGGCGCGTCCTTCCTGCGCTTCGACGGCACGGTGTGGACGACCGACAAGGACGGCATCATCATGGCCCTGCTCGCCTCGGAGATCCTCGCCAAGACCGGCACGTCGCCGAGCACGCTGTATGCCGAGTTGACCGCCAAGCACGGCAGCCCGGCGTACGCCCGCATCGACGCCCCCGCCAACCGGGAGCAGAAGGCGAAGCTGGCCGCCCTGTCCCCGTCCGACGTCACCGCGGAAACCCTTGCCGGCGAACCGATCACGGCGAAGCTGACGCGGGCGCCCGGCAACGATGCCCCGATCGGCGGGCTGAAGGTCGTCACCGAGTCGGCGTGGTTCGCCGCCCGCCCGAGCGGCACCGAGGACGTCTACAAGATCTATGCCGAGTCCTTCAAGGGCCCCGAGCACCTCGCGGAGGTCCAGGCCGAGGCCAAGGACGTCGTCAGCGCCGCCCTCGGCGTCTGACCTCTGCGGGGGCTGGCGGTCAGTCGAGCGGGCCCGAGTGGCCCGGCTCGTGGCCGAAGACGAGGCTGGTCCGGCTGTGCGCGACGGCCGGATTCGTCGTCACGCGATCGAGGATCCAGTCGCGCAGGTAGGCCGCAGACGGGACGGCGACGTGAAGGAGGTAGTCGTCGTCCCCGGCGACGTGGAAGCTCTGGATCACCTCGGGCAGCCGGGGCACGGTCGCGGTGAACGCATCGATGTGCCGGCGATCGTGCGACCGCAGCCGGATCGCGAGGATCGCCTGCACCGGCCGGCCGACGAGGTCGGGGTCGATGTCGGCGTGGAACCCGCGGATGACCCGGCGGTCGAGGAGTTGGCGCACCCGAATCAACGCGGTGGACGCCGCGACCCCAGCGCGGGCGGCGAGCCGGTTGTTGGCCAGCCTCGCGTCGGCCGCCAGGGCAGCGAGCAGGGCCCGGTCGACGGGGTCCAGGGCCGGGTCGCCACGACGAAGATCCTTCGGCTCGGCCACGTCATCACCCTCGCTCACCGACAACGGTTCGGGTCCTGGCCCCTGACGGGACCAGTTGTTCGGGGAATCTACCCGTCCGTCGCAAGACCTGCGACCGTTGGGAGATGACACCGTCGTCCCGCCCGTATGCCGAGTCCACCGCCCGCGACACCCTCGCCGTCCACGCCGGCCGGGCCGATCTCACCGAACTCGGGGTGCACGCGCCCCCGATCGACCTGTCCACGACGAATCCGCTCGGTGACGTCGAGACGGGCGGCTCGGCATACGAGAACATGGCGGGCGGGCACCGGCCGCGCCCCGGTGACCCGAACGTCTATGCGCGACTGTGGAATCCGACGGTCGCCCGGTTCGAGGAGGCCGTCGCCGAGTTGGAGGGGGGCGCGGCGGGGATCGCGTTCGCGTCCGGCATGGCGGCGATGACGGCCACCCTGATCGCGTTGACCCGCGACGGTCGCGACCATGTGGTCGCGGTCCGCCCGCTATACGGCGGGACCGACCATCTGCTCGCCACCGGGCTGCTGGGCACCCGGGTGACGTTCGCGCGCGCCGAGGACGTCGCCGCCGCGATCACCCCCAGGACGGCGCTCGTCGTCGTCGAGACCCCGGCCAATCCGACCCTCGACCTCGTCGATCTGCGGGCGCTCGTCGCCGCGGCGGGCTCGGTCCCGGTCCTGGTCGACAACACGGTCGCGACGCCGATCCTCCAGCGCCCGCTCGAGTCCGGCGCCGCGCTCGTCTTCCACTCGGCGACGAAGTTCCTCGGCGGCCACGGCGACGCGCTCGGCGGGGTCGTCGTCACGGACGAGGAGACGGCGACCCGGATCCGGCCGGTGCGGGCGCTCACCGGTGGCGTGCTCAGCCCGTTCACCGCCTATCTGCTCCACCGGGGCATCCCGACCCTGCCGATTCGGGTTCGCGCGCAACAGGACCATGCGACTCGGATCGCCGCCCACCTGGCCACGCATCCCGCCGTTCGGCGGGTCTTCCATCCGTCCCTGCCCGATTGCGACGCTGCCCGGCTCGTCGGGCCTGGCCGCCAGATGGCCGGGCCGGGTTCGCTGCTGGCATTCGAACTCACCGACGGCTACGAGGCGGCCGCCACCGCGGCGAAACGGGTCCGGTTGATCACGCACGCGGTCTCACTCGGGGGCGTCGACACCCTCATCGAGCATCCCGCCGCAGTCACCCACCGGCCCGTCGTCGGCGACGCCAAGCCCGCCCCCGGCATCCTGCGCCTGTCCGTCGGGCTCGAGGACCCGCGCGACCTGATCGCCGACCTCGAGCAGGCGCTCGGCTGATCGCGCGTCGGACCAGGTTGGCCAAGCCCTACCAGAGCTTGAGTTCCCCCTCCGGACGATGGACTCGCACGTGATCTGGCACGGCGCGGGGACCTGAGTACCTGCGACCTGTCCGACGGTCTCGAAGGACCAGCCACGCATCGCGGCAGGCCTCGACCCGCCGCCGGTCCCACCCGAGTGCTCGGACGAGCACCCGTTCGTCGACGATATCGAGCGCCTTCTCAACCTCGCCCGATTGCACGAGCACGTTGACGTCCTCGGTCAGTTCAGGGGTGATGAGATCCGGCGACGGGACTGGAAGGCGTTCGGCCTCCCGCGGCTCGAGTTCCAGGACGCCGCCGCCATAGCTGCGCCCCATGATCTCCGTGAAAGCGAAAGTCGCACTGTTGTGGAAGGAGGTGGCCAGGGCAACGGGATCGATGCCGCCGTGCACGCGTAATCGATGAACCGTGTCGGTGGTCGTCGCTTCGGCGCGGTTGACGGTGATCCGGGGTGCGAGGTGGATCTGGCGCAGCATGAACGCGTCGGGGACCCACATGGACGGCGTGCGCCACCAGGGCTTTCTGATCGAGCACTTGTATCCCAGGTGCACACCCGATTTTTCGCCGTCGGCGACGTATTCGGCCAAGCGTGGATGCCCGTCCAGACTCTCTGGAGCGTCGAGGATCCACGTGCGCAGTGTTGATCCGAGATCGGCGGCCCGAGAGTCCGCGTCGTATGTCAGCGCGGAGAGTTGCGCACTGCGCGACACCAGCGGCCTCACGTGGTGCGCGAGGCCGAGACTTCGGACCTGCTCGTCCGTCAGCGTGAAGAAGCTGTTGCGGCCGGTCACGATACCCACATCGACGTCCGCCAGCTTTCCCAGCGCCATGAGATCTGGAGCGAGCCGAATCGCACGGAGCTGGTCGATCTGATCCGTTGCGAGGAAGTACTTGGTCCACTTCTCATGATCATGAAGGAGCGCCGGAGCAGCCGGGGTGTCGAAATCGGCGATCGCGAGGTCTGCGGCATCCCGGAGCGAGACGGTCCGCATCAGCGCCGGACCCACACCCCTGATCCCGAGGAGGAGCACGACCTCCTGGAGAATCCCCTCGAAAACCAGGCGCTCGAAAGTGACGAGCGTGATCTCCGAGAAGGTGTTGAGCAAGTACTCACGCAGTTGGGCCGCATACGTCACCTGAAGGAGTTCCGCCGGGATGACCAGGCCGACACGGCCACCGTCGCGGACCGCCAACGTGCTCGCGACGACGAAGGGCACCCATGCATTGGTCAGCCTGCTCGGGCGCAGTCCCACGCTGGCCATCAGGTCGAGGGCGGGTTTGCGCTGAGTTCCGTCCCAGTTGCCGAATCGGATGTATGGGGGATTTCCCGCCACCCCATCCCAGGCGCCGTACTGCCGTGGCTCAAGCCACTCGAACAAACTGGCCGTCTCAACCGGTCCGAAGGAACGTGCCCTCGCGGCCTCCTCGGCGATGAGTTCAATCCCTTGGATGCGGTCAGCGAGTGGGGCGAGCTCGCGCAGGATGTTGCCGTCACCGCAACTGGGCTCCAAGACTCTGGGCCCGGCCTCGGCGACCCACAGTGCGAGGAAGCGCGCCACCGCAGACGGGGTGTAGTAGCCCCCTCGAACCTTTTCAGCAGTCACATGGGCCTTGCCAGGGAAGATCGCCGTCATGCCGCTAGTATCGGCGCCACCACCGACAACCCCTGGTAGGCGCCGCATCTGACGCGGGTTTCGGTCAGCCGGCGTGTGGTGGAAGACCCTGGAAGCGGTCCTGATAGGCGTCGAACATCTGCTCGTGGAACCTTTCGAGGCGGAGCGGACTCGTCGGGTGCGGAAGACCCGCGTCGACACGCCCGGTCGCGGTGTCCCACAGCACGAGACTGAGCGCCTCGGCGCGATGCATGGGCTCGTCCACCAACACGCGACCCCCGAGTCGTGTGAGCGTCCCCACCATTGCCGAAGCACGGGATGCATTGTGCGCCAGACATTGATGGGGGACACAGACGAGGAAGCCCACCACGGCGCTCGGGAAGCGTGTGTGAACGGTTGTCGCCTCAGTCGCCAGGTCGTTGATCATGTTCTGCCAGTTCTTGCCAACACTGTCATCGTCGTTCAACGTCTTGGAGTCGAACGCGATACGTACACCGTCCGGGCGGTACCCGACGTCGAAGTTCTGCGGACGTACTCCGCCGACGATTCGCACGGGACCCACCTCGACCGTGTCGGGAAGCGAAGGCTGCAGCTGGCTCTGGGTGGGAACGCTGATCGGTACATCCCCGAGCATCACGGCGAGTGCCTCACCGACTGCGTTGTCGACCAACTTGCCGAAGTCCATCGCTTGCTTCTTCGAGAACTTCGAGCCCCCCTGATGCCACAGCTGGCCGAAGGCGGCGAACTCGCTGCCCGGGAGTTTGATCGGCGGCATGGGTTGCAGGGCGGACACCCATGCAGACTATTGCGGCACGACGCTTCTCGCGCGGTCAGCATGGGGGCGCCGAACCGAGTTCGCCGAGGACCCAGTCGCACCACTCCAGGTTGGCGCGGGTGACCCGGATCCCGCCCTCGAGGGTGACCCGTGAGGCGAACGCCGGTTCATCCGGACGGCGGCTCGCCGGATCGGCGGCGATCCCCGCGAGCCGCTCTTCGTATGCCGCGAGCCGCCCCATGTGCCCCGCGCGCACCTGGTCGATGAACTCGCGGGCGGCGCCCGGATCGAGCAGCCAGATCGACCACAGCCGAAGGGTTTCGAGATCGCGGACCGGGCCGGGTTCGGGGTCGGTGACCACGAACCGACGCAGGGCGTCGCGCCCGGCGTGCGTCACGGCATACCGCTTGGTGGGGCGCGGTCCGGCGCCGTCGATGACCTCGTGGACGACCAGCCCGCCGCCTTCCAAGCGGGCGAGTTCGGGGTAGATCTGGGAGTGGTTGGCGCTCCAGAAGTAGCCGACCTGACGTCGCATGGCCTGGGACAGCTCGTATCCGGTGCGCTCCTGTCGGGCGAGGAGGCTCAGCAGCGCGAACCCGAGGCTCGAGGCCATGGACGTCACCCGGGGTTTATGTCAGAGTTGACATAGAACGAGTCGATGAGTCGTTGTCGCCGGTCGCCCTCGGGCGGTCGGCGGCGCGCGTGCAGGGGGCGGGCGCCGCCGCGGGCGAGGTGCCCCGCCACAGGAGGAGTGTGGCGGGGTTCCGGCCCGTCACCGACCTTCCCGGTGGGCCGCACCGGTGTCGTTGATCCACATCGTCAGCAGCCCGCCGAAGTGCGCCTCGAACCGGTCCCACTCGTGCGGCGGATAGGTCTGGTGGATCGTCGAGGTGACCATCGTCTTGAACTCCGCCGAACAGACGTAGTCGAAGACCATCTCGTCGACGTGGGCCAGCGTGGTCGCGCAGAACTCGGTGTAGCGGTCCTTCTCGAAGTGCGCGTCGGCGAGGCGTTGGTAGGCGGCGAGCCTCGCGGGATAGTCGAGGTCGGGGTCGTCGGCGACGGCGAACCACGGGGCGGTGTCGACCTGGGTCTTGGCGACCCGGTCGGTGACGACACAGAAGGTCGACCACTTCAGCAGGGCCGTCATCGCCCACGGGAAGTAGTAGTGCAGCGAGGTGACCGCGACGTCGGGGCAGGCGTTGGCGTAGTCGATCGGATAGACGAGCCCGTCCTTGACGAGCATCTCGCAGGAGTTGAACTCCCAGCGGAAGAACGCGTTGACGGTCTGGCTGATCGTGATGGCTTCGGCGCCGACCTCGGGTGAGAGGAAGTCGTGCGAGACGGCATACCGGTCGTGCATCGGCTCGTCGGGGCGGAACTTCATGACCATGGTCTCGGGTCCGATGGTCAGCGCGCGGGCGAAGACGTCGAAGTCGATCGATTCCTGGAGGTGCATGAGCATCTCGCCGGACTCGTCATACGACCGGTTGAGTTCCTCGCTGTTGCGGACGCGGGAGACTCCACGCCAGCCGCCGCCGTCGAAGGGCTTCATGAAGAGCGGGTAGCCCATGTCGGCGGCGATCGCCTCGAGGTCGAACTGCTGGTTGTACTTCGAGGAGGTGTAGGCCCAGCGGGCGTTGTCGACGGGGTGCTTGTAGGGGACGAGGACCGTGTCGGGGACCTTCATGCCCAGGCGCAGGAGGGCGCAGTAGGCCGAGTGCTTCTCCATCGACTGGAAGGTGAACGGGGAGTTGAGGAGATAGACGTCGTCCATCAGGGCGGCCTTCTTGAGCCACTCCCGCGGGTGGTAGTACCAGTAGGCGAGCCGGTCGATGCACAGGTCCTGGCGGGCCTTGTCGCGCAGGTTGAACGGCTCGATCGTCACGCGTTCGGTGGTGACGCGGTGGTCGGTGCCGTCGGCGGTCCGCAGGACCCCGAGCCGGCGGGCGATCGCCTCGAAGGCGGTCGGCCAGTCCTCCTCGGCGCCGAGCAACAGGCCGATGAGGTGATCGCGTTGAGTGGACATCCTGCCTCCTTCGGGTTGGAAACCCTTGTGTGCGTATGCCGTTCGGCCGAGTGCGGTGCGCGGCGGGTCGGCCCGGGCGTCTGCTCAGCAGAAGCGCGGGAGATGGTGGGCGAGTTGACGTTGCCACCACGGCCAGTCGTGGGCGCTGTCGTGGCCCCAGATGTCGAGTTCGTGGCGGATCCCCTTGTCCCGCAGGACATTCGCGAAGGCGACGGTCGAGGGATAGCTCTGCGTCGGCTGCCATTCGAAGGGGCCCTGGCCGACGACGAGGAGGAGTGACGGCCGCGCCCGGAGCCAGTCGAGGTGGCCGTCCTGAGCGCCCGCGACATAGGCCATCGGGTTGGCGAAATAGGTGTTGTCGCCGAGATCGCCCCACCCGTGCCAGGTGGTCGGGTCGTAGTTGCCGGACAGGGCGATGGCCAGCGGTGCCGCGTCGGCGCGCTGGAGGGTGAAGTTGACGGCGTGATAGGCCCCCATGGAGACCCCGAGAGTGATGAGTTCGGTGGGGGGCGTGCCCATCTCGTGGGCGATGTAGGGGAGCACCTGTTGCTCGAGCCAGCGGTGGTAGTAACCGTGGCGACGGGCGCGCTCCTCGGTCGAGTGCTCGTTGGCCGACCACGACCACGCGTCGAGGGAGTCGACACAGAAGAAGCTCACCCGGCCGGAATCGACGAGCCCTCGGACCGCGTCGACCATCCCGTTGTTGGCGAAGTCCTCCGCGCGCCCGGCCTCGGAGGGGAAGACGAGCACTCCCCTCCCCCAGTGCCCGTGCCGCATCACGCCCAGGGATTGATCGAGATCGGGAACGGGAAGGTTGACGCGCTCGGCCATGCCGCTATCCAACAGCATCTCCCCGCCCCGGCGCGGGAATCTCGGGCCCGTCCTGAACATCCGTCGCCGGACCCACCATCACTTTGGCAAGCGAGAGCCCCACACCGCAGGATCGAGTCGTCGGCGTCGGCTTGGGGAAGCCGCCCGACCTCGTCCGCCGCCGCGAGCAGTTGCGAGCGCCAGCGAGCCACTGTGAGTGGCCCGGGAAACCGCGAGCGCAGCGAGCCTGGTTTCCCGGAACAGAAAGAATGGCGCGAGCGCAGCGAGCACCCCGCCGTTCCGGGGGGTCCTCGGGGGGCGGAGCCCCCCGGCGTGGGGGTCCTCGGGGGGCGGAGCCCCCCGGCGCCTCGTCCGCCGCCGCGAGCAGTTGCGAGCGTCAGCGAGCCACTGTGAGTGGCCCGGGAAACCGCGAGCGCAGCGAGCCTGGTTTCCCGGAACAGAAAGAATGGCGCGAGCGCAGCGAGCACCCCGCCGTTCCGGGGGGTCCTCGGGGGGCGGAGCCCCCCGGAGTATCAGAACAGGGCGGACATGAGGGCCGTGCGGCCCTTCTTGACCCGGTCGTCGTGGCTGCCGACGACGTCGAAGAGGGCGATGACGTGGGTGCGGGCCTTCTCCCGGTCCGGGCCGCTCAGCCGCCGAACGAGGTCGATGAGGCGGGCGAAGGCGTCCTCGACGTGTCCGCCGAGGACGTCGAGGTCGGCGACGACGATGGCCGCGTCCACATCGTCGGGCGCCGCGGCGGCGGCGGCCCGGGCGGCGGCGCTGTCGACGTCTGCGGTCCGTTGCATGAGCCGGACCTGCCCGAGGCCGAGTTTGGCGTCAGTGTCAGAGGCGTTCTGCTCGAGCGCCTGCTCGTATGCCGCGGCCGCCCCGTCGAGGTCACCCCGCTCGATCGCGTCGAAGGCCTCCTGGTGCAGCGGCGACAGTTCCGCGTCCTCCTCGGGTGCCCCGAGGTCGATCCGGCCGGTCACCCCCTGCTGCACGGCGACAGTGAGGAACTCCTCCAGCACGGCCCGCACCTGGTCGGCCGGCATCGCGCCGGCGAACATCGGCAGCAGCTGCCCCTGGAGCAGCCCGATTGTCACCGGGACGGACTGGAGTTGGAGGGCCCGCAACAATCCGGGGTTGCTGTCGACGTCGACGCTGACGACCTGGAGCCGCCCACCGAGGCTCTTGGCGATGTCGATGACCGTGCCGAGGAAGACGACCGACTCCGGCAGCCGGGTCGAGATGACGACGAGGACGGCCGGGATCCGCACCGAGCGCGTGATGGCGTCGTTGAAGGTCGCGTCGGTCGCCTGGACGTGGATCGGGTCGCCGCCTCCGGACGGGGCGGAACCGGTGGGCCCCGCCGGGGCGGCGCCACCGCCGAGTCGGGTCAGGTCGACGGCGCCTCGGGTGGCGCGGTTGGGGACGGGCTGCTCAGTCATGTCGGTCATTCTCACTCACCTCGGCGACGGGTTCCTGTTCGCCCACCGGCGCGGCCACGTGCGCGACGCGGAGACTATTTCGCGCTGATCGCCCGCAACTGCTCCGACGCGGCCACGATCTGCGCCTTTCCCGTCTTCGGTATGACGATCGCGAGCGTCTCGAGCCAATCGAGGGTGGCGGCCTCGGTCACCTTCGTGGTTCCGGCGAGCTTGGCCAACGCACTCGACAGGACGAGTTCCTTGGCCTTGCTCGTCGGCTTGAGGCGATCGCGTCGGGACAGCTGGACGAAGGCGATCGCGCTGCCGTCGGCCAGCTGGAACGACACCGTGTCCTGGTCAAAAGCCGCATGCGACCGGGTGAAGGTCCCGAGCTTCCCCAGCGCCTTGGCCTGATCCGCCGAGCTGGCGAGGATGCCCTTGGCGAAGGCGTCGTCGAGCGCGACGACCGAGCTGCGCGCGGACGACGATGTCGGATAGGCGAGGGCGGCCGCATACGCGTCGACGATCTTCTGCGGGCTGGCGATGAGATCGGTCCCCGAGGACGCCGACTGGACTCCCTCGGTGAGCGGGGGCAGCGCGGGGACACTCGCGCCGGCCTCCATCGGCACCGTCGTCTGGAGCTTGAACGGTGTCTTGGCGTCGGGCTGGACGAGGACGTAGAGACTCTGGATCCCGTCGGCCTGCGCCGTCGTCAACAGGTAGCGGGGCCAGTCCCGGCCGCGGCTCACGCCGAGCAGGGTGGCCGAGGGCGGCAGGGTGAACGCGCTCGTGGCCCCCTCGGCGACGAACTTGTCCGGCACCTCGGCCAGTCGCAGCGCCGGGCCGACGAGGGCGGCCTTGCGGGCGGCGGAGTTCTTGTCGGGTCCGGTCATCGCCTCGTGAGCGACATCGAGGGCGCGCTGGCTGATCTGTCGGGCCGC
This sequence comes from Nostocoides sp., assembly GCA_039812345.1. GTDB lineage: Bacteria > Actinomycetota > Actinomycetes > Actinomycetales > Dermatophilaceae > Nostocoides_A. The sequence goes on along the minus strand of JBDIAJ010000080.1, from coordinate 6,294 downwards.
CGCGGGGGTGAACGCCGCCGCCCCGATCACCTCGGTCGGGGCCGCGCGCATACCCACCACCCGATCCGGTATGCCGCATCCGCCCAGGGCGACGACGCTCGCCAGCGCGACGACCGACCACGTTCGGCGGCTCACGAGGCCACCTCCGCAGCCGCGGGCGTCGTCGGGGTCGGCGTCGCCGCGGCGGAGTGGGGCCGGCGCCGCCGGAGCACGAGCAGGGCGATGACGGCGAGCACGATGCCGGCGCCGATCAGGACCAGCGCCTCGGTGAACCAGGCCGGATGCGTCCAGGTCAGCGTGACTGACGCCAGCGACGCGCCCGCCGCGGGGGCGATGACGAGGGTCTCGGGGGCGGTGTCCTGGGTGATGGTCACGGTGGTGGGCCCGGTCACGGACTGGCGGCTGCGCCATACGTCGACGGTGGTGACGTCGAGGTCGCCGCCGGTGCCCCGGCGCGCCAGCGTCGCGCTCCGGTCCCAGACGCCGACGCCCGTGACCGCGTCGATCTCGGCATCGCCGACGATGGCCGCGGTGTCCGAGGGCGTGCCGACGACCACCGTCGCCGCCGATCCGGCCGCCGGGGTCACGGTCACTCGGACCGGGAGGGCGGTCCGGTTGAGCACGGACGGGCCGATGACGACCGGGGTCGTCCCGACCCCCTGGGCGGTGAACCGCGCGGTCCCTCCGGACCCGAGGACGGTGGCGAACCAGCCGCCGATGGCGATCAGCGCCAGCCCGGCGGCGAGCAGCAGCACCCCGAGGAGGCGCCTGAAGAGGAGCACGTGCAGGTCCTTGTCCGTCGGTCGTTCGCGCCCGGGCCCGGGCGGATGCGGCGTGGGTGTCGAACCTCCACGATGACTCATCCCGCAGACGTGCACAAATCGGGCGACCTCGCCGACCCCGTGACGACGCACATCGGCCGGCACTAAGGTGGGCCCCGTGACGGGGTATGACGTCATCTGGGTCGACGCCAAGACCGGCGAGGCCGCGCGCGCGGATCCCGCCGACGTGGGCACGCTGCTCGCCCGCGACGACGGGTGGGTGTGGGTCGACATCGCAAACCTCGGAGCGCAGGAGCGGCTCCTGCTCACCGATGTCTTCGGGCTGCATCCCCGCGCGGTGGACGACTGCGCCGAACGCAATCACGTGGCCCGCCTGCACTACTACCGGTCGTATCTCTTCGTCGCACTGCACCTGCCGATGCCGGGCGCATCCGGGCACGTCCACTACCTCGAGCTCGACCAGATCATCGGCCCGAACTTCCTGGTGACGACGCACGGTCCGGCCGCCGCGGCCGTCCCGCCCGAGAAGCTGCTGGCGGAGACCCACGAGGTCGCCGACCGCCTGCTCGCCGGCCGGCTCGCGGCCCGGCGGCCGATCAGCCTCACCTATGCCCTGGTCTCGTCGATGACCAACGCCCTCGAACGCGTGGTCAACAGTTCGGCGAGCGAGATCGGACTGCTCGAGAAGCGGGTGATGACGCAGGCCGACGACGAGAATCCCCAGCGCTTCCTCGATGAGTTGTTCACCGTCCGGCACCTCCTGCTCACCATCCACACGATGGCCGCGCAGAGCACCGAGGTGCTCATCCGGGCCTGCCATCTCACCTCCGCGCACGGCAAGGGCCACGTGCGACTGCTCTCGGATCTGAAGGACCAGTACGCCCGGTTGGAGCGGATCACCCACGCGCAGATGGAGTTCCTCCACGGCGTCACCGACTTCTATCGCGCCCGCACCGACACCCGGATGACGATCGCCGCCGAGCGGTTGGCGGTCATCGCCGCCGTGACCCTGCCGATGACCGCCATCTCCTCGGTCATGGGGATGAACGTCATCGTCAATTCCTCGACCCACTGGGTGGCGCTCGGGGTCCTCCTCGCCATCATGCTCGCGATGTCGATCTGGCTGCTTCGATGGGCCCATCGCCAGGGTTGGTGGTAGCCGCCTCACGGCTCTGACTCACCCGAGATCGGCGACGATCGTCTCCGCGGCCGTATGCGGATCGCTCCCCCCGGCGACCATGTCCCGGGCGGCGGCGCGGACGCGGGGGTCGAGCCGCTGCCGGACCCGGGCGAGGACGATCGCCTCGATCTCGGCCCGGGCGCGCGCCTGACGGCGCGCGTCGAGGGTGCCGTCCGCGGCGGCGTGCGCCCGATGGGCCTCCAGGGCCTCGACGAGGTCGTCGATGCCGGTGCCGGCCGCGGCCGAGACGGCGAGGACGGGCGGGCGCCAGGCGTGCGGCATACGGGCGGACAGGCGCAGCATCGAGCGGACCTCGCGCATCGTCTCGTGCGCGCCCGGCCGGTCGGCCTTGTTGACGGCGATGACGTCGCCGATCTCGAGGATCCCGGCCTTGGCGGCCTGGATCCCGTCGCCCATACCCGGCGCGAGGAGCACCAGGGCCGTGTCGGCGCCAGCGGCGATGTCGACCTCGCTCTGACCGACCCCGACGGTCTCGACGAGGACGACGTCGAAACCGGCGGCGTCGAGGACCCGCACGACCGCGGGCGTCGCCGCGGCGAGACCACCGAGGTGCCCTCGGGCCGCCATCGACCGGATGAACACGCCCGGGTCGGTCGCGTGGTCACCCATCCGGATCCGGTCACCGAGCAGGGCGCCGCCGGTGAACGGCGAACTCGGGTCCACGGCCAGCACCGCGACCCGACGCCCGCGTCCGCGAAGGGCGGCGACGAGGGCATTCGTCGTCGTCGACTTGCCCACTCCGGGCGAACCGGTGACGCCGATGACGTGCGCGCCGCCGTCACCGCGGGCGGGCGTGGCAACGCGCGCCGCGCCGGACTCGACGAGGGAGATCAGCCGGGCGAGGGCCCGAGGCGACCCGTCCCGGGCCGCCGACAGCAGGTCGGCGCCGTCGGCGGCACCGGTCACTCGGGTCAGGCCTTCGGGACGCGGACGATGAGGGCGTCGCCCTGGCCGCCACCGCCGCACAGGGCCGCGGCGCCGATGCCACCGCCGCGGCGGGTGAGCTCGTTGGCGAGGGTGAGCACGACGCGGGCGCCGGACATCCCGAGCGGGTGGCCCATGGCGATCGCACCGCCGTTGGGGTTGACGATCTCGGGGTCGATGCCGAGGGCCTTGGTCGAGGAGAGCCCCACCGCGGCGAACGCCTCGTTGATCTCGACGACGTCGAGATCGGCCGGGCTGATGCCCTCCTTGGCGCAGGCCTGCTTGATCGCCTCGGCCGGCTGCTGCTGCAGCGTCGAGTCGGGGCCGGCGACATTGCCGTGGGCGCCGATCTCGGCGAGCCAGGACAGGCCGAGTTCCTCGGCCTTGGACTTGGCCATGACGACGACCGCGCAGGCCCCGTCGGAGATCTGGGAGGCCGAGCCGGCGGTGATCGTCCCCTCCTTGTTGAAGGCGGGACGCAGGCCGCTGAGGGAGTCGGCGGTCGTGTCGGCCCGGATGCCCTCGTCATACTTGAAGACGACCGGGTCGCCCTTGCGCTGGGGGATGGAGACGGCGACAACCTCGTCGTCGAAGAGGCCGTCCTTCCAGGCCTTGGCGGCGTTCTGGTGGCTGCGGGCGGAGAACTCGTCCTGCTCCTGGCGGGTGACGGCGAACTCGCCGGTGTTGGCGGAGTCGGTCAGGCCGCCCATCCCCTGCTTGGTGAAGACGTCGCTCAGGGCGTCGTAGTCCATGTGGTCGCGCATCGTGACATTGCCGTACTTGAAGCCGTCCCGGCTCTTCTCGAGCAGGTGCGGGGCGTTGGTCATCGACTCCTGGCCGCCGGCGACGACGATCTCGAACTCGCCCGCCCGGATCAGTTGGTCGGCGAGGGCGATGGCATCGAGGCCGGAGAGGCAGACCTTGTTGACGGACACGGCCGGGACCGTCATCGGGATGCCGCCCTTGACGGCCGCCTGGCGGGCGGGGATCTGTCCCTCGCCGGCATACAGGACCTGGCCCATGATGACGTAGTCGACGTCCTCGCCCGCGACGCCGGCCTTCTCGAGGGCGGCCCGGATCGCCATGCCGCCGAGGTCGGATCCACTGAAGCCCTTGAGGGAGCCGCTCATGCGGCCCATGGGGGTGCGGGCCCCCGCGACGATGACGGAAACGGGACGGTCGGACATGACGGCCTCCAACGGCAGCGGTGGGTGCGGAAACGGCTTCCTGCCATGCTAACCACGGCGTCGGGGCGGGTCTCCACTCCCGGCGGTGTCCCTCACCACACCTCGTCGGTGGAGGACGGAATACTGGTATGCCGTGCGGCGCCACCGCGGGCGCTCACCGGAGCGGAGGACCCATGGGGCTGCGGCTGTATCTCGACACGGCGGACCGCACGGCGGCCGAGCCGCTCCTGGCGACCGGCGTGTTCGCGGGGTTGACGACCAATCCGACGATCCTCGACCGGGCCGGGCTGACGGTGGCCGACATCCCGTCGGTCTATGCGTGGGCGCTCGCGGCCGACGCCGGCGAGATCTTCTTCCAGGCCTGGGGAGCCGACGCGGACGCGATGTCGGACTGTGGCCTGCGGCTGCGCGAACTCGGCGAGGATGTCGTGGTCAAGGTGCCGGCGTCACGGGCGGGGTTGACCGCCGGCGCGCGACTGGTCGGGGCCGGGGTGCCGGTCCTGGTCACGGCGATCTTCGCGCCCGAGCAGGTGGTCGCGGCGGCGGCGATCGGGGCGGCCTATGTCGCACCCTATGTCGCCAAGATCGAGGAGGCCGGCCGCGGCGGGATCGCGACGGTGACGGCGATGCAGGAGGCGTTGACGGCGACCGGCAGCGCGACGGAGGTCCTCGCCGCGAGCCTGCGTGACGTGGAGACGATCGCCGCCCTGGCCCGCGCCGGCGTGCGCTGCTTCACCATGGGGCCACCGGTCGCGGACGCACTCTTCGCCGAGCCGCTGACCGCCGCGGCCGTGGCGGCGTTCGACGCGGTGATCGGAGGACGGTCGTGAGCGAGGCGGGTTTCGTCGGGATCGACCTCGGGACCGGGTCGGTCAAGGTGCTCGTCGTCGACACCACGGGGGCGGTGCGGGCGATCGCCCGACGTGGCTACCCGCCGAGCGGTCTCGCGCTCGACACCACCCCGGGCCGGTCGGAGGCCGATCCGATGGGGTGGCTGGTGGCGGCCGCGGAGGCGACGCGGGAGGCGGTGGAGCGCAGCGGCATCCGACCTGGCGGGGTTGGGTTCTCGGGGCAGATGCACGGGCTCGTCCTCACCGATGCCGCGGGCGCGCCGGTGCGGCCGGCGCTGCAGTGGCAGGACACCCGGGCGCTCCCGCAGTTGCAGGTCTACGGCGCGCTCTCCGACCCCGTGCTGGCCCGCCTCGGCGGCCCACTCGTGCCCGGGATGGCCGGGCCGATGCTCGCCTGGCTCACCCGGCACGAGCCCGAGTCGGTCGCCGCCGCGCGGTGGGCCCTGCAGCCGAAGGACTGGGTCCGCCTCCGGATGACCGGCGACGCGGCGGGCGAACCGAGCGATGCGTCGGCGACGCTGCTGTATGACGTGGTCGCCGACGGCTGGTCGACCGCGGTTGTCGAGGCGCTCGGGATCGATGACCGGCTGCTCCCGGCGCTGCTGCCGAGCGCGGGGGCGATGGCGGGCCGGTTGACGGCCGACGCGGCCGCGCTGTTCGGGCTGCCGGCCGGCTTCCCCGTCGCCGCGGGGGCCGCGGACACCGCGGCGGCCGTCCTCGGATCGGGCCTGGACCGTCCCGGAGAGGTCCAGCTCACCGTCGGCACCGGCGTCCAGATCGTCACGGCACTCCCGCAGCTCCCGGGCGAGCTGCCGTCGCGCCCGACGACTCACACCTATCGCAACGCGCGCGAGCGGGGCTGGTATGCGATGGCGGCCGGGCTCAACGGTGGCTCGACGCTGGAGTGGGTCAGCGCCCTGCTCGGGATGTCCTTCCCCGACCTCAACGCCTCGCTCGCGCTCCCGACGCGCGACGACGACCCGGTCTTCCTCCCCTATCTCCATGGGGAACGAACGCCGTGGCTCGACAGCGGTCTGCGCGGCGCGTGGACCGGCCTGAGCCGCCAACACACCCGCGAGCAGCTCGCTCGTGCGGCGCTCGTCGGCGTCGCGGTCACGGTCCACGATGCGTATGCCGCCCTGGTCGCCTCCGGCGCCACCGCGGGCGATCGGCGGCCGGTGCGCCTGGCCGGTGGCGGCACCGCCGACCCGCGCTGGAGGCAACTGCTCGCCGACGCCCTGGACCGGCCGTTGGCGGCGGTCGACGTCGCCGACTCCTCCGGTCTCGGTGCGGCGTTCACCGGCGCGATGGCCGCGGGCGCCGACATCCCCCGGTCGGTCGGCGCCCCG
>JBDIAJ010000079.1:0-18126 GCA_039812345.1 Nostocoides sp. | reverse complement strand
TGAAACTCGCCTCGTGAATAAGCCTCGTGGTGCGAGATGCGCCGCCCTTGCGGCAATTTTCATCCTGATGAGTGGATGCTCGCGCGAGACGCCCCAGGGGAGGGGATGGTCGGATATGTCGGAAACCGGGAGCAGTGGGACGAGAGCCCAGAAAGCACCCGGCATCCAGTCCCATGGTGCGCCTCCGCCGAGTCCCTGTCCTGACCTCGGCACCGATGCGTTCGGCCAAGAAATGGCTGGGTCCAGGGCCGCAGTGCTGGCGAATCTGTCGAAAAGAAACCAATCGCTGGTAACGTATCCGAACGGACAGCAAGACGCCATCTTCGCGATCAGCGGATCTCGGTTGCTGTTGGGTGATTCAGCTCCTCGTGAATTCGTCTTGACGGCGCCACCAAAAGATATTCCGCTTGACGGTGAGTACATCATCTTCCTGGGTTCGGACCCGGACAGTAGGATACCAAGTTTCGCGATGATGGGGATGCTCGGGGTTTTCCCGATCGACGCCACGACCGGCAACGTTTCGAGGTAGTGCATCGATGGCGCTACCGGAACTCTCGTCACGAAAGTGGTCGCCACCAGTGTCGATGCCTTCGTCGCGGCGATCTCGCGTCCTCTCGGTCGGGCGAGCAAGTAGCGGGGCCTATCAGCAGCGCGGCGTAGGAGGACGTCCGTGGCCGAGGGAGGCGCGACACCGCCGCCACACCGCTCGCGCCGGTCCCGTTCGCGATCGTCCCACGTGCGTCGAGTCGCCGATTAGGGGGAGCCGGCCCCCGCTGATACCCTGAGGCGTTGCCGTGAGAACGGCCGCGGATTCGAGAGAGCCCCGGTGGACCTGCCCGGGAGCGCCGCGCAACGACACCACGAAAGAGAGCCGACGCATGCCCCTGGATGCCGACGTCAAGAAGACCATCATGGCCGAGTACGCCACCGTCGAGGGCGACACCGGCTCCCCCGAGGTGCAGATCGCGCTGCTCACGCAGCGGATCAAGGACCTGACCGAGCACGCCCGCGAGCACAAGCACGACCACCACAGCCGTCGTGGCCTGCTGCTGCTCGTCGGCCGCCGCCGCCGCCTCCTGCGTTATCTGGAGAGCGTCGACATCGAGCGCTACCGTGCGCTGATCAAGCGGCTCGGCCTGCGTCGTTGACCCCGTGACTCGAGAAGCGGTCCTGATCCCAGGACCGCTTCTTGGCATGTCCGACAACCGAATATCGAGAACCACCCCCACGGGCCACAACGACGATGCGCCCGGGGACGATCAGAAGAAATGGAGGGCCCATGGAGGGTCCAGAGATCACCTTCGCCGAGGCTGTCATCGACAACGGCCGCTTCGGCACCCGCACCGTCCGGTTCGAGACCGGACGCCTCGCCCGGCAGGCGGGCGGCTCGGTCGCCGCCTACCTCGACGGCGAGACCATGCTCCTGGCGACGACCACCGCGAGTGGCACGCCCAAGGAGCAGTTCGACTTCTTCCCCCTCACGGTCGACGTCGAGGAGCGGATGTATGCCGTGGGTCGCATCCCGGGCAGCTTCTTCCGTCGTGAGGGCCGACCCTCGACCGAGGCGATCCTCACCTGCCGCCTCATCGACCGGCCCCTGCGCCCGTCCTTCGCCAAGGGCCTGCGCAACGAGGTCCAGGTCGTCATCACCGTCCTGTCCCTCAACCCCGACCACCAGTACGACGTCGTCGCGATCAACGCGGCGAGCGCCGCCACCCAGATCTCCGGTCTGCCGTTCAGCGGCCCGATCGGCGGCGTGCGGGTCGCCCTCATCGACGGGCAATGGGTAGCCTTCCCGAACTTCTCCGACGCCGAGCGCTCGACCTTCGACATGGTCGTCGCCGGGCGCGTCGTGGGCGACGACGTCGCGATCATGATGGTCGAGGCCGAGGCCACCGACGCGACCTGGAACCTCGTCACCAACGAGGGCCGGCAGGCGCCGACCGAGGAGGTCGTCGCGCAGGGCCTCGAGGCCGCGAAGACGTTCATCCGAACCCTGTGCGAGGCCCAGAGCGACCTCGCCACCAAGGCCGCCAAGCCGGTCGAGGAGTTCCCGCGCTTCCTGGACTACCAGGACGATGTGTATGCCGCGGTCGAGGCCGCCGCGTCCCGCGACGGCAAGCTCGCCCAGATCCTCACCATCGCCGGCAAGCAGGACCGCGAGGACGCGATCAACGACCTGAAGTCGGCGATCCACCTCGAACTCGTCGGCGACTCGGACGGGTCGTCCGAGGGCCGGGTCGGACCGTTCGCCGGCCGCCAGAAGGAGGTCAGCGCGGCATACCGCTCGGTGCAGAAGACGCTCGTCCGCGAGCGGATCCTGCGCGACAAGGTCCGCATCGACGGGCGTGGGCTCGCCGACATCCGGGCGCTCTCGGCCGAGGTCGAGGTGCTTCCGCGGGTGCACGGGTCGGCGCTGTTCGAGCGCGGCGAGACCCAGATCATGGGCGTGACCACGCTCAACATGCTCCGGATGGAGCAGCAGATCGACACCCTGTCGCCGGTGAACCGCAAGCGCTACATGCACAACTACAACTTCCCGCCCTACAGCACCGGCGAGACCGGCCGCGTCGGGTCGCCGAAGCGGCGCGAGATCGGTCACGGGGCGCTCGCCGAGCGGGCCCTCATGCCGGTGCTGCCGACGCGCGAGGAGTTCCCCTACGCCATCCGTCAGGTGTCCGAGGCGCTCGGCTCCAACGGCTCGACGTCGATGGGTTCGGTCTGCGCGTCCACCCTGTCGCTGCTCAACGCCGGTGTGCCGCTGCGCGCCCCGGTCGCCGGCATCGCGATGGGCCTGGTCTCCGCCGAGGTCGACGGTCAGATGTCGTATGCCGCACTCACCGACATCCTCGGTGCCGAGGACGCCTTCGGCGACATGGACTTCAAGGTGGCCGGGACGAAGGACTTCGTCACCGCGATCCAGCTCGACACCAAGCTCGACGGGATTCCTGCCGACGTCCTCGCCGGTGCGCTGACCCAGGCGCGCGACGCCCGGCTGCACATCCTCGACGTCATGGCCGAGGCGATCGACGGACCGGACGAGATGTCTCCGTTCGCGCCGCGCGTGATCTCGGTCAAGGTCCCGGTCGACAAGATCGGTGAGGTCATCGGCCCGAAGGGCAAGATGATCAACCAGATCCAGGAGGACACCGGCGCCGACATCTCGATCGAGGACGACGGCACCGTCTACATCGGCGCGACCGACGGCCCCTCGGCCGAGGCCGCCCGGGCGGCGATCAACGCGATCGCCAACCCGCAGATGCCGGAGATCGGGGAGCGCTTCCTCGGGACCGTCGTCAAGACGACGACCTTCGGGGCGTTCGTCTCCCTGCTGCCCGGCAAGGATGGCCTGCTGCACATCTCCGAGGTGCGCAAGCTCGTCGGCGGCAAGCGGATCGACGCGGTCGAGGACGTCCTGTCCGTCGGCCAGAAGGTCCAGGTCGAGCTCAAGGAGATCGACCCGCGGGGCAAGCTCTCGCTGGCCGCCGTGCTCCCGGAGGGCGGCGCCGAGGCGCCGGCCGGCGAGGGACCGACCGGCTCGGGTCACGAGGCCGTTGGAGCCGGTGGGGAGGACGCCGAGGCCACCGCGCCGGCGCCCGACGCCGCCGACCGTGCGCCTCGTGGGGACCGCGGCGGTCGCCAGCGGCGCCGTCGCACCCACGGCGAGTCCGACCGCCGGGAGGACTGACCTCAGGCTATCGGGCAAGGGGCGCGCAACCCCGGGCCCGGCCGCATCGGCATCGCGACGTCGTCGCCGCGACGGAGATCTTCCGTTGCGGCGACGACGTCGTGGCAGTGGGCGGAAAGCCGTGACCCGTGCCGCGGTGACCTCGAGCGGCGTGGCCGGGGCGACGCGCGGCGCGTGCCGTCACTCAGACGCGATCCTCAGCGCCACCCGCTCGCCCACCTGCACGAAGCCGATCCGCCGGTACACCCCGTTGCTCGTCGGGTTGGCGAGGTCGGTGAACAGGACGACCTCGCTCCCGGCCGCGCGGTGGTGGGCGGACACGTGCGCGGTGACGGCCGCGGCATACCCGTGCCCGCGCCGGTCGGGCGGGGTGTAGACCGGGCCGATCCGGGCCACCCCGAACGCCGGCGCCCGGCTGCTCGCGAGCGAGACCGGGACACCCGCGTTGTCGACCCACAGCCACGAGTGGGGCAGTCGGGCGCGCTGGATCTGGGTCTCGGCGGCGCGCCGCTCCTGCGGGTCGCCCGAGACGGGCGGAACATCGTCCTCGACCTCGTCGAGGAAGGCGAACAGCCAGTCGACGAGGAGGTCGAGATCGGACTCGGTCGCTCGCCGGGCACGTCCCGGCACGCCGACCGGGGGTCGGAGCGTGCGCAGGTGATGGAGGCCGAACTCGCGCGTGACCTCGACGCGCCCACCCCGCAAAGCCGCGACGCGCTGGGCGAAGGCCCGAGCCGATGCCGCCTCCCCCTGGACGCCAGCCGGCACCTCACCGGTGTCGAGGATCCGCTCGGCGAGCTCGGCCGCGACCTCGGGCGTGAGGCCGTGCAGCACCGGGTGGTACCGACCGGTTCGCATGGCCAGCCCGCTCACCCGGCCGTCCACGTCCGTCACCGCGGCGAACCACGGCGCCGGCCCAGCGCCGACGCGGCCGGTCGCCGGGGCCGGCGTCGACGCCTCGGTCACCAGTTGCTGCACTGCGGCCCCGATGATCGTCGTCCCGACCGGGTCGGCGGCGAGCACGGGTTCGGCGACGGCCAGGAACTCGGCCGGATCGGCATACCGCCACAGGGTGGTCACCCTCGCACAGTAGCCGCGGATGCGGCACCCGCGCAGGCGAATTGGGGACCGTGCGTCTGCCACGATGACGTGCATGACCCCGGACCACGCCGTGCATGTCCGCGCCGAGACTTCCGCGTATGCCGCGGTGCTCGCCCGCGCCGTCGACGACCCGTCGCTGCTCGCCCGCCCGGTCGACGGCTGCCCCGGCTGGACGCTGCATGACCTCACCGACCATCTCGGGGGAGTCCACCGCTGGGTCGTCACGGCGATCGAGGAGGGCCACGGTCGCGGCGCGGCCGAGCCCGCCCCGCGGGACCCGGTGGCGCTGCGCGCGTGGTTCGGTGAGGGAGCCACCGCCCTGATCATGGCGCTGGACGGCGGCCCGGCCAGCCCGGCCTGGAGCTTCTCCCGCGAGCCCGGCCACGACCGCCTCGCCTTCTGGCAGCGTCGCCAGGCGCACGAGAACCTGGTGCACCGGTGGGACGCCCAATCCGCGGTCGGCACGCCCGCGGCGCTCGATCGCGCCCTCGCCGCCGACGGGATCGCCGAGGTGCTCGAGGTGTTCGTCCCGCGGATGCGGGTGCGCGGGCTGCTCGGGGCGCTGCCGGACGGCATCCGGCTGGAGGCGACCGACACCGGCGGCGCGTGGGTGCTCGGCGACGACCCCGATCACGTCGTCGCGACCCTGCGCGGGTCCGCCGATCGCCTCCTGCTCCACCTGTGGAAGCGCGTCGACGAATCCGGCCTCGCCTGGTCCGGCGATGCCGAGGCCGGGCGCGCCGTCCTCGCCCAGGCGGTCACGGCCTGAGGGCGGGCGACACCTCCCCGACTTCCGCCGATCAGGAGTGCGGGAGCCGCTGGTGGATGTCCTCGCTCATCCGGACCACCGCGAGGTAGATCTCCAGCGTCATCCGGACGAAGGCGAGATAGACCAGCGCGACGACCGGCCCGAGCAACAGGACCACCAGGCCGGACGCGGCGCTGCTGGCGAAGGACGTGATCAGCAGCGCGAACCAGGTCAGCCCGATCAGCGCCGTCGCCAGGATGTAGACGAACCGGATGATCATCGGGGTGATGAACCGGGAGAACGAGAAGTCGAAGAGGGCCGCGAAGAATCCGGACCCCGGAACGCCCGCCGATGCGGGCCCGGAGGACGACGGGTAGGGGCCCGGGGATGCACCGGGAGGGGGTGCGCCGGCCCCGGGTCCGGGCGGCGGCGGCGGCGTGGTCGACATGGTGGCTCCTCAGCGAAATCAACTGTGCCCACACGCTACCCGTGCCCCCCGACACCGCTCGGAAGGCGGGGGCGTGTCTCGCGTCGGTGGCTGCCCGCAGACGGGAGGCGCGGCATACGGAAGAATCGGGTCATGACGTCCTCGACGACCCCCCCGATCCGTGTCGCCGTCATCGGTGCCGCCGGGCGCATGGGCTCGACCGTATGCCGCGCGGTCACCGCCGCGCCCGACCTCGCCCTGGCAGCGACCGTCGACCTCGGCGACGACTTCGGTGATCTCGGCGGCGCCGACGTCGCCGTCGAGTTCGCCCTCCCGGCCGCGTCCCTGGCGAATGTCACCGCGTGCGTCGAGCGGGGCGTCGACGTCGTCGTCGGGACCACCGGCTGGGATCCGGGCAAGCTCGACACTCTCCGGGCCACCCTCGACGCCCACCCGGGCGTCGGCGTCCTCATCGCCCCGAACTTCGCCATCGGCGCCATCCTCATGATGCGCTTCGCGAAGGAGGCGGCCCGGTTCTATGAATCGGTCGAGATCGTCGAACTCCACCACCCCGACAAGGTCGACGCCCCGTCGGGCACCGCCGCCCGCACCGCCGACCTCGTCGCCGCCGCCCGCACGGCGGCCGGTCTCGGCGACGTCCCGGACGCCACCACCCACGACCCGACGGGCGCACGCGGGGGCCGGCAGAGCGGCATACCGGTGCACGCGGTGCGGCTGCGCGGGCTGGTTGCCCACCAGGAGGTGCTGTTCGGGTCGGTGGGGGAGACGCTGACGATCCGGCACGATTCGTTCGACCGGGAGTCCTTCATGCCCGGGGTCCTCGCGGGTGTCCGCGCGATCGGGAGCCACCCCGGCCTGACCGTCGGCCTCGACCAGTTGCTCGGACTGGGTTGACCATGGACGCCGCGCAGGCTCCATCGGTGCTCGTCGATGTGGCGGCTGCAGCGCGGCGTGTCGTCGTCCTGTCCGGTGCCGGGATGTCCGCCGAGAGCGGCCTGGCCACCTTCCGCGACCCGCAGACCGGCCTGTGGGAGCGCTTCCGCCCCGAGGAACTCGCGACGCCGGCCGCCTGGGACGCCGATCCGTCGCTCGTCTGGGCGTGGTACCTCTGGCGCTTCGAACGCGCCCACGACGTCTCGCCGAACGCCGGCCACGAGGCGATCGCCGCGTGGGAGGGGCTCGACCTCGCGACGATCACCGTCGTCACGCAGAACGTCGACGACCTGCACGAGCGCGCCGGCAGCCGGGCCGTGCACCATCTGCACGGGTCGATCAGCGCCTTTCGGTGCAGTGAGTGCGCCTACCCGTTCCCGGACCCGATCCTCGCTCCGCCCAAGCCCGTCGAGCGGATCCCCCCGCCGGCCTGCCCGGCCTGCTTCGGGCTGGTCCGGCCCGGGGTGGTGTGGTTCGGCGAGGCCCTGCCCGGGCAGCCCTGGGAGGAGGCCGTCCTCGCCTGCGAGCACGCCGAACTCGTCCTCGTCGTCGGCACCTCCGGCCTGGTGTATCCCGCGGCCGGCCTGCCCGCCGTCGCGCGGGCGAGCGGCGCGTTCGTCGCCGAGATCAACCCCCACTCGACGGACATCTCCGACGTCGCCCATCTGTGCTGGCGCGAGTCGGCGGCCCGTGCCATCCCCGCCCTGATCGCCGCGATCACCGCGCTGGACTGACGCCGCTCACGCCCATCCGGCATACCGGAGCAGGGCGGCGACGGCGGCGGCCCCGAACACGACGACGAGGAAGTTGGCCCGCAGCAGCAGGAGGACGGCGGCGGCGCCGAGCCCCGCCACCCGCGCGTCGACGGTCAGCCGGCCGGCGGTCCCGCCGAAGGTCTGGCTGACGATCAGCCCGGCCAGGAGGGCGGCCGGCAGCAGCCGGGTGATCCGGGAGATCCGCGGTCCCTCCAGCCAGGACGCGGCCACGACGAAACCAGCGAGCTTGGTGAGGTAGGCGAGGACGCATGAGGCGAGGACGGTGACCCAGAGCGTCATGGCAGCGGATCCGATCCGGGCAGGCCGTCCTGGACGGCGGGATCCTCGTGCCGGCCCGGGCCGACCCACCCGACGATGACGGCCGCGATCGCGGCGAGGATGACGGGGATGCCGGCGGGCACGAAGGGAAGCGTGACGAGCGCGATGAACGCCGCCAACACGGCCGTCGCCCGGCCGTCCCCGGTCCGCAACCGGGGCCACAACAGGGCGCAGAACGCCGCCGCGGCGGCGGCGTCGAGGCCCCAGGTCTGCGGCTTGCCGAGCGCATTCCCGACGAGCGCGCCGACGAGGGTCATCAGGTTCCAGCCGATGAAGACGGCGATCCCGGTGACCCAGAAGCCGAGTCGCTGCGCCGGTGGTTCCTCCTGCGCGATGCCGACCGCGGTCGACTCGTCGATGGTCAGGTGGGCGGCGGCCAGCCGGCGCGCACCCCGTGCGTGGACGAAGCGGGCCACCTGCAGGCCATAGAGGCCGTTGCGGATGCCGAGCAGGGTCGAGGTCGCGATCGCCGACGCCGCGGACCCCCCGGCGGCGAGGACACCGACGACGGCGAACTGCGAACCTCCGGAGAAGAGCAGCGCCGACAGGGCCTGCGTCTGGAGGATGGACAGGCCGGAGGCGACGGAGAGGGCGCCGAAGCTGACGCCGTACATCCCGGTCGCGATGCCCACCGACAGTCCCTGGCTGCGCACCGCCCGGCGGCGCGCCTCGCTCAGCGGTTCGTCGATCGCCGTCATGTCGGCTCGTCCGGCTCGGTGAGGGTCGCGATCATCCGGATCTCGCGGAGGGTCTCGCCGTCGGGCGAGACCACCCGGTCGCGGTAGGCGCTGTCCGGCCACATCCCCGCCCCGAGGAGGAAGGACCGGGTCTCCTCGGCGTCGGCGGGCAGCCAGGCGGTGACCAACTCCGCTCCCAGGTCGCGCAACTCGTCGACGACGGCGTTGATCAGCCGGGACCCGTGGCCCTGCCGCCGCGCGAGGGGGTGCACGGCGAGGACGGTCACCTCTCCCGCCGCCTGTCCGGTGTCGGGATCCTGGCTCGGGCCGTATGCCGCCAGGCCCACCACCTGCTGCCCGGCGAGGGCGACCAGGAGCCGGTGCACGCCCTCGGGCGGCGATTCGAGCGCGGCCTTCCAGGCGGCCGCGAAGGCGCGGGGGTCGAAGGCGGCGCTGACCTCGGGAGGCAGGCGCGCGGCATACGTGTCGATCCAGACCTGGGCCTGGACCTGGCCGATGGCCGGCGCGTCGGTCACCCGGGCCGGGCGCACGCTGGCGTCGGCCGCGGGGGTGTCGCCGTGGGCGGCCATCAGCGGCCCTCGAACTGCGCGGGGCGGCGCTCGCGGAAGGCCGCGCGACCCTCCCGGAGGTCCTCACTGGCCCACGCGCGGGCGAAGGCGGCGTCATAGCGCGCGACCTCGAGCGGGCCGTCGCAGTCGAAGCCGAGTTTGGTCCCCTCCTGGCTGAGCGGCGCCAGTGCCACCGCGGAGGCGGCGAGGTCGGTCGCGACGGTGAGGTCCCCGCGGGCCTGGGCGAACCCGAGCCGCCACGCATCGTCCGCGGTCAGGACCGCCGCGGTCAACGCCATGTGGCGGGCGGCCCCCTCGCCCCAGAATCGCCGCAGGCGATCGAGGGTCCAGTAGTCGACCATGAGCCCGAGCTTGGCGACCGGAACCGCGAACCGGGCGTCGTCCGCGACCACCCGCATGTCACAGGCGATCGCGAGTTGCATGCCGAGCCCCATGCACGAGCCCGAGATGGCCGCGACGGTGATGATCGGCAGGGACGCGAGCCGGTCGAGGACCCCGGCGAGATGCTGGGTGAAGGCGACGTCCTCCAACTCGGTCAGATCGGCCCCCGCGCAGAAGTGCCCGCCGGCGCCGGTCAGGACGAGCGCGCGCGCCCGGGCCGGGCCAAGCCCGGCGATCGCGGCGTCGAGTTCGTCGAGGGCGGCCGCATTGAGCGCGTTGCGCCGCTCCGGCCGGTCGATCGTGACGACGGCGACCTGGTCGATGGTCTCGGTGTCGATGGGCACCCCCCGAGCCTAACGAGGCTGCTCCCTTCGGGCGTATGTGACGATCGTGAAGCCGTCGCGCGGCTCTCGATGGGTCTCGATCCACCGGCTCCAGTCCACGTCCGGGAACCTGGTGTCGCCGTCGGGCTCTGCGTCCACCACGGTGAGGATCATGCGGTGGGCGTAGGGGAGGGCTTCGGCATACACCTGTGCGCCCCCGGCGACGAAGACCTCGTTCACGGGACCGGCCAGGGCGAGCGCCTCAGGGAATCCGGAGGCGGTCTCCACCCCCGCGTGCCACCACGTGTGGTCGCGGGTGAGCACGAGCGTGCGCCGACCCGGCAGCGGTCGCCCTATGGAGTCGAACGTCGCCCGGCCCATGACCAGGGTGTGTCCCATGGTCGTGGACTTGAAGTGGGCGAAGTCGCCCGGCAGGTGCCACGGGATGCGCCCGCGGTCCCCGATGACGCGATTGCGAGCGACGGCGGCGATGAGCGCGACGGACGTCATGGGCGCATTCTGTCGCGTCCTGCGCGCGTGACCAGTCAGCTCCTCGAAGGACGACGTGGGAGCCGGATCACGGCAGACACAGGTTGGGTCTGTTCGGAAGCAGCGAGGGCTTGGCTGGTATGCTTGCTCTCGCGCGCAGTCCGTCCCGTCCTGCGGCACCGACAGTGTTCCCGCCCCGTTGTCGCAGAGAGTCATGGTGGTCTGTTCATGTCTCCACCCCGTCCCGAGAGGTGCAGCCGTCCCGTCGGGCACTGGCCAAGGGTGCCGCTTGGGCCACCCCGGCACTGGTGACGGTTGCCGCCGCACCCGCCTACGCCCTGTCGTGCGCCTCCAAGCCCTGGGACGCGACATTCACCTACGACGCCACCTGCACCTCGACCAACTGTGATGTCGTCATCGAGATCTGCTCCACGACCGCCTGTGGCACGTCCACATCGGTGCCCGCCGGGACGCTGTTCGTCATCTCGCTGAAGAACAACTCGAGCGGCAGCGACACCATCTCCAAGGCGAGCGGGAGCGGCTACACCATTCAATCGGGCTCCACCGGCCCGGGCTCCGGCTCGTCCGCCACGCTGGCGGCCGGCGCCACGTGGACCTACAACGTCACCACGAATTCGGCGCTCACCGGGGTCCAGTGTATTCAGTTCAAGTTCCAGAACGTGGACCCTGGGAGGAGCTACACCATCTCCGCGACGCTGCCCGGAGGTGACGGCAACAACGCCAACAGCACGGGCTGCACGGTGACGTTCACAATGGCGACCACCAGCAATCTATCGAATCCCTTCCCCAACTGCTAGGTCCGCGAGAGCGGGCAGCCACGCCGGATCAGACGGCGATGGGTGCCTTGATGCTCGGGTGCGCCTGATAGCCCACCAGTTGGACGTCGGCGAGGTCATAGGCGTCCAGTGACTCGCGGTGAGTGAGTTGGAGGGTCGGCAACGGCAGGGGTTTGCGCGCGAGTTGCTCGCGGGCCTGCTCCAGGTGATTGAGGTAGAGGTGGGCGTCGCCGAGGGTGTGCACGAAGTCGCCCACCTCGAGATCGGTCTGCTGGGCGACGAGGTGGGTGAGCAGGGCATACGAGGCGATGTTGAACGGCACGCCGAGGAAGACGTCGGCGGAGCGCTGATAGAGCTGACAGGACAGGCGACCGTCGGCGACGTGGAACTGGAAGAGCGCGTGGCACGGTGGCAGGGCCATCCGGTCGACGTCGGCGACATTCCAGGCCGACACCAGGTGCCGGCGGCTGGACGGGTCGGTCCGGATGGACTCGATGACGCGGGCGATCTGGTCGATGTGCCGCCCGTCGGGGGCGGGCCAACTGCGCCACTGGTAGCCGTAGACCGGGCCGAGATCGCCCTGGTCGTCGGCCCACTCGTCCCAGATGGTGATGCCACGCTCGTGCAGCCACCGGACGTTGGTGTCGCCGCGCAGAAACCACAGCAGCTCGCCGACGATCGAGCGCAGGTGCAGCCGCTTGGTGGTGACGACGGGGAAGCCGGCCGTGAGGTCGAAGCGCATCTGGTGCCCGAAGATCCCGATGGTCCCGGTCCCGGTCCGATCGTCACGCCGCGTCCCCTCGTCGAGGATTCGGGTCATCAGGTCGAGATACGGCTGCATGCGACGGGACGCTAACAGCCGGCAGGGACAACCCGCGGAAGGCGACCAGTCCGCGCCGCACCCTGGACGTTCCCGGGAAGCGGCCGGGCGCCGGACTACCCTGAAAGCCATGCCGCACCCCTCACCCTTCGGCCGCGTCCTGACGGCGATGGTCTCGCCCATGCTCCCGGATGGCTCCCTCGACAAGGAGAGCGCGGTCGCCCTCGCTCGGCACCTCGTTCGCCTCGGCCACGACGGCATCGTCGTCAACGGGACCACCGGCGAATCACCGACCCTGAGCGCCGATGAGAGCATCGAGATGGTCGGCCTCGTCGCGGACGCCGTCGGCGCTGACGTCGTCGTCGTCGCCGGGGTCGGCTCCAATGCGACCGCCCACAGCGTCGAGATGGCGGCACGGGCGAAGAACGCGGGAGCCGCGGCGCTCCTGCTCGTCTCGCCCTACTACAACAAGCCGACCCAACCCGGCCTGATCGCCCACTGCCGCGCCGTGGCCGACAGCACCGACCTGCCGATCATGCTCTATGACATCCCGGGCCGGACCGGCGTCCCGTTCGCCAGCGACACCCTCATCACCCTCGCCGGCCATCCCAACATCCGGGCGGTCAAGGACGCCAAGGGCGATCTCTGGGCCGCCACCCAGGTGATGGCGGCGACCGATCTCCTGTGGTTCTCGGGGGCCGACGAGGTCAACCTCGCCCACCTCGCCCAGGGCGCCACCGGTGTCGTCAGCGTGGTCGGTCACGTCGCCGGCGCGCGGTATGCCGAGATGGTCGCCTCCGTCGACGCCGGCGACCTCGCGACCGCCCGGGCCATCCACCGGGCGCTCATTCCGCTCGTCGAGGCGATCATGGCCACGAGCCAGGGCGCGATCATGGCCAAGGCCGCGCTGGTCGAGCAGGGCATCATCGCGCACGCGACCGTCCGGCTGCCGTATGTCGAGTCGCCACCGGCTCACCTCGAGAAGCTGCGCGCGGCCCTGGCGGGGGCCGACCTCTCGTGATCCACCCGCACCCCGAGCTCGGTCCGGTCCCGCCCCTGCGGGAGGGAGCGGTCCGGGTGACGCCGCTGGGCGGCCTCGGCGAGGTCGGCCGCAACATGACCGTGGTCGAGCACGCCGGTCAACTGCTGGTCATCGACTGCGGCGTCCTCTTCCCCGACGAACATCACCCGGGCATCGACCTGATCCTCCCTGACTTCGACTCGATCGCCGACCGGCTCGACCACATCCAGGCAGTCGTCCTCACCCACGGCCACGAGGACCACATCGGTGCCGTGCCCTACCTCCTGCGGTTGAAGCCGGACATTCCCCTCGTCGGGAGCCAGCTCACCCTCGCCCTCGTCGAGGCGAAGCTCAAGGAGCACCGGCTCACCCCTTACACCCTCGCGGTGCGCGAGGGGCAGCGCGAGCGTCTCGGCGTGTTCGACTGCGAGTTCGTCGCGGTCAACCATTCGATCCCGGACGCGCTCGCCGTGGCGGTGCGGACCCCCGGCGGGACCCTGCTCCATACGGGCGACTTCAAGATGGACCAGCTCCCGCTGGACGGGCGTCTGACCGACCTGCGGGCGTTTGCGCGGCTGGGTGAGGAGGGGGTCGATCTCCTGCTCGCTGACTCCACCAACGCCGAGGTCCCGGGCTTCGTCACGCCGGAACGCGAGATCTCCTCGGCCATCGACAAGGTGTTCCGGCACGCCCAACGGCGGATCATCGTCGCCTGCTTCGCCTCGCACGTCCACCGGGTCCAGCAGGTGCTCGACGCCGCCGACAAGGCCGGGCGCAAGGTCGCGATGGTCGGCCGGTCGATGGTGCGCAACATGGGGATCGCCGCCGACCTCGGCTACCTCCACATCCCCGACGGCGTCCTCGTCGACGCCCGGAAGCTCGGCGATCTGCCCGACGACCGCATCGTCCTCATCTGCACCGGCTCGCAGGGCGAGCCGATGGCGGCCCTGTCCCGGATGGCGAATCGTGACCACCAGATCGAGGTCGGCCCCGGCGACACCGTGCTGCTCGCCTCCTCGCTCATCCCCGGCAACGAGAACGCGGTCTATCGGGTGATCAACGGCCTCATGCGATTGGGCGCCGACGTCGTCCACAAGGGCAACGCCCGGGTCCACGTGTCCGGGCACGCCGCCGCGGGGGAGTTGCTCTACCTCTACAACATCGTCAAGCCGCGCAATGTCATGCCGGTGCACGGTGAGTGGCGCCATCTCGTCGCCAACGGGAAGCTCGCCGTCGCCACGGGGGTCGCCCCGGACTCGGTCGTCGTCGTCGAGGGCGGGGTCGCCGTCGACCTGCGGCGCGGGCGGGTGCGGGTGGCCGGCACCGTTCCGTGCGGCTATGTGTATGTCGACGGATCCTCGGTCGGTGAGGCGGACGAGGCGCTGCTCAAGGACCGGCGGATCCTGCGCGACGAGGGCTTCATCGCGATCTTCGTCGTCATCGACACGGTCAGCGGCAAGGTCATCGCCGGACCCGAGATCACCGCACGCGGCTTCGCCGAGGACGAGGAGGTCTTCGCCGACATCCGGCCCCAGCTCGAGAAGGCTCTCGACGACGCGACCGGCGGCGGCGTTCGCGACACCTACGAGCTGCAGCAGGTCATCCGGCGGTCCGTCGGCAGTTGGGCCGGCCGCAAGATCCGGCGCCGCCCGATGATCATTCCCACCGTCGTCGAGGCGTGACAAGCGCCGGCGGACGTTCCGCGTGGGACACGAGGGAAGCGTGAGGTCGTCGCGTAGCCTGGCGGTATGGCCACCCGTTCCACCCCACCCGCACGCGCGAGCGCGCGCACACCAGCCCGAGGCGGGTCGAGTCGGCCCGCGGCGAAGGCCGGGAAGTCCGCCGGGCGGCCTCCGGCTCGCGGCGGATCACGGCCTGCCGGGCGGGGAGGTTCGGTCCTGGCGGGCGCGATGCGCTCCGGCGGTCGCCTGCTCGGTGGCGCCGCGCGCCTGGTCGGGTCGGGCGTCCGCAGGATCAGCGGCGTGGACCTCGAGCCCGAGCATCGGCGTGACGGGGTCGGCCTGCTCCTGATCGCCCTCGCGGTGATCGTCGCCGTCCGCGAGTGGTGGGGGCTGACCGGATTCGTCGGCGACGGCATCCATGCGGTCGCGGCGGGGACCTTCGGCCTCGTCGCCCTGGCACTGCCCCTGGTGCTGCTGGCGCTCGGCGTCCGGGTGATCCGGGCGCGCCCCTCCGGCGCCGCCGACACCCGCCTCGCGGTGGGCCTGTCCTTCCTCACCCTCGCCGCCTGCGGCCTCGTCCACATCTCGAAGGGGATCCCGACTCCGCAGCGCGGCGCCGCCGGCCTCCGGGCCGCCGGGGGGATCATCGGCTTCCTCGCCTCCAGCCCGTTGACCAGCGGGATCGGGGTGTATGCCGCGACCGCGCTCCTCATCCTCCTGGGCTTCTTCGCCGTGCTGGTCCTCACCGCGACTCCGGTCAACCGGATCCCGGAGCGCGCGCGACATCTGCGTGACCTCGTCCTTCGGCATCCCCACCCCGGGGGCGACGCGCCCGGCGCGACGGCTCCGGACGGCCCGGCGGTGGCATCCCCGGGCGTCGGTGTCTCGGGCCGCACCAGGCGGCTGCCGACGGCCGACACCGAGAGTTTCGAGGGGGACACGGCATACGACCAGGCGGCGTTGGTGGACCGGCCCGGGCGTCGCCGGCGTCGGGTCCCGAGGTCCGACACCGCCGACGTGGCTCCGGTCGGTGCGGCACCGGTCGAGGCACCGGCAGCGGCCCCGGCCGACAGCGGGCGCGGGCCGGTCGCCGACGTCGGGAGAGCGCCGCTCGCGCCGCCGCCGACGCACCCGGTCGGCCGGGCCTCGGAGCAACTCTCGCTGGAGGGGGAGATCACCTACAGCCTGCCGACCGCGGCCCTGCTCAAGGAGGGGACGCGGCCGAAGGCCCGATCGAGCGCCAACGACCTCGTCGTCGCCGCCCTGACCGGCGTCCTCGACGAGTTCGGGATCGACGCGCAGGTCACGGGGTTCACCCGTGGACCGACCGTCACCCGATACGAGGTCGAACTCGGTCCGGGCGTCAAGGTCGAGCGCGTGACGTCGATGTCCAAGAACATCGCGTATGCCGTCGCCTCCGCCGATGTCCGCATCCTCAGCCCCATCCCGGGCAAGTCGGCGATCGGGATCGAGATCCCCAACGCGGACAAGGAGATCGTCTCCCTCGGGGACGTCCTGCGCAGTTCCGTCGCCCACAACACGACCCACCCGATGACGATGGGGGTCGGCAAGGATGTCGAGGGCGGCTATGTCGTGGCCAACCTCGCCAAGATGCCGCATCTGCTCGTCGCGGGGGCGACGGGCGCGGGGAAGTCGAGTTTCGTCAATTCGATGATCGTCTCCATCCTGATGCGGGCGACGCCCGACGAGGTGCGCATGGTCCTCGTGGATCCGAAGCGGGTGGAACTGACGGCATACGACGGTATTCCGCACCTGATCACCCCGATCATCACCAACCCCAAGAAGGCGGCCGAGGCCCTGCAGTGGGTGGTGCGGGAGATGGACACCCGGTATGACGATCTGGCCGCGTTCGGCTTCAAGCACGTCGACGATTTCAACAAGGCCGTCCGGTCGGGGGCGGCGAAGCCGCTGCCGGGGTCGGAGCGGGTGCTCGAGCCGTATCCGTACCTCCTGGTCATCGTCGACGAGTTGGCAGACCTGATGATGGTCGCGCCGCGGGACGTCGAGGATTCCATCGTCCGGATCACGCAGCTGGCCCGGGCGGCCGGCATCCACCTCGTCCTCGCGACGCAGCGACCGTCCGTCGACGTCGTCACGGGACTGATCAAGGCCAATGTGCCCTCCCGGATGGCGTTCGCCACCTCCTCGCTGGCCGACAGCCGGGTGGTCCTCGACCAACCCGGGGCGGAGAAGCTGCTCGGTCAGGGGGATGCGCTCTTCCTGCCGATGGGGACGAGTAAACCGATGCGGGTTCAGGGAGCCTGGGTCACCGAGACGGAGATCCACGCGGTCGTCGCGCATGTCAAGGGGCAGTTGACGCCGACCTACCGCGAGGATGTCGCCGTCGAGACGGCGAAGAAGAAGGTCGACGAGGAGATCGGCGACGACCTCGACCTGCTGCTGCAGGCGGCGGAGTTGATCGTCACGACCCAGTTCGGGTCGACCTCGATGCTCCAGCGCAAGCTGCGGGTCGGGTTCGCCAAGGCCGGACGCCTCATGGACCTGCTCGAGTCGCGTGGCGTCGTCGGGCCGTCCGAGGGGTCCAAGGCCCGCGACGTGCTGATCCGGCCGGACGACCTGGCGGCCACGCTGGCCGTCATGCGCGGAGAGGAGCCTCCCGCGGACGCGGACGACGACTTCCCCGAGGACGACGATTCCGGCGGCGAGGACGCCTGGCAGCTGACGGGTCGGTGACCGGGCCGGCCGGGCCTTTCGTCAGTGCGGCTCGCCGCCGAGGTCGATGGTGAACGTCAGTTCTCCATTGGGGCCACGCACCGCGGCGGCGCTCCCGGAGCGCGGCAACGGCTCGTCCGGGTCGAGCACCGTCCCGGTCAGCACCGCGCCCGACGCCACGGGGGCGGGTGCCTCCGGTGCCGCGACGGGTTGCTCGCGGACCTCGGCCAGTTCGCCGGCGATGTCGGCGAGGAAGTCGGACACGGCGGTCGAGCCGACCACCGGTCCCCCGGCCATCAGGCCGTCGGCCCCCAGCAGCACGGCGGCCGGTGTGGGGACGCCGAAGGTCTGGGAGATCGCCGCGTCCTCGTCGAAGAGAGGGGTCTCCATCCACGCCGGGATCCGCTCCGGATCCGTCGCGGCATGGAAGACCGGATGGACGGCCACCTCCGGGTTGGCGGCGATGAAGCCGGGCAGCAGCCCCATCACCGTGACGCACGAGCCGCATCCGGTGTTGAGGAAGACCAGCAATCGCGGCGCCGTGGAGGCGAGTGCGCGCAGCGAGACGTGCTCGCCGCCCGGTCGCCGCAGCCGGCCGAACGGGATCGGCTGCCGGACGTAGTCCAGGTCGTCGCCGGCG
>JBDIAJ010000078.1:0-18153 GCA_039812345.1 Nostocoides sp. | reverse complement strand
GGGATATCCGACCCCTCGACGGGGGGAGGGGGGGTGGCGTGGCACGCTGGGGCGGTGGCTGAGCTCAACTGGCGCCCGGTCGGCCTCGACGACGTCCCCGCCCTGGTCGAGCTCGCCCAGGCGTGCCTGGACCAGGACGGCGGTATGCCGAGCCTCGCCACCCCCTCGACCGTCGCGGGGTTGTTCGTCGGGGATGTCGGGATCGCGGGCTTCGACGAACTCGACGACCTCGTCGCCGTCGCCGCCCTGACGACCGACACCGAGGGGCACCCGATCGCGTCGGGCCTGGTCCACCCGAGCTATCGCCGACAGGGTGTCGGGGAGCAGCTGGTCGCCTGGGGCCGCGCCAACGCGGGACCCGGTCGGGTCACCATTGTCGCCGAGACGATGTCCCCCGAGGCGGAGTCGTTGTTCGGGGCCAGCGGGCTGCGTCGGATCGGGGCCGAGGCGATCATGCGCCATCCGCTCGACCACATCTCCCGCATCCCCCTCCCCCCGGGACTGACCGCCCTGCCCTACGAACCGGAGACGGCGGCGGCCTTCCACACCGCCTATCGCCTCGCGTTCGCCGAGCGACCCGGGTTCCCGGACACGCCCGCTCAGGCGTGGCACGCCGGCCTGCTCGAGGATCCCGACTTCCGCCCGGCGGACAGCCGGGTGGCGGTCGACGACGACGGCGCCCCGGCGGGCTATGTCATCCTCTCCGGCCCGTGGATCGACCAGGTCGGGGTCGTTCCGGCGTGGCGCGGCCGCCGGCTGGGTGCGCACCTGACGGTCCGGTCGCTGCGCACCATCCAGCGCGCCGGGGCGGAGCGTGCGTGGCTCACCGTCACCCTGGGCAATCCGGCGCGCATTCTGTATGAACGCCTGGGCTTCCTCACCTATGGCACCCGGGCGCGCTATCTCGACCGCGATCCGGCGCTGGGGCCGTCCTGATCGGGTCCGCGGCCCCTCCCCCATCGAGAGGTCGCACGAGCTACCGCCTGGTAAGTCGGGTGATCACCCCACTTACCAGGCGGTAGCTCGTGATCCTTCTGCGTCGTGGCGGAGGCGAGAGGCCATCAGTTGGCGCAGGCCCGCGCTGGGGCGAACGTTCCGCCAGGACCCGGGCACGTGCCCTCCGCAAAGCGTGCCCGGGCCGGATGGCTGATACCCGAGAAGAGGCCGGTCACCGGGACGGTGATACGTCCCGGAGGTGGCCGAGGCGGGCCAGTCCCGGGCCGGACGGCCTGATTCAGTCGATCCGATCGGCCGCGACGACGCCGCGCAGCACGCCGTCGACCGCGCGCCGGGCGACGGTGCGCAGGTGCGGGTGGGGGGCGGCGTCGGCGATCTGGTCGAGCAGATCGACGACCTGCTTGCACCGGCGCACGAAGTCCCCGGCCGCCAGGTCGCCCTGCCGCAGCACCGCGTCCAGTCGCTGGCCGGCGGCCCACCGGTGCATCGCCCAGGCGAGTCCCGCGTCCGGAGCCGCTGTCGTCGGCAGTCCAGCCGCCCGCTCCAGGTCCTCGAGCTCGGACCAGATCCGCAGCATCGCCGCCCCCGCCTCGGCCACGTCGACCGTCGGCTGCCGTATGCCGTCCGCCGGCTCGCCGCCGCGCGGCTCGTGGACGAGCATGGAGACGCAGGCGGCCAGGCTCGGCGGGTCCAGCCGAGCCCACACGTCCTGCCGGAGACATTCGGCGACCAGCAGGTCGCGGTCCGAGTAGATGCGGCGCAGGCGCTGCCCGTCGGGGGTGAGGGCGGTGCCGTCGGGGGTGAGATACCCGAGGTCGGCGAGCACCCCACAGATCCGCTCGAAGGTCCGGGCGACGGTGTTGGTGCGCCCCTCGACCCGGCGGGTGACCGCATCCCGCTCCCGCTGCAGGCGCCACCAGCGCTCCGACCAGCGCGCGTGGATCTCCCGGTCCGGACAGGCGTGACACGGGTGTGCCCGGATCCGCCGCTGGAGGTCGGCGATCCGAGCGTCGTCTCGTGGTTCTCGGTCGGCGGGGACCGTCTGGGGCCGCGCCGGCGCCTTGATCCGCAGGGTCGTCGCGAGATCCCGGCGGGCCTTGGGGGACTTCGGGTTGAAGTGCTTCGGGATCGGCATCGTCCCCAGCGCCGCGAGCGGCCCGGTCAGGTCGCCCGGGCCGACCCGGTGGGCATGCCGGTCCTCGGTGAGCACGAGTGGCGGGCTCGCCTGCCCGCGGTGGCTCCGGGACGGCTCGACGACGACGGCGAACCCGGCCCGTCGGCCCGTCGGCAGGCGGATGATGTCGCCGATCCGGAGGCTCTCCAAGGACAGCTCGGCCTCCGCCCGTCGCGCCGCGGACCGGGCCTTCGCCTCCTCCTTCTCGAGCCGGCCGAGGTCGTGGCGCAGGGCGGCATACTCCCGGAAGTCCCCGAGGTGACAGGTCATCGCCTCGGCATAGCCGGCCATCGCCTCGGTCTGATCCTGGCGGGTGTGCACCAGGCCCACCACCGCCCGGTCCGCCTGGAACTGGGCGAACGACGTCTGCAGGATCTCCACGGCTCGGGCCCGGCCCACCTGGGCGACGAGGTTGACGGCCATGTTGAACGACGGCCGAAAGCTCGACCTCAACGGGAAGGTTCGAGTCGAGGCCAGTCCGGCGACATGCACCGGATCGAGCCCGCGCCGCCACAGGACGAGGGCGTGGCCCTCGATGTCGATGCCGCGGCGCCCGGCCCGCCCGGTGAGCTGGGTGTATTCGGCCGCCGAAAGGTCAACGTGCGCCTCACCGTTGAACTTGACCAGCTTCTCGAGGACGACGGTGCGCGCCGGCATGTTGATGCCGAGGGCGAGCGTCTCGGTCGCGAACACGGCGCGGATCGCGCCCTCGGTGAACAACTCCTCGACGATCTCCCGGAAGGTCGGCAACATCCCGGCGTGGTGGGCGGCGAAGCCCCGGGTGAGCCCCTCGACGAAGTCCCAGTAGCCGAGGACGCCGAGGTCCTCGTCGGCGATCCCGGCGGTCCGCTCCTCGACGAGTCGCCGGTTGCGCTCCCCCTCATCGTCGGTGATCAGCCGGATCCCGCTGCTCAACAACTGCTGGACGGCCCCCTCGCACCCGGCCCGGCTGAAGATGAAGGTGATCGCCGGGAGCAGTCCGTCCCGGTCGAGCGCGTCGATGACGTCGGCGCGGCTCGCGGGCGCCACCCCCCTCGAGCGCGTCGCCGGTGTCGTCGGTCGGTGCCGCCGGTCGGGGTCTCCGGCCCGACCGCGCGCGCCGCGCCGGGCGGAGTCCGCGGCATACGACCGTTCCTCGGCCTGCCGGATCGCCCCGGTCAGGTGAGGGTTCAGGCGCGGTATGCCGCCGTCCACCCGCGGTCCGGCGGTGGAGTCGGCGAAAAGGTCGAACATCCGCTTCCCGACCATCATGTGCTGCCAGAGCGGGACCGGACGGTGCTCGGAGACGACGACGTCCTGGTCACCGCGCACCTGGGCGAGCCAGTCACCGAACTCCTCGGCGTTGCTCACGGTCGCGGACAGGGAGATCAACTGGACGGAGGCCGGCAGGTGGATGATGACCTCCTCCCAGACGGCCCCGCGGAACCGGTCGGCGAGGTAGTGCACCTCGTCCATGACGACGAAGGCGAGGCCGGTGAGGGTGGCGGACCCGGCATACATCATGTTGCGGAGCACCTCGGTCGTCATGACGACGATCGGTGCCTCCCCGTTGATCGAGCTGTCCCCGGTGAGCAGACCGACGTTGCCGGCGCCGTGGCGGCGGACGAGGTCGGCGTACTTCTGGTTGGACAGCGCCTTGATCGGGGTCGTGTAGAACGCCTTCTGCCCGCGGGCGAGCGCGAGGAAGACGGCGAATTCGCCGACGACCGTCTTCCCGGCGCCCGTTGGCGCGGCGACGAGCACGCCACGGCCCGCCTCGACCGACGCACAGGCGCGCTCCTGGAAGGGGTCGAGCGGGAAGTCGAGGCCGGCCGCGAAGGTGGCCAACGCGGTCACGGCACCACGACCTCGACCGCGTCCGGCACCGCGGTGACGGTGACCGGCAGGCTGGTGAACGGCTCGCCGTCGGCGAATCCCGGGACGCCCCGGGCCTCGAGCCGCACCTGACGGCCGCGGATGATCTGGACCGCCGGGTGGCCGATGTGCCGGCCGGAGAAGACCCGCGGGAAGACCCGGAGGAACTCCGTGCGGGGGATGCGGTGCAGGATGAGGACGTCGAACCGCCCGTCGTCGGGACGGGCGCCGGGCGCGACCCGCATCCCCCCGCCGTAGGCCTCGACATTGGCCACGACGACGAGCATGGCCTCGGTCTCGAGGCGCACGCCGTCGACGATCACGGCATAGGGGATGGGGCGGAAGACCGGGAGTTCACGCAGGGTCGCGAGGGTGTAGCGGGCCTGCCCGGGCGGCCACCGCCACCGGTTCGCGCGGGCATTGACGAGGGCGTCGAACCCGGCGTAGAGCGTGCCGCCGAACCACCGGCCGGAGGTGTCGGCGTCGTCGGCGGTGACTGAATCGATCCGGCCGGCGTCGATCGAGCGGGTTCGCCGGGCCAGGATCGCCCGGGCCGCCCCCGCCACGTCGCGGGGCGGGATCCCCAGGCAACGCGCGATGTCGTTGCCGGTCCCGACCGGGACGATCGCCAGCGGCGTGCCGGTGCCGGCGCAGGCGTTGACACCGAGATGGGCCATGCCGTCGCCGCCCACGACGGCGAGGACGTCGATCGCGCCGGCCCGGATGGCGGTCCGCGCATTGGTCAGCGCCGTGGCGGCGTCGGGTCCGGACAGGTTGACGACGTCGTGGCCGGCCAGGAGACTCCTCAACCGGTCCCGGGCGGCCAGGCCACGGCCCTTCCCCGCCGTCGGATTGGCGACCAGGCCGATCCGATGCGGCGGTGCGGTCATGAGGGCACCCTAACCGGCCGATGGCCCATGGCGGTCCGCATTTCGCGCCACCGGGAGGTCAGAGCGGCGAGGCCTCGTCGTCGGAGACATGGGTCCAGTCGGGAGCGGCGGCGGCGCGGCGCTTGTCGAGCCGGACACCGAAGACCGCGGCGATGAAATAGAGGATGATCAGCGGCGTCGCCATGAAGAACATCGTCACCGGGTCGGGGGTCGGGGTGACGATCGCGGAGATGACGAAGATCGTCACGACCGCCGGCCGCCACTGGCGCAGCAGCGAACGCCCCGGGACCACCCCGATCCACATGAGGCCGACGAGGAAGACCGGCATCACCCAGGTGAGCCCGAAGACGAGGATCAGGCGGGTGACGAACCGGAAGTAGAGCGCGGCCTCGGGCAGGTTGTAGGCGTTGACCGGGGTGAAGCTGAGCAGGACGCGGACGGCCTTCGGGAGCATCCAGTAGCCGAACCCGCATCCGGCGAGGAACAGCGGGATCGTCATACCGATGAAGGCGATGGAGACGCGGCGTTCCTTGCGGGTGAGCGCCGGAACGATGTAGGCCCACGCCTGATAGAGCCACACGGGGCTGGAGAGGATCACCCCGACCCAGACCGCGATGTTGACGCGCTGGCTGAACGCCGAGGTCAGGCCGGCGAAGTTGAGGGCGACCTTCGACTTGTCGATGCCTCGCTCGGCCGCGACCGCTTCGATCGGCGCGGTCAGGTGGGCATAGACGAAGTCGAAGAGAAACCAGCCGGCGATCGAGAAGACGATGAGTGCGATCGCGCACTTGATCAGGCGGTCCCGGAACTCGAGGAGATGCTCGACGAGGGACATCCGCCCCTCGGGGTTGTCCCTGCGCTTGAGCTTCGTTCGTTTCGGCATGACCGCGTCGCCGGCGGCCACGGATCAGGAGATGGGGCCGGACTGGTTGTCCGTCTTGGGGCTGTTGTCGTCGCGCAGCGCGTTGCCGTCTCGCGTGACGGTGCCGGGGGCGGTGTCCTTGCGGGCCTGGTCCTCGGCCTTCATCTCGTTGACCTCAGCCTTGAACACGCGGGCGGAACGGCCGAGCGAGCGGGCCGCGTCGGGGAGGCGCTTCCAGCCGAAGAGCAGGATCACCACGACAGCGATGACGATCAGCTCGGGCATACCTAGGTTCGGCATGTGTCGCCTTTCAGTTCGGGCACGGAATCGCTCGATTCTACCGCCGGGCCCAGGGGGGAAGCAGCGCTTCGCGCCGAATCCGACGCTCCTCCCGCAACGCGTCACGCACGGCGATTCGTTCCCGGAGTGCGTCCCCGGGGTGGGTGAACACCGCGAGCGTCGGCGCCGACGGTGGAACCGCCCCCCGATCCGCCCCCTCGGTGACGTGGGCGGCGAGCGCCTCGGCCGCGTGGATCCGGTCGCTCAGTGCCCGGAGCGAGCGGAGGGTGATCCGGATTCGCGTCCAGATCCACCACCCGCCGGCGGCGAGGATGACGACGAAGACGAGCAGCCACGTCCACCAGGTCACGACACACCCCCCTGGTCGTATGCCGCGAGCGCCGCCCGTGCGGCGGACGTCACCTCGGCCGCGAGCTCGCCCGGGTGCACGACCCGCACTCCCCCGCCCGCGCGGAGGGCGAGTCGGACCACCCAGGCGGGGTCGCTGACCCGCAGCGTGACCCGGGTCGGCGCACCCGGGGTCTCGGTGCGCGATTCGACGGGGTAGTACTCCCCCACCCACTCCCAGGCCGGGTCCAGGTCGAGGGTGACGAGGGGATCGTCGTCGGCCGGGACGAAGGTGCCGGCGGTCAGGTCGCGGGCGGTCGCATCCGGTGGCGGGGTGCCGTCGGCGTCGAGAACCTCGGCCTCCTCGATCCGGTCGAGCCGGAAGAGCCGGGTGTCCTCGGCCCGGTGGCACCAGCCCTCGAGATACCAGCGGCCGTCGAGGTGCAGCAGGCGCATGGGATCGACGTCCCGGTCGGTCGACTCGTCCCGCGCGGGCACGAGATAGCGCAGGTGCAGGCGACGGTGCCGCTTGACGGCGTCGGCGAGCAGCGCGCGGGTGGTCTCGGCCGAGTCGTCGGCGAGGCGGGCGTCGATCTTGACCGGTTCGGCGCCAATCGCGTTCTCGAGCTTGACGAGGGTGCGCTCGACGACGTCGTGGTCGGCGACGCCCTCGGCGTAGCCGAGGGCGCGGAGGGCGACGATGAGGGTCAGGGCCTCGGCCCGGGTCAGCCGCAGCGGGCGGGCGATCGTCTCGGCGTTGGTGAGGAAGATCCGGCCGTCCTCGGTGGAGACCTCGATGAGTTCGTCGGTCATCGGGCCGTAGCCGCAGAGGAAGAGCAACTGGAGGTCCTCGTGGAGCTGATCGACGGTGATCCCGAGGTCGGCCGCGGCGGCCGCCATGTCGACGCCCTGGCGATTGGCCAGCCACGGGACCATCGTCAGCAGGCGGGCGACCCGCGCGCCGGCGGCCTCATTGCTCATGCCGGACCCCCCTGCTCGTCCGGCCGCCCCGGACCGGCGGACCCCCCGGACCGGCCGCGGCCGCAGCGGCGAGGACCGCCCGGGTGGCCTCGACCAGCGCGGGCGGGCCGACGGCGCGGACGGACGCCCCGTGGGAGGCGAGTTCCTCGGCGAGGCGGTCGGCATCGGCATACGGGAGGGTGAGGGTGCTCCATCCGGGCGAGGTGACCACGGCCGCGGTGGCCCGGCGGCGCAGTTCGTGGGCGCGGCCGTCGGCGACGGCGACCTCGGCGGCGGCGGCCGGCTCGGCCGGCAGGTCCGCGGCGAGCATCCGGCGCGGGTCGTGATCGGCGGGCGGGGCATAGCTCCCGCCCGGGCCGGTGCGGGTCACCGGGCCGGCGATCCGGGAGAGGCGGAAGACCCGCGGGGCGTCCCGGTCGGTGTCGAGCCCGGTGAGATACCAGCGGCCCGACCGGCTGGTCAGGCCCCAGGGCTGGACGTGTCGCGCGGTGGGCTCCCCGGTCCCCGGGCGCCGGTAGGCGAAGGTCACCGGCGCCGTGTCGAGGAGGGCGTCGACGAGCGGTCCGAAGGCCGGCTCGCTGGTCGCGAGCCGCGGCTCGATGCCGGCGAGGGTGTCCGGGTCGGGCTCGACGCCGCTGGCGCGGAGTTTGCGGAGGGCCTGGGCGGCCGGCCCGGCGAGGGTCGCGTGCGACCAGGTGCGAGCGGCGAGCCCGAGGACGGCGAGCTCGTCCGGGGTGAAGGCGAGGTCGGGAAGGGCGTAGTCCCGCTGGTGGATGCGATAGCCGGGCTCGTCGTCCCACGCGGCGTTGAGGTCCTCGGTGACCAGCGGGATGCCGAGTTCGCGCAGGTCCTCCTTGTCCCGCTCGAACATCCGCTCGAAGGCCTCGGTGGACGGGGCCAGGCGATACTGTTCGACGATCTCCCGGATGCGGGCCTTCGGCAGCGGACGCCGCGTCCACAGCAGCGTCATGACGAGGTTCATCAGCCGCTCGGTCTTGGCGGCCGGGGAGTTGGGGGGTGCCATCGGGGCCGACGCTACCCGATGCCCGCCCTAGGCTGCGGTCGTGCACTGGCGAGTCGGGACGATCCGGGAGCGGCGGCGGGCCTGGGGGGACGCGATCGAGTATGCCGTGTCGCCGGCTCCCGGGGGCGGGCTGCCGGACGTCGTGCGGGCGGTGGGCTATCGCTCGCTCGTCGGGGAGTTGGCGACCGGCGACCGGGTCCTGCTGAACGCTTCCGCGCTGCTGCGCGGACTCGGGACCGGCGGGTTCGCCTTCGTCGTCGCGGCCCCCGACCGGCTCCCCCCGGACCCCCCGGACGGACCGGGGCACATCGTCAAGGCGCGGTACACCCCGCTGCAGCAGATGCTCCTGGCGATCGACGAGCAGGAGGGTCCACACCATACGGCGATGTGCTCGGGTCCCGCCGCGGACGGTGACCTCGCCGGGCTGCCCGTCGTCGTCGCCGACCTGCACTCCGCCCTCGCGCCGGTCCTCTGCGGGATCCGCGACCTGCGCCCGGACGCGCGGGTCGTCCATGTCATGACCGACGGCGGGGCACTGCCGATCGCCTTCTCCCAGACCGTGGCCGGATTGCGCGAGGCGGGGTGGCTCGCGTCCACGCTGACCGTGGGCCAGGCCTTCGGCGGTGACCACGAGGCGGTGACCCTGCACTCGGCCCTGCTCGCCGCGCGCTGGGTGCTCGGCGCGGACCTCGCCGTCGTCGTGCAGGGGCCGGGCAATGTCGGCACCGGGACCCCGTTCGGGTTCACCGGGGTCGCCTGCGGTGAGGCGCTCAACGCCGTGGACGTCCTCGGGGGGCGCGGGATCGGCGCGCTGCGGATCTCGGCGGCCGACCCCCGGGAACGGCACCGCGGGATCTCCCACCACAGCCGCACGGCATACGGCCGGATCGTCCTCGGGGCGGCGACCCTCGTCGTCCCGGGGCTGACCGGGGAGGTCGGGGACCTCGTGCGCCGACAGGCGGACGACCTCGTCGCGGGCGCGCGGGGGGCGTTGCGCCTCGCGACCGAGGCGATCGACGGACTCGACGCGGCCCTGGCCACCGCGCCCGTCGCGCTGTCGAGCATGGGCCGCGGCCCGGCGGACGACCGGGAGTACTTCCTCGCGCAGGCCGCGGCCGGCCGGTATGCCGCGCGCCTGCTCTCGCCCGACTGACTCACGTGGCCACGCGAGTGCCGAACTCCCCGAGCAACTGGACGAGGAGGCGGGACGTCGTGGCGCGCACGAAGACCAGCGCCGGCCCGGTGGTCGTCTGGACCAGGCTTGCGGAGATCGCCTCGTGGGCGTGCTCCTGACCGGGCGGCACCGTGCCGCCATCGGGCGGATACCGGGTGAAGGTGCGGGTGCACGCCACCGTCGGCCAGGTCACGCCGACGAGCGACACGGGCGCGGCGCTCCCCCGCTCGCCGTAGGCCCCGGCGGCGCCGCCGACGACCGGCGGATGGTCGAACCGTGGCCGGGCGCTCAGGTCGCGCACGAGCGCGAACCGCGCGGGGACGTCGACCGCCTCGGGCACCTGGATCTGGATCGTGAAGACCGTCGACCCGGTCCGGGCGTCGACGCCGCTGACGGCGAAAGCGAGACCGGCACAGCCGTCGGTGCGGCAGGCCGCGCTCTCCGAGAGGCCGTGCAGCTGCGCGGGTGTCGCCGGCAGGGCGGCGACGAGCTGCGCCCGCGACGGGGTCGTCGCCACCACCGGTGACCCGCTCGGGAGCGGTGACGCCGTCGACGAACTCGCCGCGGAGGCGTCCGCCGGGGACCCCGAGATGCCGGTGTCCGGCGCCGACGTCGAGGCGGCCGGCCCGCCGGTGGAACATCCCGCCAGGGCGGTCGCCAGCGCCAGACCGATCAGGCGTGGACGAGGGCGACCGGGCACTCGGCCATCTCCAGCACCTTGCGGGTGACGGATCCGAGGACCGTCCCGGCCAGGGCACCGCGACCGCGAGTGCCGAGAACGAGGAGTTCGGCCTCGGCGCCCGCGGCTGCCAGGGTCGCGGCGGCCGGCCCGCGGCGGATGCTCACGGTGACCTCGCAGCCGGACTCCGCACGGGAGGCGAGCATCCCCTCGACCAGCGCCCGGTAGCGCTGCTCGACCTGCGCCCACCCGGGTGTCCCGGGCGTGGTGATCACGAGCCCGTCGACGACCTCGACATACCAGGTCGCGACCACCGTCAGCCGGGTCGCCCGACGGGCCGCCGCGGCCAGGGCGTAGTCGAGGGC
Organism: Nostocoides sp.; assembly: GCA_039812345.1. Lineage (GTDB taxonomy): Bacteria > Actinomycetota > Actinomycetes > Actinomycetales > Dermatophilaceae > Nostocoides_A. Next base: position 7,566 of record JBDIAJ010000078.1, on the reverse strand, counting down.
CGCGGCACTGTGGGCGCTCCCGTCGACGCCGACGACGACGCCGGCCGCGCCGGGGCGGGACTCGGCATACACCAGGACCGGGCAGGTGGCCCGGGCGACCAGAGAGAGAGCCGTGGTGCCCACGAACGACCGGCGACCGCCGCCGTGGCGCGCCGACCCGACGACGATCGCGCCGGCGTCCGAGGCCGTCCTCAGCAGTTCGTGGCTGACCGAGCCGGCGAGGAGTTGCGAGGTGACCGGAACGCCGGTCGCTCGCGCCTGATCGACCGCGGCGGCGAGCTGGGCCTGGCTCGTGTCGTCGGCCTGGGTGATGAGGTCGAACGGGATCGGCGTGTCGATCGACCAGCCCGCGCTGTCGATCTCGACGACCCGGACCAGATGGAGACCGACACCGAGCCGGGCGGCCTCCGCCGCGGCATACGCGACGACGAGCGTGTCCCGGTCCGACCCCCGGATGCCGGCCACGACGGCGCCGGGTGGAGCCGGCTCGTCCTGCCGTCTGTCGTCCGTGCTCATCGCGCGCCTCCTGCCCGTCGGGGCCGCCGGGTCGTCGACGGCCGTGTCCCGCACGTCAGCGTATGCCGCGCCGTCCCGGCTCGGTCAGCGGACGTCGACGAGGTCGACGACGAAGATCAGCGTCTCCCCGGGTTTGATGACCGCACCCGCGCCCCGGTCGCCGTAGGCGAGGTGCGGGGGGATGGTCAGCCGACGGCGACCGCCGACCTTCATCCCGGCGATGCCCTGATCCCAGCCGGGGATGACCTGGCCGACGCCGAGCCGGAAGTCGAGCGGCGCCCCGCGGTTCCAGGACGCGTCGAACTCCTCGCCGGTCGAGAACGCGACCCCGAGATAGTGCGTGCGCACGAACGACCCCGTCTTCGCCTCCGGCCCGTCGCCCTCGGCGACGTCCTCGATGACGAGGTCGGTTGGCGGGGCGCCCTCGGGGAAGTCGATCTCGGGACGCTCGGTGGCGGGGTCGAACGGCATACGACGGCTCCTCGGTGACGGGGGTGAAGGGGGGTGCGGCGGACGTCAGTAGGCCGCGAGGATGTCGACGACGAAGACGAGGGTGTCGGTCCCCTTGATGTCGCCGCTCCCCGCCTTGCCGTAGCCCTCGTCCGGGGGCACGATCAGCAGCAGCCGCGAGCCGACGGGCTGGTCGAGAACGCCCTTGTCCCAGCCGGAGATGACCTGCTTGCCGCCGACCGAGAACTCGAACTTCCCGCTGTGGTCGAAGCTTGAGTCGAAGTTCTTGCCGTTGCGCCACAGCGCCCCGGTATAGGTGACGACGGCGGTCTGGCCGGTCTTGACCTTCTCGCCGGTTCCGGTGATGAGCTGCTTGACCACGAGCTTGGTCGGCGGGTCCGACTTCGGCATGGTGATCGTCGCGGCCTTGCCGTCGTTCCAGGTGACCTTGGGCAGGGCCGGGTCGAGCTTCTGGTCGGTGCCCTCGGCGTGCGGGAGGACGGAGATCTTCTTGACGACGTCATAGACCATGACGAGGGTGTCGTCGGCCTTGATGTTGAGCTGGGAACTGCCCCCCTGCGGACCGAACTGATCGGCCGGCGGCATCGCCGACAGCATCTCGGCCCCGATCTTGGTGCCGATGAGCGACTTGCGCAGGCCGGCGAGCAGCTGGGTGTCGCTGAGGTCGAAGCCGGTCGGGGTGCCCCAGTTGCTGTCGATCTTGGCGCCGGTGGTGGCGTTGACGAGGGAGTACTGCACCGTGACGACGTCCTTGTCGGTCACCGTGTCACCGGTGCCGGCCTTGACGACCTTCGTCTCGAACGCGGACGCCTTCAGCGGCTTCTTGGCGATCTCGACGGTCGGCGCCGTCTTGGCGTCGCCCCCGCTGAGCGTGACCCCGGCGAGGACGTTGCCGGAGGCGCCGGCGGCGGAACTGGTGGAGGAGGACGAACCCTTGGACGAGGCGCCCCCGCAGCCGGACAGGGTCACGGCGAGGGCGGCGGCGAGGACGGGCACGGCAAGACGACGTCGTGGGAACAAGGGGAAGACCTTCGTTGGGGGGCATCGATCAGCTGCTCAACGATAACCCGCTCGTCTTGGTGCCCCGCACGTCGCCCGAGCCCAGTTGCTCCCAGCGGCGGTCAGGGTTGCGGTGTCCGCGCGCTGCGGATGCCGTCGATCAACCGGTCGACCCGGGCATCGACGGCGAGGAACGGGTCCTTGCACAGGACGGTCCGCTGGGCCTGGTCATTGAGCTTGAGGTGAACCCAGTCCACCGTGTAGTCGCGCCGGAACTCCTTGGCGGCGGCGATGAAGTCGCCGCGCAGCTTGGCCCGCGTGGTCTGCGGTGGTGTCTCCTTCGCGGTCTCGATCTCGTCATCGGTGACCACCCGCTCGACCCGGCCGCGACGCTGGAGAAGGTTGAAGATCCCTCGATCGGGGCTGACGTCGTGATACGCGAGGTCGAGTTGGGCGATGCGGGGGTGATCGAGTGCGAGCGCGTGCCGCTCGGCATACGACTGGATGAGGGTGTGCTTGATCGCCCAGTCGATCTCGCGGTCGATCCGGGTGGGGTCGGCGGCCTCGATCGCGAGGAGGGTGCGCTCCCACAGGTCGAGGACCCGCTTGGTGACCGGATCGTCGATCCCCTTGGCGTCGGCGAAGGCCCGGACCCGTTCGAAATACTCGGTCTGGATGCCCAGGCCGGACACCTCCCGGCCGGAGGCGAGCCGGACGAGCCGCCGACCCGTGAGGTCGTGACTGACGTCGCGGATCGCGCGGATCGCGTTGTCGAGGGTGAGGTCGCGCAGGGTCGCGCCCTCCTCGATCATCCGCAGGACGAGGGCGCACGACCCGACCTTGAGCAGGTCGGTCGTCTCGCTCATGTTGGAGTCGCCGACGATGACGTGGAGGCGGCGGTAGTGCTCGGCGTCGGCGTGCGGCTCGTCGCGGGTGTTGATGATCGGCCGGCTGCGGGTGGTCGCCGACGAGACGCCCTCCCAGATGTGGTCGGCCCGCTGGCTCAGGCAGTAGGTGGCGCCCTTGCTCGTCGTGACGATCTTGCCGGCGCCGCAGAGGAGTTGCCGGGTGACGAGGAAGGGGATGAGGACCTCGGAGAAGCCCTGGAACTCCCCGCTCCGCCCGATGCAGTAGTTCTCGTGGCAGCCGTAGGAGTTGCCCGCTGAGTCGGTGTTGTTCTTGAAGACATAGATCTCGCCGGCGATCGAATCCTCGGCGAGCCGTTCCTGGGCGTCCTGGACGAGGTCGTGCAGGATCCGCTCGCCCGCCTTGTCGTGGGCGATCAGGCCGAGGATGTCGTCGCACTCGGCGGTCGCATACTCCGGGTGCGACCCGACGTCGAGATAGAGCCGGGATCCGTTGGCGAGGAACACATTCGAGGACCGCCCCCAGGAGACGACCTTGCGGAAGAGATAGCGGGCGACCTCGTCCGGGGTCAGGGTCCGCGCGCCCCCGGAGACGCAGGTGATCCCGAACTCGGTCTCGATGCCATAGATCCGCCGGTCCATGCCGCCTCCTAGCCGTCGCCCGCCGGACCCGGGTGGTCCTCGGGGTGACGTTGCGTCTGCGGGTTCGTCGACGTATGCCGCGGGCTCGCCCCCGACGTGTCGCCGTGGGTCTCGCCCGGGGTCGCCTCGTGTGGTCCCGCCTGCGCCTCGTCCGCCGGCGCGTCCTGGGTCGGGTCGCTCGGGTTGAGCAGGGCCAGCAGCAGGTCACCGGTGATCCGCCGGAACTTCCGGCGCGGACGGGTCCGGTCGAGAACGGCCACCTCCAGCGACCCCGGCCCCAGGGCCCGCGGCTCGCCGCCGGCGGGGTCGGCGGCGAGCAGGCCGACCGCGAGCGTCAGGGCGTCGCCGAGTGGCAGGCCCTCTCGCCACCTGTCCTTCAACCCGGCGTCGATGGACTCGGCGGCACCGCCCATGGCGACGAACCCGCGCACGTCGGTGACCGAGCCGTCGTAGGTGAGCCGATAGATCTGGTCGCCGTCGGCAGTGGCGCCGACTTCGGCGACGACGATCTCGACCTCGTAGGGCTTCGACTCCTGGGTGAAGACCGTCCCGAGTGTCTGGGCATAGGCGTTGGCGAGGCCTCGGGCGGTCACATCGGAACGGTCGTAGGAGTAGCCGCGCAGATCGGCATACCGGATGCCGGCGACCCGGAGATTCTCGAACTCGTTGTACTTGCCGACGGCGGCGAAGCCGATGCGGTCGTAGATCTCCGACACCTTGTGCAGGGCCCGGGAGGGGTTCTCGGCGACGAACGCGATGCCGTTGTCGTAGCCGAGGACGACGACCGAGCGGCCGCGGGCGATGCCCTTGCGGGCGAAGTCCGCCCGGTCCTTCATCAGCTGCTCGGGCGAGACATAGAACGGCATCTGGCTCACCGGGCACCTCCGGGGTTGCCGATGCGCCGGCTGAGGACGGCGTCGACGACGGCCGCGATCGCGGTGTCGTCGACGAACCGGACGCCGGCGCCGTCGACGACGGCCACGGTCGGCCAGATCCGGCGCTGGACGTCGGGCCCGCCGGTCGCGGAGTCGTCGTCGGCGGCGTCGTAGAGCGCCTCGACGGCGACCGACACCGCGGCGTCGGCGTCCAGGCCGGGGCGCCACAGCTTCTTCATCGAGCCGCGGGCGAAGATCGACCCGGACCCGATGCTGTGGTGGTCGTGCTCCTCGTAGCAGCCGCCGGTCACGTCATAGGAGAAGATCCGGCCGAGGCTCGTGTCGAGGTCGTAGCCGCCGAACATCGGGACGACGGACAGGCCCTGCATCGCCATCCCGAGGTTGCCGCGGATCATCGTCGCGAGGCGGTTGGCCTTGCCCTCCAGGGACATCAGAGTCCCCTCGATCTTCTCGTAGTGCTCGAGTTCGACTTGGAAGAGCTTGACCAACTCGATGGCCAGGCCCGCCGTTCCGGCGATCCCGACGACGGAGAACTCGTCGGCCGCGAAGACCTTCTCCATGTCACGGTTGGCGATGAGATTGCCCATCGTGGCCCGGCGGTCGCCCGCCATGACCAGCCCTCCGGCATACGTCAGCGCGACGATCGTCGTCCCGTGCGGCGCCTCGACCGGGCGTGGCGGCAGCGCGCGCCGACCGGGCAGCAACTCCGGGGCGAAGGCGCCGAGGAACTCGGTGAAGGAGGCGGATCCCGGGGCGCGGAAGGCGGCGGCGAGGCGAGCGTCGTGGGCTGAGGTCACTGCCCGCCCTTCTGCACGAAGCTGCGGACGAACTCCTCGGCATTGGACTCGAGCACCCCGTCGATCTCGTCGAGGACGCTGTCGACGTCCGCGTCGAGCTTCGCCTTGTCGGCGCTCACCTGGCCGCCCTCGTCGGTGGGCTCGTCGCCGTCTCCTCCGCGCCGTGTGGGACGCACCTGCTCCTGACCGGCCATGACCTTCTCCGTCTGCTCGTCGGCTCTCCCGTCGAGCCTATGTCACGGCCCCGACAGCCCGGGGGCAGGCGCGCACCCTCGAACGCCGAGAGGGTCCGTCAGCCGGCTCGCCAGTCCGTCGGCTCCACGGGGAGCCATCCGTCGAGCAGGTGCGCGACCAAGGTCTTGCCGCTGCCATCGGCGTTCATGACATACATGCCCTGAGTCGGTCGCGACGATCCGGGCGGTTGGTAATAGAACGCGATCTTGGTGCCGTCCGGCGACCAGACGGGCGACGAGGCCACGGCATCCCCGGGAACCCCGGCGAGTGCCCGAGGCGCACCGCCGGAGACGGCGGAGGAATAGACCACGTGCTTTCCGGAGGAGTCCTGCGTCGCCTGCGAATAGACGTACTGCTTGCCCGATGGGGCGATATCGGGCACGTCGCGGATGACATTGTCGCCGGAACTGTTGTTGAGCAGCGACTTCTGATAGGCGCCCGAAGTCGCCATCAGATAGAAGTTCGAGTGCCACCGATCATCGGGGGTGGCGCAGCCACGCACGCCCATCAGTTGATTCGTCGTCGGCATCGTCGTGATGCCATAGGTCTGGCCACGGGGCGGCAGTGCCGAACAATAGCCCCACGCGGATCCGTAGTAGACCCGTTTGATCGGTGCCCCGGCCCGCGCGTCGGTCACCCAGATGTGGTCGACTCCGGTCCGCCCGCGTCCGATGAAGTAGATCTTCGAGCCGTCGCGTGACCACGTCGGTGAGAACGCTTCCGCATACTGCCCGTTGGTGATCGGCGTCTTGCCCGTCCCGTCCGAGTTCATCACGATGATCTGATGCATGAACGAATCGGTCGTTCCGGAATACACGATGCGCGTTCCGTCAGGCGAGAACTTCCCGCTCCCGTTCCCGCCGCCGGAGCCGGTGTCGGTCAACTGCTTCTCGAGGACACCGGACGACGAGAACAGAAAGATGTCGCCGTCGATCGTGGCGAGAATGTCGCCGTTCGTCGCTCTGGCCGACGCCTCGGAATGCGGTCGAGCGGCCGGCACGGCCTGGGCGAGCGCGGGGCTCGACAGAATGACGAGAGACGCCGCCAGCACGCGTGCGGCACGACCGGCTCGGGTCGTGCGCCCCATCGACCTGGATGAAAGGTCGCGCATCATTGGTGCCCCCTGACGGATCGGTTCCGAAATCTGCTCATGAACGAGACGAATTGCCTCGATAATCGAGACCGTAGCAGCCCCTCGCGAGCGCCGAGGCGTTTCGGTGAAATCCGGCGGCCCGCTCAGTCGGTGGTGGCGAGAGCGCGGATGAGGGCGCCGATGTCGGGGGCGTCGTCGAGGAGCGGGCCGACGGCCTCGCGGGTGCCGCGCAGCGGTTCGAGCATCGGGACCCGGTGCAGGGTGCGCTGGCCGGGGATCTCGACGATCACCGAGTCCCACGAGGCCGCCACGATGTTCTCCGGGAAGCGCTGCAGGCAGCGGCCGCGGAAGTAGGCGCGGGTGTCCTCGGGCGGCGCGGTGACCGCGCGGCATACGGCCTCGTCGTCGACCAACTCGGTGAAGCGCCCGGCCGCGCGCAGCTTGTTGAACAGGCCCTTGTCGGCGCGCACGTCGGACCACTGGATGTCGATGGCCTTGAGCTTCGGGTCGTTCCATTCCAGGAGCTCGCGGTCGCGATACGCCTGCAGCACCTGGAGTTTGGCGACCCAGTCGACCTCCCGGGCGGCGGACAGCGGGTCGCGTTCGAGCTTGGTGAGCACGTCCGCCCACCAGTGCATGACCTCGGCCGTATGCCGCTCGCTCCCCTCCCCGGTCGCCTCCAGGCGAGCGACGGTCATCTCGTGATAGCGCCACAGGAGTTGGACGGCGGTGAGCCGCCGGCCGTCGGCGAGCTCGATGAGCCGGGCGCACGTCGGGTCGTGCGAGACCGCCTGGAGGGTCGCGACCGGGTTGCGGACGGTCAGGTCGTCGGTGACCGCGCCCGCCTCGATGAGGTCGAGGACCAGCGAGGTGGTCCCGAGCTTGAGCAGGTTGGCGACGTCGGCGTGGTTGGCGTCGCCGATGATGACATGCAGGCGGCGGTACTTGTCGGCGACCGCGTGCGGCTCGTCCCGGGTGTTGACGATCGGTCGCTTGAGGGTCGTCTCGAGTCCGACCTCGACCTCGAAGAAGTCGCTGCGCTGGGCGATCTG
>JBDIAJ010000077.1:0-18325 GCA_039812345.1 Nostocoides sp. | reverse complement strand
ACGCGAGACGAGCGATCAACTCCCCCCGCAGGGCGTCGGCCTCGACGATCTGGTCGATGACGAGGTCGGCGGCGAGCCGCTCGATATCGACGTCCTCGTCATACTCCCGGCGCTTCTCGGCGACGAAGGCGGCGCGCTGGTCCGGGTCGGCGATCTCGGCGATCTTGTTGGCGTAGACGGCATTCACCGCCGCCTCGGGGCCCATGACGGCGATCCGGGCGGTGGGCAGGACGATGGTGGCGTCCGGGCCGAAACCCGGCCCGCCCATGGCATAGAGCCCCGCGCCGTAGGCCTTGCGGATGACGACGCAGAACTGCGGGACGGTCGCCGAGGCGACGGCCGAGACCATCTTGGCGCCGTGCCGGATGATGCCGCCGCGCTCGACCTCCGAGCCGATCATGAATCCGGGGACGTCGGCGAGATAGATCAGCGGGATCGAGAAGGCGTCGCACAGCCAGATGAAGCGCGCGGCCTTGTCCGCCGAATCGGTGAACAGGACGCCGCCCTTGACCGCCGAGTTATTGGCGAGGATGCCGACGCTCTCGCCGTTCATCCGGCCGAACCCGATGACGAGTTCGCCGGCGAAGAGCGGCTTGATCTCGAAGAAGCTGTGCTCGTCCACGAGCCCGTCGATGACGTCGTGGACGTCGAACGGGACGCTCTCCCGCTCGGGGATCGTATGCCGTGTCAACGCCTCCGACGGCTCCTCGGCGTGGTAGACGGGCGCCGGGGAGTGCCAGTTCTGGGGGACGTAGGAGAAGTAGAGCTTCGCGAGTTCGATGGCCTCGGTGTCGTCGTGCGCGAGCAGGTCCCCGACCCCGGAGACGGTGCAGTGCATCCGGGCGCCACCCATGTCCTCCAGGGAGACCTTCTCCCCGACGACCATCTCGGCCATCCGGGGGCTGCCGAGGTACATCGAGGCGTTGCCGTCGACCATGATGATCAGGTCGCAGAAGCTCGGGATGTAGGCGCCACCGGCCGCGCTCGGGCCGAAGAGGCAGCAGATCTGCGGGACCCTGCCCGACAGGGCCACCTGGTTGTGGAAGATCCGTCCGGCGCCGCGGCGGCCGGGGAACATCTCGACCTGGTCGGTGATCCGGGCCCCGGCACTGTCGACGAACCAGAACACCGGGAGTTCCTCACGCAGCGCCATCTCGGTGGCGCGGACGATCTTCTCGACCGTCCGCGAACCCCAGGACCCCGCCTTGACGGTCGGGTCGTTGGCGATGACGATGACCGGTCGGCCGTCGACGAGGCCGCGGCCGGTGACGACGCCGTCGGCCGGCAGGTCCTTGGCGAGGGCGTTGGCGAAGCGACCGTCCTCGACGAAGCTGCCCTCGTCGACGAGCAGCGCGATCCGGTCGCGGACATACAGCTTGTTCTGCCTGGCCAGCTTGGCGGCGGCGCCGTCCGGGGGGCGCTCGGAGGCGGCATACGCCCGGGCGAGGCGCTCGCGGACGTCGGTGACCTTGGGATCGGTTCCCGCGTCGGCGCCGGTGGCGAAGGGGGAGGCCGGAATCGGCATACGACTCACGCCTGCGGCAGGCCGAGGAAGCGGGCGATGACCATCTTCTGGACCTCGGAGGTGCCCTCGCCGACCTCGAGGATCTTGGCGTCCCGATAGAAGCGGGCGACCGGGAACTCCTCCATGAACCCGTTGCCGCCGAAGACCTGGGTGGCGATCCGGGTCGCGGTGACGGCCGCCTCGGTGGCATAGAGCTTGCAGTAGGAGGAGGCCTCCTTGACCTCCGCGCTGCTGCGCCGGCCGAGGTCGTGCTCGTCTTTGAGCCAGGCGGCCTTGTAGGTGAGGACGCGCGACGCCTCGACCATCGTCGCGAGGTCGGCGAGCTGGAAGGAGATCCCCTGGTTGGCGCCGATCGGGCGGCCGAAGGCCATCCGGGTCTTCGCGTATGCCGTGGCCTGCTCCAGGCACGCGCGCGCGAGTCCGAGGGACAGCGCGGAGATCGCGATCCGGCCGTCGTCGAGGGTCTTGAGGAACTGCTTGAAGCCGTCGCCCTCCCGGCCGAGGAGGTTGCCGTAGGGGACGCGGCAGTCCGCGAAGGTGAGGCCGTGCGTGTCGGAGATGTGCCAGCCGAGCTTGTGGTAGGCGGGCTCGACGGTGAAGCCGGGGGTGCCATTGGGGACCATGATCGCGCTGATCTGGGCCGACCCGTCGGGGTTGGTGCCGGTCCGGGCGGTCACCGTGTTGACCGAGGTGATCGGGGTGCCGCTGTTGGTGATGAACGCCTTGGCGCCGTTGATGACCCACTCGTCGCCGTCTCTGGTGGCCCGCGTCCGGGTGGCGCCGGCGTCCGATCCCGCTTCGGGCTCGGTCAGTCCGAACCCGGCCATCGCCTTGCCGGCGACGAGGTCGGGCAGCCAGCGTTCCTTCTGTTCCGGGCTGCCGTAGGTGAGGATCGGGTTGATCCCGAGGCCGACCCCGGCGGAGAGGGTGATGCCGATCGACTGGTCGACGCGGCCGAGTTCCTCGATGGCGACGCACAGGGCGGTGAACGGGCCGCCGTCGTCGTGGCGGTGCCCGCCGTACTCCTCCGGGACGACGAGGCCGAAGAGTCCGAGGTCGCCCATCTTGGGCACGAGGTCGACGGGGAAGTGAGCATCCCGGTCCCACTGGGCGACATACGGCGCGACCTCCTTCTCCGCGAAGTCCCGCACCGTCGCGCGGAAGTCCTCGTGCTCCTTGCTCAGCTCGAACACCGGTGGTCGCCCTCTTCCTTGATTGACGTTTACGTAAACGTAAGGCAATACTAGCCCCCATGGCAACTCCGGCGAGCGACTCCACCACAAGCCAGGCGCGGGGCGAGCTGACGTGGACCATCGCGCAGATCGCCGAGGAGTTCGGGATCACCCACCGGACCGTGCGCCACTACGAGGACCTCGGGCTGATCACGCCCGAGCGCCGCGGGACGGTGCGGCACTATCACCGCCGCGACCGGACCCGACTCAACCTCATCCTCCGGGGGAAGCGCCTGGGCTTCCCGCTCGAGGAGATCCGCACGATCATCGACCTGTATGACGCGCCCCGCGGCAAACGCAGCCAGCTCGAGTATGTGCTGGGCCAGATCGACGAGCGCCGGGCCGACCTGGAGCAGCGGCGCCGGGACATCGAGGACGCCCTCGCCGAACTCGACACCTTCGCGGCCCGGTGCCGGTCCGACCTCGACGGCGGACACGCGCTCGCGCCCCGCTGACCCCGCCGGCCGCAAGGCGCGCGCCACCCCCGTCGAGCGGCCGGTTCAGCCCCGTCGAGCGGCCGGTTCAGCCCCGTCGAGCGGCCGGTTCAGCCCCGTCGAAAGGCCGGGGAGCACGCGGCATACTGAATCGATGGCGACGGCGGAGGACCTGGACCGGATCGCGCGGACGTTCGCGGGGGTGACCGTCGGGAAGTACTGGGACGACGACCACGCCTACCTGCTGCCCGGGCGCGGCGGCAAGGGGTTCGTCATGAAGCGCAGCCCCCGGCGCCAGGAGGGTGTCGTCGACCCGGTCACCGACGAACCGTATGCCGATCTGATCACCGTCGCGCTCGCCACCGCCGAGGCGCAGCGCGAGGCCTTCGCCATGTTCCCGACCGACGTCGTCTTCACCATCCCCCACTTCGCCCGCAGTCACGCCGTGTTGGCCCACCTGGAGGCGATCACGGCCGAGCAGTTGGAGGACCTGCTCGACCTGTGCTGGCGCAGCAAGCAGCCCTGAGCCCACCCGGGCGCTAGCTCGTCCGGGCCAGGCGGGCCGCGTCGAGGAGGGCGTTCTCGACCAGTTCCATCGCGGCCGGGTGGATCCACAGGGGCGTGGCGGCGGCGTCCATCGCGGTCAGGCCGCGGGTGACCGCGTCGACGAGCGGCTGGATCAGGGACGAGGCGAACGGCGCCATGATCTGTGCCCCCAGCACGACCCCGCTCCCCCGCTCCGCCACGACCGTGCACACCGAGGTCGTGTCCTCCAGCGCCCAGCCGTATGCCGTGTCCGACAGCGGCCGCGTCGCCGCCACCGCGTCGTGGCCGGCCGCCCGGGCCGCCTCCGGGGTCAGACCCACGATCGCGATCTGCGGGTCGCTGAAGATCGCCGCGGGAATCGCCTTGGTGCGCAAGGGTTCCGGCGTGTCGGGGTGTAGCAGATTGTGCCGGATCGTGCGGGCCTGGCTGTTGGCCAGATGTTTGAGTTCGATCTCCGTCGAGACGTCACCGAGGGCCCACACGCCAGGCGCCGAGGTCCGACCGAAGGCATCGACCACCACCCGCCCGGAGGCCGGGTCCACGTCAACCCCCGCCGCCGCCAGCCCGAGGTCCGCGGTGTTGGGCCGGCGCCCGGTCGCGACGAGCAGCCGGTCGCCGACCACCTCGCCCCCGTCACTCAGGCGCAGCCGGATGCCGTCGGCACCCCGCCCGACACCCGTCACCTCGACCCCGGTGTGGACCGCCCACCGATCCCGGGCGAGCGCGGTGAACCGCCGAGAGATGTCCTCGCCCGCCCGGCGCGCGAGGCTCGGCCCGTGCGTGACGACGGTGATCTCGCATCCGAGAGCCCCGAAGATGCTCGCCATCTCCAGTCCGATCACCCCGCCGCCGAGGACCACGAGCCGGCGGGGCAGCTCCTCGATCCGCATCATCGTGTCGGAGGTGTCGACCTCGATCCCGCTCTCCCGCACCACGTCCGGGAGCACCGGGTGAGCGCCGGTGGCGAGGACGACCTGCTCCGCCGTCACCTCCAACGGCCCGTCCGGCAGGTCGAGCCGCATCCGCCGCTCCCCGACGAACTCGGCCCGCCCCTCATACGCGTCGATCCCCGCGTCGCGGGCACCCGCGGGACCGGACGCGGCATACGGGTCGATCCGCCCGAAGACCCGGTCGCGGATGTCCGGCCACCGCACCCCGTCGAGCCCGCCGTCGACGCCGAAGCGGGCCGCGTCGCGAATCGTGGTCGCGACCTCGGCCGCGTGCACGAACATCTTGCTCGGGATGCAGCCGCGGTTGAGGCAGGTCCCGCCATACGGCCCGCAGTCGACGATGGCCGTATGCCGCCCGCTCACCACGGCGCCGTTGAGCACCATCCGTCCCGATCCGGCACCGAGGACGAGGATGTCGTAGTGGGCGCGCGTGGTCGTCATACGCAGGGAATCTATCCGGACGACCTTCCCCTCCCGCGCCCGCTGCGCTAGACGAGGCCCTCGCGTCGCCGAGCTCAAGGGTGCGGGCGTCATGAGGCTCACCCTCGACGCGACCGGGGCGGTCACCTCGCGCGCCGAGATCCCCGAGTTGGACGACACCTTCGGCCGCCTGCGCACGGTGCGGCTCGCGCCCGACGGATCGCTCTATGTCCTCACGTCGAACAGCGGGGCGAGCGACTCCGTCCTGCGCGTGACGCCCACCACCTGACCCCGGTGGGCGGCGTGGCACGGCCCACCCCGCCGACACGCCGACGGCGGGCCGATCGCGTGGCAGGCTGGCCGGGTGACCGACGCCGCCGCTCCGATCGCCGCCGCTCCGATCGCCGCCGCTCCAGGGATCCCGGACGCGAGCGCCCCGGCACCGCGATTCGCCTCCGTCGACGACATCGCCGCCCGACTCGCCGCGGTCGGCTATCTCGCCTCCGACGCCATCGCGACGACCGTCTTCCTCGCCGACCGGCTCGCCAAGCCGCTGCTCATCGAGGGTCCGGCCGGCGTCGGCAAGACCGAGCTCGCCAAGGCGGTCGCCCGCGCGATCGGCGGGGACCTGATCCGGCTCCAGTGCTACGAGGGCGTGGACGAGGCCCGCGCCCTCTATGAGTGGAACCATGCCAAGCAACTCCTGCGGATCACCGCCGGCCGCGACGCGACCTGGGACGAGCTGACGAGCGACATCTTCAGCGAGGAGTTCCTCCTCCCCCGCCCCCTGCTCAAGGCGATCCGCGCCACCGGCGAGACGGTCCTGCTCGTCGACGAACTCGACAAGGCCGACCAGGAGATCGAGGGCCTCCTCCTCGAGGTGCTCGGCGACTTCCAGGTCACCGTCCCCGAACTCGGCACGATCCGGGCCACCCGGCCGCCGCTGGTCGTGCTCACCTCCAATGCGACCCGCGAACTGTCCGAGGCCCTGCGCCGGCGCTGCCTGTTCCTCCACATCGACTATCCCGAGCCTGACCTCGAGCAGCGGATCGTCGAACTCCAGGTCCCCGGCCTGACCTCCTCCCTCGCGGAATCGGTCGTCCGCCTGGTCAACCGGCTCCGGCTGCTCAAACTGCGCAAGTCGCCCTCGGTCGCCGAGACCGTCGACTGGGGCCGCACCCTCGTCGCGCTCGGTGCCGACGACCTGACCCCCGCGCACGTCCGGGACAACCTCGGGGTCCTCCTGAAGCACCAGGACGACATCGTCCGCGCCCGCCACGCGCTCGACCTCTGAGCGCCCACCCCCGAGCCGTCCGTATGCCGATCCCGACCTCCCCCGGCCCCCATCCTCCGCGCGACGCGCTCGCCGGGCGACTGGTCGCGTTCGGGGCGGCGCTGCGCGGGCACGGTCTCGCGGTCGGCAGCGCCGACCTCGCCGACGCGGGCCGGGCGGCGCAGGCCCTCGGCGTGGAGGACCGCGACCGGCTGCGCGAGGCGTTCGCGGCGACGGTGCTGCGGCGCGGGGGTGACCGGCGGGTGTTCGACGACCTGTTCGACGTCTTCTTCCCCGCCGCCGTCGGCGACCGGGCCGCGCTCGCCGACGTCCCAGACGCCCACGTCCCCGACGCAGATCCCACCGGCCTCGCCGGCCCAGATCTCACCGACCCCGCCGCCCGCCGCGAGGTCGCCGCCCGGCTGCGGGCGGACCTGGCCGCCGCCCTCGCCGGCGGCGACACCGCTCGCCTCGACCGGCTCGCGGCCGAGGTCGTCGCCGCCCTCGGACGGCTGTCCAACCAGGCGACCCTCGGCGCCTACTCCGCCGCCCAGGCCCTGGACGCCCTCAACCCGCAGACCGCCATCGCCGAGGCCGAATCCCTTGCCCGCCAGCAGAACATCGGCCGGGGTGCCGGGGCCGCGGGCGGCGGCACCGGCATGGCTGCCGGCTTCTCCCGCGACGAACTGCGAGCCCAGGTCGCCGCCTTCCGCCGCCGGGTCGAGACCGAGACCCGCCGCCGCAACGCCGAGGTCCGCGGCACCGAGCGGATCTCGCGGTATGCCGTCCGCTCCCCCGCCGAGCAGACGAGTTTCGTGCTCGCCGGCCCCGACGAACTCCACGAACTGCGCCGCGCGATCGGTCCGCTCTCGCGCAAGCTCGCGACCCGTCTCGCCGCCCGCCGCCGGCACGGCCGCGGCGCCCCGATCGACATGCGCCGGACCCTGCGCCGGGCGATGGGCACGGGTGGGGTGCCGATGCGGCCGGCCCGCCAGCGGCATACGCGATCCCGGGTCGACCTCGTCCTCCTGTGCGACATGTCGAGTTCCGTGGCGGGCTTCTCGCGGTTCACCATCCTGCTCATGCAGGCGCTGTCGGCACAGTTCCGGCGGGTGCGGATCTTCGGGTTCGTCAACGTCGTCGACGAGCTGACCGACACCGTTCTGCGATCGGCGCCCGGCGCCGACCTGACGACGACGTTCGCCGACACCTCGCGAATGGCGCGCTGGCACAACAATTCCGACTACGGGAGTGCCTTGCACGACTTCGCCGAGCACCACCTCGACGCGGTCGGCCACCGCAGCGTCGTCCTCGTCCTCGGCGACGCGCGGACCAACCACACCGACCCGGGCCTCGACGCCCTCCACGCGATCAACGAGCGGGCCAAGGCGGTCATCTGGCTCAACCCCGAGCCGGCGCGGCAATGGGACTCCGGCGACTCCGTCGCCCATGCGTATGCCGAGGTCGTCGACATGCACGAGTGCCGCAACCTCGCCCAGTTGCGGCACTTCGTCGCTCGCCTCCTGCCGGTCTGAACGGCGTCAAGGCGCTCGTGACACACGTCAGGTGCGTGTTGACACGCGTCAGGCGGGAGTTGACGGCGGATG
This sequence comes from Nostocoides sp., assembly GCA_039812345.1. Taxonomy (GTDB): domain Bacteria; phylum Actinomycetota; class Actinomycetes; order Actinomycetales; family Dermatophilaceae; genus Nostocoides_A. The sequence goes on along the minus strand of JBDIAJ010000077.1, from coordinate 10,338 downwards.
CTCTCGTTCCCACCGATCCAGGGAAGCGGCATACGCGGCAGCAGGGAACCGGAAGGCGATGTCGCCGTAGTCGAATCCGCCGTAGCCGCGGTAGCGGACCAGATCGGTCCAGGTCACCCAGTCGGGGCCGGCGTCGATGCGGGCGCAGAGCGGACCGCAGCCGATGACGGTGCACGTGCAGCCGAGCAGCGCGACCCGGCCGTCGAAGTCCTCGAACGGATCGCCCGACCACGTCCCCCGCAGCAGTCCCCGCAGGTCGGCGGACACCGGATGGCCGAGATACTCGGTCGCGCGCCCGCTGACGGCCTCCCCGCGTTCGGCGATCTCGATCGGCGCGAGCCAGTCGACCAGATTCCGACCGTCGAGGACGAGGTCGACGGTGGCGTACGCGTGGGACTCATCCCACGGCAGGGTGCCCGGCCGCGCGCGCAGGTCGAGCCGGCGGATGGTGTGGATCGGCATACGGGCGATGATCGCAACCGACCCGGGGCGGCGCCAGGACATTCCCGCGGACGCGGCTACGCTCCCTCCTCGTGACCGAGAACCGCCTGACCACCCTCCTCGCCGGGCGCCCGGCCGTCATCGACGGCGGCTACGGCTGGCTGCTCCAGGAGCGTGGCCTGCCGCCGGGCGCCGTCGCCGAGTTGTGGAACGTCGAGAACCCGGCGGCCATCGAGGCGCTGCACCAGGAGTATGCCGAGGCCGGCGCCCAGATCCTCACCACCAACACCTTCGGCGGCACCCGGCCGCGCTTGGCGATGAACGGCCTCGACGACCGGCTCGCCGAGCTGGTCACCGCCGGCGCCCGGATCGCCCGCCGTGTCGCCGACCGGCACGGCATCCTCGTCGCCGGCGATCTGGGCCCGACCGGCGAACTGCTCGAGCCGCTCGGCACGCTGACCGTCGGGGAGGCGCAGACCCTCTTCGCCGAGCAGATCCGCGCCCTCGTCGAGGGCGGAGCCGACCTCATCCTGGTGGAGACGATGAGCGACCTGGCGGAGGCGACCGCGGCGATCACCGCCGCGCGAACCGTCGCTCCCCACCTGCCCATCATCGCCACGATGAGCTTCGACACCAACCTCCGGACGATGATGGGCGTGACCCCGGCGGCCGCCGTCGCCGCCCTCGCCGATGCCGGTGCGGATGCGGTCGGCGCGAACTGCGGGCGCGGGCCGGAGGAGATGGCGACGATCGCCGCGCAACTGGTCGCCGCCCGGGCGGGGCGGGGCGGCGCGGCCGGAGCCGGGCGCGAGGGCGCGGCCGGCGGGTTGCTTCTCGTCGCCCAGTCCAACGCCGGGTTGCCGGAGGTGTCCGGCGACTCCTTCGCCTACACCGTCGACCCCCCGGCGCTGGCCGCCCACGCGGTCGTCCTGCGCGATCTCGGCATCGACGTCATCGGCGCCTGCTGCGGCTCCTCGCCGGACCACACCCGGGCCATCGCTGGTGCGCTCGCCTGACCCGCCAGCCGCTCCGCGCTCAACTCGCTGAGGTCTGGTGGTTGGACCGAGGTCGTACCGCGTGCGGTACGACCTCGGTCCAACCACCAGACCTCAGCGGGTGGGAGGCGGAGGCGGGAGGCCGGGCGGGTTGGTCAGCCCTCGAAATGGTCCGGGTCGGGGCCGGTCCGGAAGCCCTGGTCCAGCGCGGCGAACGCCGCCAGGTCCTCCTCGTCCAGGCGCCCCTGCGCCGCCGCGAAGTTCTCCGCGATCCGGCTCGGGGTCACCGACTTCGGGATGACGACAGTGCCGAGGGTGAGATGCCAGCCGATGATCGCCTGCGCCGGCGTGACGCCGTGTTTGGCCGCGACCCGGCCCACAACAGGGTCGGCGAGCACCCGCTTCCCGGACGCGAGCGGACTCCACGCCTCGGTGACGATCCCGTTCTCCGAGTGGAAGGCCCGCAGATCGGCCTGCTGCAGATAGGGATGCAGCTCGACCTGGTTGAGGCAGGGGAACGCGCCGGTCTCGTCGGCGAGCCGCTGCAGGTGCGCCGCGGTGAAGTTCGACACCCCGACCGCGCGCACCCGGCCGCTCGCGCGCAGCTCCAGCAGCGTCGACCACGCCTCGACATACTCACCCCGCCCGGGCGCCGGCCAGTGGAGGAGGAACAGGTCGAGCACGTCCAGCCCGAGCCGGCTCATCGTCCCGTCGAACGACGCGAGCGCCGCGTCGCGCCGGTAGTCGCTCGGCCACAGTTTCGAGGTCACGAACACCTCCTCGCGCGGTATGCCGCTCTCGCGCACCGCGCGCCCGGTCCCCTCCTCGTTGTCATAGAGCCGGGCGGTGTCGACGTGCCGGTAGCCGACTCGCAGGGCCTCGGCAACGGCGACGGCCGCGACGTCGTCGGGGACCTGCCAGACCCCGAAACCGAGCTGCGGGATGGCGACCGGCGAGGGGCCGGAGGACAGGGGGATGGCGGGAATCGGCATACGGACCAGGGTAGGTGCACCGCCGCGCGCCCGGGTCCTCGCCGCGGCGCCCGCCCGACCCGAAACCGCGGCCGCGTCGCCACGGCCGCGTTATGACGCAGGTCAAGCGCGGAGGGAGTGCAGCGCGCGGGGCCGGGCCGCTAGGCTCGCAAGCTATGGCCCCCATCTCCAAGGTCCTCATCGCCAACCGCGGTGAGATCGCCGTCCGCATCGCCCGTGCCTGCAAGGACAGCGGCATCGGTTCGGTCGCCGTGTATGCCGATCCCGACCGCGACGCGTTGCACGTCAAGGTCGCCGACGAGGCCTACGCCTTGAACGGGTCGACCCCGGGCGACAGTTATCTGCGCCAGGACAAACTTCTCGCGATCGCCAAGGAGTCGGGCGCCGACGCGGTGCACCCGGGATACGGCTTCCTCGCCGAGAACGCCGGCTTCGCGCAGGCGGTCATCGACGCGGGTCTGATCTGGATCGGCCCCGGGCCGGAGGCCATCGACTCCCTCGGCGACAAGGTCAAGGCGCGACACATCGCCCTGGCCGCGGACGCTCCCCTTGTCCCCGGCACCCCCGACCCGGTGAACGGGCCCGACGAGGTCGTCGCGTTCGCCGAGAAGTACGGCCTCCCGGTGGCGATCAAGGCGGCGTACGGCGGCGGCGGGCGCGGCCTGAAGGTCGCGCGGGAGATGGAGGAGATCCCCCATCTGTATGAGAGCGCCGTCCGGGAGGCGATCACCGCGTTCGGGCGTGGCGAGTGCTTCGTCGAGCGCTTCCTCGACCACCCGCGACACGTCGAGACCCAGTGCCTCGCCGATCAGCACGGCAATGTCGTCATCGTCTCGACCCGCGACTGCTCGCTGCAGCGACGCAACCAGAAGCTCGTCGAGGAGGCGCCCGCGCCGTTCATCACCGACGCGCAACACACCGAACTCCTCCGCGCGAGCAAGGCGATCCTCAAGGCCGCCGGCTATGTCGGCGCGGGGACGTGCGAGTTCCTCGTCGGCCCGCAGGGTGATATCTCCTTCCTCGAGGTCAACACCCGCCTCCAGGTCGAGCACCCGGTCTCCGAAGAGGTCACCGGCATCGATCTCGTCCGCCAGCAGTTCCGGATCGCCAATGGCGAGGCTCTCGACTTCACCGACCCCGAGCCGCACGCCCACTCGATCGAGTTCCGGATCAACGGCGAGGACGCCGGCCGCGGCTTCCTCCCCTCCCCCGGCACGGTCACCAAGATGAACGTCCCCCAGGGGCCGGGGGTCCGCTGGGACGCCGGCATCGTCGAGGGCGACACGATCGCCGGGGCGTTCGACTCGATGATCGCCAAGCTCATCGTCACCGGCCGCACCCGACAGGATGCGCTGGAGCGCTCCCGTCGCGCCCTCGCCGAACTCGTCATCGAGGGCATGCCGACCGTCACCCCCTTCCACCGCAAGGTCGTCGAGGACCTCGACTTCGCTCCCCTCGACGCGGACGAGAAGTTCACGATCCACACCCGCTGGATCGAGACCGAGTTCGTCAACGACATCCCGCCGTATGCCGGTGGGTCGGCCGACGCTCCCGAGGCCCAGGAACGCCAGACGATCGTCGTCGAGGTGGGCGGAAAGCGCGTCGAGGTGTCCCTGCCCGGTGGCCTGTCGCTCGGATCGGGTGGCGGTGGCGGCGGTGCCGCCAAGAAGGTCGCCCCCCGGCGCTCGGGTGGCGTCAAGGCCGGGGCCGCGGCGTCCGGTGACTCCCTCACGGCGCCGATGCAGGGCACGATCGTCAAGATCGCCGTCGAAGAGGGCCAGCAGGTCGCCGCCGGCGACCTCGTCCTGGTCCTCGAGGCGATGAAGATGGAGCAGCCGATCAACGCCCACAAGGCCGGGACGATCACCGGCCTCAAGGCCGAGGTCGGCGCCACCGTCACCAACGGCCAGGTGCTCGCCGACATCAAGGACTGACGCGCCGACCAACCGTCGGCCGACCCTTGCGGGGAGCGATCCGGGGGGGGCAATCCAGCATGGGATCGGCCAGGCCTGGACTCGTCGCCCCGATCGGGCTCCTCCTCAGCCTCACGCTCACCGCGTGTCAATCGTCGTCGGGTGGCCACACGACGGGGAACGGGCAGGCGTCGACCGCGGGGGTGGCGGCCTGCGCGGCGCCCCAGACCGTCGCGAAGCCGACCACGGTCGCGGCCGGTTATGTCGTGCACGTGCGCGCGACGGACATGGTGGACGGGTGCCGGGACACCAACCTCGCCGCCTCACCGGCCCCGGCGAAGGCCCAGAAGATCGTCTGGCGCCAGGACTCCCGACAATCGGTGCTGGACACGGTCGACGCCGACGCCACCGGACTGATCGACGCCGACGTCACGATCCCCGAGGATGCGTCGCCGGGTGAGGCCACGATCACCATCGGTTTCGCGGAATCCGCACGGATCACGGTGACCGCTCGATGAGTTGAGCCACGTCGGCGGCCGAGGCGGGCGCCGGGCGTAGGCTCGCAGATATGGCTGCTGTCATCGAGACTCGGGGGCTGATCAAGCGATTCGGGCAGGTCACGGCCCTGGACGGGCTCGACCTGACGGTCCAGCAGGGCGAGGTCCATGGCTTCCTCGGCCCCAACGGCGCGGGCAAGTCGACGACCATCCGCGTGCTCCTCGGCCTGCTGCGCTCCGACGGCGGAACCGCGACCGTCCTCGGTCGCGACGCCTGGACCGACGCGACCGAGATCCACCGGCACCTCGCCTACGTGCCCGGGGATGTCACGCTGTGGCCCAATCTCACCGGCGGTGAGGTCATCGACCTCCTCGGGCGCCTGCGCGGCGGCCTCGACCCGGCGCGCCGGGCGAGCCTCATCGAGCGGTTCGAACTCGATCCGACCAAGAAGGGCCGGTCCTATTCCAAGGGCAACCGGCAGAAGGTCGCCCTCGTCGCCGCCCTCTCCAGCGACGTCCCGCTCCTCATCCTCGACGAGCCGACCGCCGGACTCGACCCGCTCATGGAGCGGGTCTTCCAGGACGAGTTGCGGGCCCGGCGGGACGAGGGCCTCACCGTGCTCCTCTCGAGCCACATCCTCAGCGAGGTCGAGCGCGCCGCCGAGCGGGTCTCCATCGTCCGCGCGGGCCGGATCGTCGACTCGGGCAGCCTCGCCGACCTGCGCCACCTCACGCGGACCCACGTCGAGGCCACGCTCGCGCGCCCCATCGCCGCCGACCGGCTCGTCACGCTCCCGGGACTCCACGACCTCACCCTCGACGGCGAGCGAGTGACCTTCTCGGTCGAGACCGCGGACATCGGCGCGGCGATCCGGCTCCTCGACGAGCAGGGCCTGACGACCCTGACGAGCACCCCGCCGAGTCTCGAGGATCTGTTCCTCGCGCACTATGACAAGGCGGCCGCCGGGCGATGAGCGCCTACACGGGCACCGGTCAGCTGCTCCGGCTCGCCTGGCGCCGAGACCGGATCCTCATCCCGGTCTGCGTCGCCACCCTCACCGCCCTCTCGGTGGGGTCGGCGCAGGCGACCCTCGCGCTCTATCCGACCGACGCCGCCGCGCAGAAGGGACTCGGCGGCATCCTCTCCAATCCCGCAGTCGAGGCGATGTATGGCCCAGTCGTCCCCACCCTCGGCGGGCTGTCGGTGTTCAAGACGATCATGTTGGGCGCGGTCTTCCTCGGGATCCTCACGCACGCGCTGGTGCGCCGGCATACGCGCGTGGAAGAAGAGGAGGGCCGGTTCGAGCTGATCGGCGCCGGGGTCGTCGGACGCCGCGCGCCGCTGACGGCCGCCGTCACCCTCGCCGTCCTCACCAGCCTCGTCACCGCCCTGTTGTCCGTCGCCGGCCTCGCCGCCCTCGGTCTGGGGGTGGCCGGGTCGTTCGCCTTCGGCGTGAGCTGGCTCGTCGCGGGACTCGTCATGACCGGCGTCGCCGCGGTCGCCGCCCAGTTGACGACGAGCGCCCGGGCCGCGTCCGGCATCGGCCTGGGGACACTGGGCGCGCTGTTCCTGATGCGCGCCGTCGGCGACACCGAGGCGAATGCCTCTGTCCTGTCATGGATCTCGCCGATCGGGTGGGTCGGGCAGGTCCGGCCGTATGGCGCGAACCGCCTCTGGGTGCTCGCTCTCGCCGTGGTCTTCGCCGGGGCCTGCCTCGGGGTCGCGTTCGCGCTGCTGGGTCGCCGTGACCTGGGGGCCGGGCTCATCCCCGCCCGTCCGGGTCGCGCGGGCGCGCCCGCGTCGCTGCGCAGCCCACTCGCGCTCGCCTGGCGGGTCGATCGCGGCACGGTCATCGGCTGGTCCGTGACCTATGCCGTGCTCGCCGCCGTCGTCGGCAACCTCGTCAAGTCGGTGGCCAGCATGGCGAGCGACCCGCAGGTCGCGGACATGCTCCGCAAGATGGGCGGCAACGCGGGGACGCTCACCGACGTCTACTTCGCGACCGAGCTCCGCTTCTGCGCAGCCGGTGCGGCCGCGGCGGGGATCATCCTCGCCGCCCGGATGGCGAGCGAGGAACGCCTCGGCCGCACCGAGCCGGTCCTCGCCACCGCCATGAGCCGCACCCGGGTGTATGCCGCGCGCCTCCTCGGCGGATTCGCCCTCCCCCTGCTCCTGATGACCCTCGTCGGCGTCGTCGCCGGGGCCATCGCCAACGCCGCCGACGTCGAGGGACCGACGACCCTCGCACTCACCGAGGCGGCCTGGTCGATGCTCCCGGCGGCGTGGCTGCTCGTGGGAGTGGGGTTCGCGGCATACGGGCTGGCCCACCGGTGGACGGCGCCGGTGGGCTGGGCGGCGCTCGCCGCCGCCCTGGTGCTCGGGGAGTTCGGGCCGATCCTCGACCTGCCCGGGTGGCTCGTCGGGATCTCCCCGCTCGACCATCTCTCCCAACTGCCCGGCGGCAGCTTCGCCGCCACCTCCGCGCTCGTCATGACGGCCCTGGCGGCGGCCCTGGCCGCCGCCGGGCTCGCCGCCTTCCGTCACCGCGACGTGGGGTAGCCGGACCTCGTCGACGCCGCCGCTCAGCTGCGCGCGTCGATGACGACAGCCGAGTCGATGGTGCCGTAGGCGACCCGGGCACCGGTGCGGACGTCCTGGGTCACCAGGGTGGGCACCGACCCGCCCTCGCAGCCGTCGGTGACCGTCATGACCATGCGGTTGCCGGACAGGCCGACGAGGTCCGGGCGCTTGTGCCCGAAGCTCACCGGATGAGCGATGACGCCGCCCTCGAGGATGCCGAATTCGGCTGGGCCACAGAGATAGACGCCCCGGGCGACGATCGGGCCGGACGGGGTCTTCCAGCCCCAGTCGATCTCGGCTCGGTCGGTTCCCGCACCCGACAGCTGCGTGGGTGGGCGGCCGTCGAGCGGGATCTTCCAGATGTTCATCGCCACGTAGTCACCGGTCTTGGAGCACGCGGCGAGGACGGTCCCGGCGTCCCACCACCGCCGCGGCCCGCAGAGGTACCCGTTGGGCATCGGCAGGTTCTTGATCGGGGTGCCCTTCGCGTTCTCGTGGACCTCGAGCCCGCCGCCGGCGCTCCCGGACGAGATGTAGGTCAGGCCGTCCGCGGAGGGGAGGACGACCTGCGGTCCCGTCACGACGTTCGGGTAGTTCAGGGTCGCCTGGAACGCGCCGCCGATCGACCAGCGCTGGAGCAGCGTGGCGCCGGTGTGCGGATCCCAGACCGTCGCGAGGACGGCGGCGCCCGTTGGCCGGGTGAGGCGGACGTCGGCGGACTGGCCGACCCGGAAATGACTCCACTTCCGCGCGCCGGCGTCATAGACGGCGACCCGCCCCAGGCCGTCGCTGAACAGGAACCGCCGGCCGTCGACGGACACATCCCGGATGTCGTATGCCGCCGGGTCGACCGTCGTGATCCGCTGCCGGGTGCCGCTCGGGCTGAGCAGTTGGACCGCCCCGCTCGGGGTCACGAGGGCGATCCACCCGTTCTTCGTCGTCGCCGCGGAGGCCGTGGCGGCGGAGGCGTTCGCGCCGGGCGTCGACCCCAGAGCCGACCCCAACACCGCGGCGACCGCCGCCGTGGCCAGGGCGACGACAGGGCGAATTCGCTTGACCACCATGATGAATCCTCTCCTCGTGGCACCGGCCCGCCGCCCGCGCCCGACACCCTTCAGACTCCGGTCGGCCGTTTCGGGTTGGGTTCGGCGTCATCCCGTTAGGGTGAGGCGCCAGGAGGTGGGGCGCATGCGGCATACGGCGCTCGGGGTGGTCCTGGCGGGCGGGCTGATGGCGAGCGGGCTCGTTGTGGGCGGAGCGGCGCCGGCGCGCCCGGCGGCCGCACCCCCGGCGCCGGTCGTCCTCGACGGACAGGCGCAGCCGGTCTACTCGGCGGACGCCCGCACGTGGATCCAGGGGCGGGCGTGGGTCCAGGTGCCGACCGACTCCGACCGCGACGGCAAGCCGGACCGCGTCGAGGTCCGGTTCGCTCGGAGCAAGGACGCGCCGGCGCGGGTGCCGGTCATCATGGAGGCGAGCCCCTATTGGGCCGGCGTCAACGACGTCAGGAACCACAATGTCGACCACGACCTCTATCACCCGACGGCACGGAGAGGCGCGGCCGGCGGGGTCCTCGACACGTGGTCGGCCACGACGTGGATCACCCGGGGATTCGCGTGGGCTGAAGTCGACTCGATCGGGACCGGCGGGTCGACCGGGTGCCCGACGACCGGCGGAGTCGCGGAGACGCTCGGGGTCGAGGCGGTCATCGACTGGCTGAACGGGCGCGCGTCCGCGGTCGATGCGGGGGGCGCGCCAGTGAGCGCACCGTGGACGACCGGCGATGTCGGGATGATCGGCACGTCATACGACGGGACCCTGCCGAATGCGGTCGCGACCACCGGCGTCGAGGGGCTGAAGGCGATCATCCCGATCTCGGCGATCAGCGACTGGTACGACTACTACCGCGCCGGCGGCGCCGTCGTCGCTCCGGAGGGCTATCAGGGCGAGGACGCCGACATCCTCGCGAAATTCGTTCTCACCCGGGCGAACCCGCGGATCTGTGCGCCGGTGATCGCCGACCTCGCCCGGCGGCAGGACCGCCGGACCGGGGATATGAGCCGGTTCTGGCAGTCGCGCAGCTATCTCGCCCATGTCGCCCGGGTCAGGGCCGCGGTGTATGTTGCGCACGGCCTGACCGACTGGAACGTCAAGCCGTCGCAGGCCGGCCGCTGGTATGCCGCGCTTGTCGCCCAGGGCACGCCGGCGAAGCTCTACTGGCAGCCCGGCGGGCACGGCGGGCCGCCGCCGCTCGCCGAGCAGATCCGGTGGTTCACCCGCTATGTCCTCGGCGTCCGCAACGGCGTCGAGAACGAGCTGCCTGTGCTCGTCGCGGACTGGTCCGGACACGTGCGCCGGTATGCCGCGTGGCCCGTCCCCGGCACCACCGCCCGGAGCGTGCCGCTCGCCGACCTGACCCTGCGGACCGGGCCGGGGGCCCGGCGGCTCACCTTCACCGACCGGCCGGACCAAACGCTGCCCGGATTCACCGCCCACCCCCGGCGGGCCAACGGGCTCGCCTTCGCCTCGGGGGTGTTGACCGCCGACACACGACTGTCGGGGTTCGCCTCGGCGTCGGTGCGGATGGCGCTCGGCCAGGACGCCGCCAACCTCTCCATCGGCATCCTCGACCTCCCGCCGACGGGAGCACCGGAACTGGTGACGATGGGCTTCGCCGATCCGCAGAACCGGAACTCGCTCTGGCGGACCGACCCGATCACGCCGGGGAGGTGGATCACGGTGCCCCTGCGGTTCGAGGCGACCGAGCACGTCTTCCCCGCCGGCCACCGCCTCGCCGTGACGATCCTGCAGACGGAGCACGACTTCACCATCCGCCCGCCCGCCGGCAACACGATGACGGTGGACTCGGCATACAGCACCGTGCGGTTGCCGCTCTCCCGGCCGCTCGACTGACGTTCA
>JBDIAJ010000076.1:0-18519 GCA_039812345.1 Nostocoides sp. | reverse complement strand
CCTCCATGCGGCGCAGCCTAACGGCAGCGCGGCCGTCGATCGGTCCGATTCACCCCTTCGAATCTGCTGCCGGCAAACAGGATTCGATCAATTCAGTGACAATGACCGGGCCGTCCTCGGACCCGACCTTTGCATAGATCGCTGCGCTACCCTCCTGCCCGGTTCGCGGTGAACTGGCCGCGCCGTCCCTCGAGGCTGTCTTCGTCACCGTTCGGCGCCTCCGAGCGAGAGAGGTTCTGACGCGTGAACGACCCGACCAGGCACATGTCGGATACCGGAATCGACCGGCGATCGTTGGCGCGCGGTGCCGCCTGGACGCTGCCCGCCCTCACCCTGCCGGCGGCCGCGCCGGCTCGACCACACCCTTCCACGTCGCCCTGACGGGCAACGGGTCGACCGCCTTGGCGACGCAGACCGTGACCGTCACGTGCAAGACCCGGATCACCTATGCCGTCCAGGGTGGCTCCGGGGGCGGGGGCGGGTCCACGGGCACGGCCCCGGGTCTGGGCGCGCTCCTCACCGGGACGATCGATGTGCCGGCTGGGACGGTCCTGACCATCATCGCCGGGGGCCAGGGCGATCCCAAGATCAACGATGTCAGTGGGACACCTCAGGGTGGCAAGGGATACGGCAACGGCGGGAACGGCTCGACGTCGAGCGGCGCCGGCTGGCGATCCGGTGGTGGTGGCGGCGGTTCGGCGATCCTCATCGGATCGACACCTCTGGTGGTCGCCGGCGGGGGTGGCGGGAACTTCGCCCGGAACGCCAATACCACCGGTGGGTCGACCATGAACTACACCGACCCACCGGTCTCGGGCGGCTCGTCGACCGGCACCTCGGCGCCCGGCAACGCCACGCCCGCGGTCGGCACCATCACTCAGACGGGCACCGGCGTGGTCAGCCCGATCAAGACGTTCACCATCACCTCCCCCGGCGCGAACGGTGCCACCGGGGGGGCGGCCACGATCCCGACCTTCACCACCGGCACGCCGGCATCGGGCACGACCACGAACCAGGCGTACACGCTCGCCTCGAGCGGCGGCAACTTCGGCACCGGAGCCAATGGCGGTGGAAATGGCGGCAATGGGGCCGCGTACGCCCAGCTCACCGGGTACGGCGTCCTGTACGTCGGCGGTGCGGGTGGCGGCGGGGGCTATGCCGGTGGTGCGGGCGGCTCCACGGCGATCGTCGGTGCCTATTACACAAGCGGGGGGAACCGTTACGAGGCCGAGACGATCATGGGTGCCTCGGGTGGCGCGGGCTCGAGCATCGCCCAGTCCGGCGGGGCGGCCGTCCTCACCCCGACGTCGGCCGGGACGGCCTCGGCCGCGGGCGACGGAACGGTCACCCTGGACTGGACCTGCCCGAAGTAGGCCCGCCCGCAGCACGCGGCACCATCTGCCCTCTCCCGGACCTCGGGTGGGGCGGATCAGTGCTTCTCGCCGCTGGCGGAGCCGCCTGCCGCGACACGCCGGCCAGAAGCACTAGCGTCGAGGGGTGAGGGCAGAACTGATCCGGGAGGCCGCGGCATACCTCGATCCGGTCCGGGTGGGGGATCGGTGGTTGGCAGACGTCGCGGCGGCCATCGAGACGCCTGACGGCCGCCGCTTCCACGGCGTCTGCATCGACACGCCGAGCGGTACGGGATTCTGCGCCGAGGCCGCGGCGATAGCGGCGATGGTCACCGCGGGTGAGCGGCGCATCGCCGCTGTCGTGGCCGTATGGCGCGACCCCACCACGACGTTGCTCCATGTCCTGCCGCCGTGCGGCCGGTGCCGGCTGTTCATCAGCCAGATCCACCCGGACAACCTCCACGGCACCCGGGTCGTCCTCGGTGTCGACATCGAGAGCGTTCTCGCCGACCTCATCCCGCACCACGAGTGGCCGCCACCCCTGGACCCGGCGTTCTGACCGATCCCGCCAGTGGGCGCACTGCTACGCTTGCGACGGAGGTGCTCGACATGACGACGATCCCGCACCGCGAGTTGCGCAACCACAGCAGCGCCATCCTGGCGCGCGTCGAGGCGGGGGAGAGCTTCACCATCACCAACCACGGGAAGGCGGTCGCTCGGCTTTCGCCGCTGGGCATCTCCGACCTGGACCGCCTCGTCGCGGAGGGCCAGGCCACCTCACCCACGCGATCCATCCGGTCGCTTCGCGGTCTCGCCCGCGCGTCGCGCCTCTCATCGAAGGAGATTCTCGACGACCTGCGAGGCGCCTGGTGAGGGCCTACCTCGACACGTCGGCAGCCGTGAAATTGCTCGTGGCTGAGCCCGGAACCGCCGAACTCGAGGATTACCTCGACCAACTCGACGACCACAGCGACGAGTTGCTCGCGTCGCGGCTGCTGTTCACCGAGCTCCACTGCGCCGTCGCGCGCCGCGACCTGCCCGAACCCGAGCGTGCGGACGTGATCCTCGACTCCCTGCTCCTCGTGGATGTTCAGCGGAGGGATCTGGACACCGCCGCCGTGAGCGGTTGGCGGCTGCGGGCCGCCGATGCGATCCACCTCGCAACCGCACTGCGGGTCGGTGCGACGACGATGGTGACGTATGACGCGGAGCTGGCTTCCGCGGCCACCCGGGCCGGCCTGCGGGTCGTCTCGCCGGGGCCTTGAGGCGAGCACGCGACAGACGCAGAGCATGGGATCCTCGCTCCCTCGGCCAGCTGCCGACACGTCGCGGGGACCCGTCGATCCGCCGATTCGTCACAGGCCCTAGATTCGGGGGAGGACACCGATGTCGAAGGAGCTTCCATGTCCATTCCGCACCGCACCGTCGGCCACGGCCCCAAGACCGTCTTCCTCCTGCACGGCTGGTTCGGCACCGCCGACGGCTGGGGCAGCTTCCCCGACTACCTCGACCCGGAGGTCGCCACCTGGGTCTTCACCGACAACCGAGGGTATGGCGCGCGGCTGGACGAGGCGGGTGCGTTCACCCTCGACGAGGTCGCCGACGACGTCCTCGCCCTCGCCGATGAGCTCGGCGCGCAGACGTTCTCGCTCGTCGGGCACTCGATGGGCGGCGCCGAAGTGCTGCGCGTCCTGGCCAGGGCACCCGAGCGGGTCGAGCGCCTCGTGGCGATCACCCCGGTCGGCGCCCAGCCGGTGCCGCTCGACGAGGCCGGGCACGACCTCTTCTTCGGTGCCCCGGACGATCGCGGCAAGCGCTACGGGATCGTCGACTTCACCACCGGTAACCGGCTGACCCCCCGCTTCATCGACGCGATCGTCGACTGGTCGTTGGCGCATTCGACCGTGGACGCCTTCCGTGGCGCCGTCGTCGCGTGGACCAGCCCCGACTTCCTCGCCGAGGTCGAGGGCAAGGATCTGCCGATCCTCGTCATTCCGGGCGAGCACGACCCGGCCCTCGGCGAGGCGACGGTCAACCAGACGTGGAAGCCCTACTTCCCGAACGCCGCGATCGAGGTCATGCCGAACGCCGGGCACTACCCGATGTTCGAGACCCCGGTTGCCCTCGCCACCCGGATCAACACCTTCTTCGGGTGACCGCGGCCGACACCGCGCTGCTGCACGACCCGGCGACCTACACCACGGGCGTCCCGTATGCCGTGCTCGCCGCCCTGCGCCGCGAGCACAGCATCGTGTGGGTCGAGGAGCCGCCCCTGCCGGGCTGGCCCGCCGGCCCCGGCTACTGGCTGATCCTGCGGTATGCCGATGTGCGCCAAGTCCTCTCGGATCCCGCGACCTTCTCCTCGGCCGTGGGCGGCACCCAGATTCGTGACCCCGCATCGCCCGAGGACCTGCGTTTCGTCCAGCGGATGATGCTCAACATGGACCCACCGGAGCACTCGCGGCTGCGGCGGCTGCTGGCCCGCTCGTTCACTCCCCGCGCGGTCCGCGACCTCGAGGCGGGTGTGCGGGAGCACGTCCATACCATCATCGCGCGGATGCTCGCCGGGCCGGACGAGGTCGACTTCGCCAGGGGCGTCTCGGCCGACCTGCCGCTGCTCACCCTCGCTGACGTCCTCGGGCTGCCGGCGAGCGATCGCTGGCTGATGTTCGACTGGGCCAACCGGGTCATCGGTTGGCAGGACGCCGACTACGCCGTCAGCGCGGCCTTCGATCCGGCCGGCGCCTCGGCGATGGCGCGGGAGGCGATCGCCCTGCGGCCCGAGCCCGGCCCGGACGGCCGGATGCCCGACCCGCGCACCCGGGCCGGCATGCCCGATCTCTACCACTACGCCCACCTGCTCGGCGCCGCCAAGCGCGCCGATCCGGGCGCGGACGTCATGTCCCTGCTCATGCGCGCGCGAGACGACGACGGGGGAGTGGTCAGCCTCGAGGAGTTCGAGAACCTCTTCTGGCTCTTCGCCGTCGCCGGCAACGAGACGGTGCGCAACGGCATACCGGGCGGGATGGTGGCGCTGCTCGGCGACCCGGACGCGCAGCGCGCAGTGCGCGCGGACGCCGCGCTGATCCCCAGCGCGGTCGAGGAGATGCTGCGCTGGTGGACCCCGGTGATGACCTTCAGGCGCACCGCGACCGTGGACGTTTCCATTGCGGGACAACGCATCCGGGCCGGCGAGAAGGTCGTCGTCTCGTTCAGTTCGGCCAACCGGGACGAGAGCGTCTTCGCCGACCCCGACCGCTTCGACATCCGCCGGTATGCCGCGGGCACCCCCGCCCGCCCGCATCTCGCCTTCGGCCACGGCCCGCACTTCTGCCTCGGGGCGCACCTCGCCAGGGCGCAGATGGCCACCCTGCTGGAGGCCCTGCTCGCGCGGACCACCTGGCTGGAGCCGGCGGGCGATCCCGGCTATCTGCGCAGCAACTTCCAGCGCGGGGTCAAACGCCTGCCGCTGCGCTGGCGCTGATCCGCGAATCGTCATGTCGAATCTGGTGGGATGGCTCCGAAGTTCGTGACGAGCCCCCGCGCGCCGGGGACCGACCCGGGCGAAGGAGAGCGGCAGGGCGAACTCGTCTGAGACGCGGGCTACCGCCTGGTAAGTCGGGTGATCACCCGACTTACCAGGCGGTAGCCCGCGAGTTGGGCGCCACCCTCACCGACTCGATCCCGGAGCAGAACTACCGGCACGCGAAGGCCGACGGGCGACCGTGACGGCCGCTGGCGACCGAGCCGTAACACGAACGGCGACGACACCCGGGGGACAGGTGTCGTCGCCGTCGTGGGCCAGGCGACCGGTCTCTCGACGGGGAGACCAGTGGCCGGGAGTCGAGTCGGGGGTCAGCCCTTGTCGGCGCCCGCGTTCGCGCCCTGGGTGAAGAAGCGCTGGAAGACGATGAAGACCAACGCTGTCGGGATGGTCATGATGAGCCCGGCCGCCATCTTGATCGGGAACTTCGTCCCGGCCCCGAGCCCGCCGCTGGTGAAGCCGGCGATACCGCGGGTCAGGGTGTAGAGCGTGTCCTTGTTGGTCGCGATGATGAAGTGCCCCAGCTCGTTCCACGAGCCCTGGAAGGACAGGATCGTCAGCGTGATCAGGGCCGGCTTCGCCATCGGCAGGACGATCGACCAGAAGGTCCGGAAGGTCCCGGCGCCGTCGATCCGAGCCGCCTCCTCCACCGACGGGGGGATCGACTCGAAGAACTGCTTCATGATGAAGACACCGGCCGCGTCGCACACGAGCGGCAGGACGAGCGCGGTCGGGGTGTCATAGATGCCGTAGTACTTCAGGGCGAGGAACTTCGGCAGCAACAGAACGATCCCCGGGACCGCCATCACGGCGAGGATGGCCGTGAACAGGGCGTCGCGGCCGCGGAACTTCAGGCGGGCGAGCGCATAGCCGGCGAGGGAGTTGAAGAACACGCGCCCGAGGGTGACGATGACGGCGACCCAGACCGAGTTGAAGAACCAGCGGGGGAACTTCGTCTCGAAGAGCCGGTTGACCGCCTCCATGGTGAACGGGCTCGGGACGAGTCCGAGCGGGTGCGCGGCCGCGTCCGGCTCCGTCTTGAAGGACGTCACCAGTTGGATGATGAACGGGAAGATGTACATCAGCGCGAAGAAGACGAGCAGGGTGTAGAACAACGCCTTCCGGGTGCCACTGGAGCGCCCGAGGACGTTCCCGTCTCCGGACGACGTCTGGAGCCTGGTCATCGTCTCGCCCTCGGCCGCGACGATCCGGGGATCCTCGGCGACGGGGTTGATGCTCATGCCGACACCGCCTTTCGGGTCGCGCGGCGCTGCGCGCGCTGGGCCTTCTTCAGCGCCGCCTCGTCCTTGTCGCGCAGGAGCCAGCGCTGGGCCTGGGTGAGCAGGAAGATCAGCAGGAAGAGCAGGAACGCCATCGCCGCGCCCTGGCCCCACTTCTGGTTGCCGAAGGCCGCCTTGTAGGAGAGGAACGCCGGGGTCAGCGTCGTCTTGGCCGGAGCGCCCTGGCCCATGACATACATCTGGTCGAAGACCTGCCAGGTGCCGATGATGCCGAGGGTGATGACGAGGAAGATCGTCGGGCGCAGGTGCGGCACCGTCACATTCCAGAAGCGCTGGCGGGCGTTGGCGCCGTCGACCATGGCCGCCTCCTCCACCTCGGCCGGGAGATCCTGCAGGGCGGCGAGGAACATCAACATGAAGGTGCCGGCGGTGGTCCAGATGACCTGGAACATGATCGCGGACATCGCGACACTGGGGCCCTTGATCCACTCCCACAGCGACAGGTTCAGGACCTTGTGGTCGGCCAATGCCGCCGGCGGGGAGTCGATATTCCAGATCCCGAGGCCGTTGCCGGCGAGATGGATCAAGCCGCGGGGGTCGGAGAACCAGTTCGGGCCGTGGATGCCGAACCAGTTGAGCATGGCGTTGATCGCCCCGGTCCCGGAGAAGAGATAGAGGAACACGAGGGAGATGGCGACCGAGGAGACGACCGAGGGGAAATAGAACGCCGTGCGGAAGAAGGTCCGCCCCTTGAGCCACTTCTGGTTGACGAGGACGGCGAGCAACAGGGCGAGCGCCGTCTGCACCGGAACGACCCCGAGCACGTAGTAGAACGTGTTGCGCATCGAGGTCATGAAGTCCTGGCGCGCGAGGCCCTGCTTGGTCAACAGGTCGGTGTAGTTCTTGAACCCGACATAGTGGGTGTTGCCGCCGAACGGGGTTCCTCGACCGGTCCAGTCACTCACGGACACCCAGAGGGCCATGACGATCGGGACGATGAGGAAGAGCCCGAGAATGACGATCATCGGGGTGACGAAGAGCCAGCCGGCCACCGGCTGACGCATCGGGTCACCGGACTTGGAGCGCGCCATACGACCTCCTTGACGAATGGGTGCCCGGACACCGGGCCCGAGTGGGGGCGGGGGCCCGGTGTCCGCGAACGAGAGTGGGGCGGAGGGACTCAGCCGCCGATGGCGGAAGCCGCGTTGTCGTCGAAGGACTTGGTCGCCCCGGCGATGTCGGCCGTGCTCATCTTCTCCAGCTGGCTGTTGAGCTCGGCGACGACGTCAGTCAGGCCGGGGACGTTGATCGGGCCGTGGCCGTAGTCGCCACCGGCGACGAACGCGGCGTCGTCGGGGTACTTGGCCTTGTAGGCGTCGGCGGCGTCGGTGCGGCTGGGCATGACGCCGAAGGCGTCGGCGAAGGCCATCTGCTGGTCGACGGTGGTGAGGGAGTTGATGAGATCGATCGCGGCCTCCTTGTTCTTGGAGTCAGCGGCCAGGCCCCAGCACTGCGTGAACATGAGCGTGCCCTTCCCGGCCGGCCCCGCCGGCAGCTCGACGACCTTGTACCCGACCTTCGGGTAGTCGTTCGTCATCGCCCCCTTGATCCAGTTCCCCTCGATCGTCATCGCCGCGAGCTGCTTGCCGAAGGCCTCGCCGCCCCAGCCGGCGCCCAGGTCGTTGGACATCTTGAAGTTGCCGGCCTTGACGTTGTCCTGGACGAACTTCAGGGCGTCGGTGACCTTCGTGTCCGCGGCCGCGCCCGCGGTGTTGTCGGCGTTGAGCCACCACCCGCCGTTCTGGACGACGAAGGCGCCGAGGCGGTCGATGCCGACGCCGATGCCGAGGCCGGCGACCTTGGGGGTGGTGAGCTTCTTGGAGACGGCGACCAGCTGATCCCAGGTGGTCGGGATGTCGGCGTCGGTGAGGCCGGCCTTCGTCCACATGTCGGTGTTGATCTCGAGGGCGAGCGAGGAGAAGTCCTTCGGGACGCAGTACTGCTTGCCGTCGTAGGTGAAGGTCTTGCGCAACGACTCGTAGAACTTGTCGTTGTCGGCGATCTTGTCGGCATACGCCTCGAGGGAACCCTGCTTGGCGAAGGTCGCGAACTTGCTGGCATCCATGTACATGACGTCGGCGGGGTTGCCGCCGGCGAAGCCCTGGGCGAGTTCCTGGTCCATGTCGGAGGCGACGGTCACCTCGACCGTGTTGCCGGTCTTCTTGCCCCAGGCGTCGGTCGCGGCCTTGACGGCGTTGGTCTCGGCGTCACCCGAGGAGGCGATGAGCATCTTGAGGGCGACCCCCGTCGGCACCGACGCCGAGGCGGAGGCGCTCGCGCTCGCGCTCGTGCTGCCCGCGGCGCTCGACGACGTCGAGGACGACGAGGAGTCGAAGCCGCCGCCACCGCAGGCGGCGAGGGTGAGGCTGCCGACCGCGGCGACGGTCAGGGCGGCGAAACGACGGTGGGTGATCAGCATTTCGGGTGTCCCTTCGGAAGGTGAATCAGCGTGGAGCAGCGGCCCGAACCGGTCGGCCCGGGGGGAACGCGGGGTCGGAGGCGGTCGGCTCAGTGATCCGACCGCGACGACGCGCGGGTGACGAGGGTCGGCCGGAAGAGGGAACCGGCCTCCGGCGGGGGACCGCCCTCGAGTCGTTTGTGCACGAGGCCGAGCAGATGGTCGGCGATCGCGGTGAGGGGCTGGGCGAGCGTGGTCAGGTCGAACATCTCGGCCATCCCCGAGTCGTCGACGCCGGTGATCCCGATGTCGAGACCCGGACGCCAGCCGCGGTCGCGAGCGGCGCGTTCGACGCCGACCGCGAGGAGGTCGGACGCGCACGCGATCGCGCCGCCGCGTCCGACCTCGTCGAGGAGGGGGTATGCCGCTCGGGTCGCCGCGTGCAGGTCCTGCTCGCACGTGCCTTCGGGGCCGAGGGAGAGGCCGTGGGCGGCGAGGGTGTTCGCCCAACCGGCGCGTCGGTCGTCACCGACCGCGGAACCCTGGGGCCAGCCGAGGAAGCCGACCCGCGGATAGCCCGCATCGATGAGGTGCGTGGTGACGTCGGCGAGGCCCGCGGCCCCGTCGACATCGGCCCACGAGGTGATGTCGTCGCGTCCCCAGATGCGGCCGAACGCGGCATACGGCACGCCGGCCCGGTCGAGCCAGTCGGGGCGCGGATCGCCGGGGTGGGTGTCGGCGATGACGAAGGCGTCGACGACCTGGGCGCGGACCATGTCGGCATACCCCTCGGTCAGGGACTGGGCCCCGGCCGAACTGAAGGTCACCAGGTGACATCCGTGCCCGATCGCCATCTCGCCGAGGGCCACGGTGAACGGGAAGGCGACCTCGTTGCGGTTGGCCTCGCCGTAGGAGAGGAGTTCGAAGCCGACCGCACCGGTGCGCTGCGAGCGGAGGGATTGGGCGGCGTTGGACGGGCGGTAGCCCAGGTCGTCGATGACCGCCTGGACGCGCTCGAGTGTCGGGGCCTTCAGGCGCTCCGGATGGATGAGCGCGTTGGAGACGGTCTGCCGGGAAACGCCTGCAGCGGTGGCGACATCGCGGATGGTGACGCGGCCAGCGGACATCTGCTGCTCCCTCCTCGTTGACGGATCGGCGACAATGGGACAGATTTTGTTCCCGGCTCTCTGATCGTTCAAACCCATTATCGTGCTTGTCGGTGGATTTGAACGATCAGATCGCTCAAACTGTGACCGATTCAGCCCGGTCTGTCAAGCGCTGGCGGGTGTCACCCGCTGGGCGTCGGTGCAGGCCAACGACGAAAGGCCAGCGCCGTGACGCTCGCGCCCCACCGCCAGCCGTGGTTGCACGACCTCGAGATCGCCGTCGACGGGCCGGCCACCGTGCTGTCGGATAGGTGCGGCGGGTTCGAGCTTCCGGGCACCGGACTGCTCGTGGACGACCGGCGGATCCTCAGCCGGCACGTGCTCGAACTCGACGGCGAGGTGCCGGTCCCGATCCAGGTCGCCTCGACCGGCGATCACACCGAGATCTGGGCCTGCGCCCGCAATCTCGGGAACGACGGACCCGACCCGACGATCGAGGTGCATCTCGACCGGCGACTGGACGGGCCGACGATGGTCGAGACGATCACCCTCGTCTCTCGTGCCGATCGGGCGGTGGCGGCCCGGATGCGGGTGAGCCTCGGCGGTGATGGGGCGGACCTCGCGGCGATCAAGGGGGGCGCCGCGCCGGGGCCGTTGCTGGCCGCTTCCACGACACCCGGGGGAGTGACGTGGGCCGATGAGCGGCATACGACGACCGTCACCACGGAACCGGCCGCGGACAGGTGCGAGGCCGGGAGTGCCGGCGAGCCGAGCGTCCTCGAGTTCGCGCTGCGGCTCGAGCACGGCATACCGGTGACGGTGGTGCTCCGGGTGGTCGCCGAGCGACTCGTGGCCTCCCACTTCGACGCCGACGCCGGGGCCGGGCGGGTTGACTGGAGCGCTGTCGCGGTGACCGCGGGGGACCGGCGCCTCGTCGATCTGTTCCGGATCAGCCTGACCGACCTGCGACACCTGCTGCTGACCGACCCGCAGGCCCCGGAGGATGTGTTCGCCGCCGCCGGGACGCCCTGGTACCTCACCCTGTTCGGACGCGACTCGATGTGGGCGGCGCGCTTCCTGCTGCCGTTCGACACCACGCTCGCGCTGGGGACGCTGCGGACCCTGGTGCGCCGGCAGGGCGTGCGCATCGACCCGGGAGCGGCCGAGGAGCCGGGCAAGATCCTCCACGAGGTGCGACGCGGTGATTTCTTCGATGTCGGCGGCCTCGAGACACCCCCGACCTACTACGGAACGGTGGATGCGACGCCGCTGTGGGTGGTGCTGTTGCACGACGCGTGGCGCTGGGGCCTGGACGACGACGCCGTGCGCGAACTCCTGCCCGCGATGGTCGCGGCGATGGAGTGGATTCGCGGTGCCGCCGACAACGAGCTGGGGGTGCTGCGCTACGTCGACGCCACCGGGCACGGGCTGTCCAACCAGGGGTGGAAGGACTCCGGGGACTCGATGCGCTTCCACGACGGACGGATCGCCGACGCGCCGATCGCCCTGCTCGAGGCGCAGACGTATGCCGTCGAGGCCGCCCGGGGAGCCGCCGACCTGCTCGAAGCCTTCGGGGCGGGAGACGGCGGGCAGTGGCGGGAGTGGGCCGAGGCGATGACGCAGCGGATCCGGGAGCGGTTCTGGGTCGAGCGCGACGGGCACCGTTATCTGGCGATGGCCCTCGACGGAGCCGGCCGACCGGTCGACGGAGTCGGGAGCAATATGGGGCACGCGCTCGGCAGCGGCGCGTTGAGCGCGGCCGAGGCGGCATCGGTCGTCGAGACGCTCATGTCCCCGAACCTGTTGGGGGAGTTCGGGATCAGCACGCTGTCGCGGGACAACGCGGCATACAACCCGATCGGTTATCACACCGGCTCGGTGTGGACCCACGACACCGCGGTGGCCCTGCTGGGCATGGTCAAGGAGGGGTTGTCGCGGCAGGCGGCGCAGGTCGCCCTCGGCCTCGTCGCCGCGGCCGCGCCCTTCGGCTATCGGGTGCCGGAACTCTTCGCGGGTGACGCCATCGGTCATCGGCCGGCGCCGTATCCGGCCTCGTGCCGCCCCCAGGCGTGGGCCGCGGCCGCCGCGGCCGCCGTGGTCACCGGGGTGCTCGGGATCGCGGCGGACGTCCCGAGCGGGCGGCTCACCCTGCATCCGATGCGGCCGTGTCCATTCGGCCCGTTGCGGGTCGACGGGCTGCGCTGGGCGGGGACGTCGTTCGCCGTCGTGCTCACCGCCGACGGCCGGGTCGAGGTCGAGGATCTGCCGGAGGATGTCATCGTCGACATCCGCTGACCCGAGTAATATCGATGCCATGTTCGATAGCCGGCCGACGGCCGGGCCACCCGGATGGCCCGGCGCGGTGCCGCCACCCCAGGTCGAGGGGTGGGAGGTGCCGGCGGTGTCCTGGCTGCTCGATCACTGCCCGGCGGACTATCGAGCGTATGCCGGGTGGCGCCGTCATCCGGTCGCGCTCGCCTGGCTCGCCAGTCGCCACATCGACGCGCAGCTGGTCGCCATGCGTCAGGCCTACCGCGAGGCACGGGTGGAGATGGCGGACTATGTCCCCCCCGAAGGGATCGCGGCGCTGATGAACGGGCTGGAGCACGAAGGGGTCCGGCTCGTCGCCGCCGCCCGCGGCGCGCGGTTGATCCACGAGGCGCTTCAGGGCCGGACCTTCGTCGCGAAGCTCCGGCCTCTCGACGACCCTGAACCGGCCTCTCGACGACCCTGAACCGGCCTCTCGACGGGGAGGGGGATGTGGGGACCTCGTGAAGGCGCGGTGCGCCCAGCGGCTGGTCGGTGAGCGAGCAACTAGACTCGTGCGGGTGTTGGAGCAGATCGCCGGGCCGGCGGACGTCAAGGCGATGCGCGCCGAAGATCTCCCCCAACTGGCGGCGGAGGTGCGCGGCTTCCTCATCGACGCGGTCTCGCGCACCGGCGGGCACCTCGGGCCCAACCTCGGCGTCGTCGAACTGACGATCGCCCTCCACCGGGTCTTCGACTCCCCGCGCGACGCGATCGTCTTCGACACCGGCCACCAGTCCTATGTCCACAAGATCCTCACCGGTCGCCGGGACTTCAGCGGGCTGCGCGCCCAGGGCGGTCTGTCCGGCTATCCCAGCCGCGCGGAGTCCGACCACGACATCGTCGAGAGTTCGCACGCCTCGAGTTCCCTCTCCTGGGCCCACGGCATCGCCCGCGGGCGGGCGATCGCGGGGGAGCGGGGTCGGCATACGGTCGCGGTCATCGGAGACGGCGCGCTGACCGGTGGGATGGCGTGGGAGGCCCTCAACAACATCGCCGCTGACAAGACCCTGCCCCTCGTCATCGTCGTCAACGACAACGAACGCTCCTACGCCCCGACGATCGGCGGCCTCGCCGACCACCTCGCGACGCTGCGCACGACGCAGGGGTATGAGCAGTTCCTCGACTGGGGCAAGTCGACGATCCGCCGGGCCCCGGTCGTCGGCCGCACCGTCGAGCGCGCCCTGCACGGGGTCAAGAAGGGCATCAAGGACGTCGTGGCCCCGCAGGGACTCTTCGAGGATCTCGGGCTGAAGTATGTCGGCCCCGTCGACGGCCACGACCCCCAGGCCCTCGAGTCCGCCCTCCGCCGGGCCAAGGCGTTCAACGGCCCCGTCCTCGTCCACGTCCTCACGCAGAAGGGCCGCGGGTACGCCCCGGCCCGCGAGGACGACGCCGACCAGTTCCACGCGGTGGGCGTCATCAACCCCGAGACCGGCCTCCCGTTCGAGATCGCCGGGCGCAGTTGGACCGACGAGTTCAGCGACGAGATGCTCGCCCTCGGTGCCGAACGCCCCGACGTCGTCGGCGTCACCGCGGCCATGATGATCCCCGTCGGGCTCGGCGCGTTCGCCCAGGCCCATCCCGACCGGATCATCGACGTCGGCATCGCCGAGCAACACGCCGTCACCATGGCCAGCGGACTGGCGTATGCCGGGCTCCATCCCGTCGTCGCCGTCTATGCGACCTTCCTCAACCGGGCCTTCGACCAACTCCTCATGGATGCCGCGCTGCACCACGCCGGCGTCACCGTCGTCCTCGACCGGGCCGGGATCACCGGCCCCGACGGCGCCTCCCACCACGGGATGTGGGATCTCGCGATCTGCGGGGTCATCCCGGGCCTTCGGCTCAACGCCCCCCGCGACGGCCAGTCCGTCCGTCGCGCACTGCGCGAGGCCGTGGACGTCGCCGACGCGCCCACGGTCGTCCGATTCCCCAAGGGGAGCGTGGGCGCGCCGATCGAGGCCCTGCGCGAGATCGGCACCCTCGACGTGGTCGCCGACCACACCGACGGCGGCCCCGCCGACCTCCTCCTCGTGGCGGTCGGGTCGATGGTCGCCACGGCGATGACGGTCGCCGGGAAGCTGGCCGCCGACGGTCAGCGGGTCCTCGTCGTGGACCCGCGGTGGGTGCTCCCGGTGTCACCCGATCTGCTCCCGCTCGCCGCCGACGCCGCGCGCGTGGCGGTCGTCGAGGACGGCGTCGCCGTCGGCGGAATCGGCGACCAGATCGCCGCTGCCCTGCGGGCCAGTGGGATCGCGACCCCGGTGACGACCTTCGGCATACCGCGGGCGTTCCTCGATCACGGGACCCGCGGCCAGGTCCTCGAACGGATCGGCCTGACCCCCGACACGATCGCCACCGCGCTCGCGCGCTGATCGACCGCGGACGCGATCTCGTATGTGGTACTGGTTCTTCAAGTTCGTCGGCCTCGGCCCGATCGCCTGGTGGTACTTCGGGCTTCGCTGGCGCGGTCGGGAGAATCTGCCGCGCTCCGGACCGTTCATCGTCGCCGCGAACCACATCGCGTTCGTCGACCCGGTCGGCATCAGCATGGGCGTCCCGCGGAAGGTCATCTTCGTCGCGAAGACGAAGTACTACGCCGGTCGCGGCGTCAGCGGCCGGGCGCTCGGCTGGTTCCTGAGCGCGATCGGTCAGGTGCCGATCGACCCGGAGAGCGCCACGTCGGCCAATCCGGCGCTGGAGACCTCGCGCCGGATCCTCGTCGGCGGCGGTGTGGTCGCGATCTTCCCCGAGGGCACGCGCTCGCCGGACGGTCGGCTCTACCGCGGCCACACCGGGGTGGCTCGGCTCGCGCTCCCCACCGGGGTGCCGATCGTGCCCGTCGGCGTGACCGGAACCCGGGAGGTCCGCCTCCCCGGGTCCTCGAAGGGCGCCCAGCGTGGCCACGTCCGGGTGACGTATGGCGCCCCGCTCGACCTGACCCCCTGGCGCGGCCGCGAGGACGACCCGCAGGCGTGGCGCGAGATCACCGACCTCCTCATGGCCCGGATCGCCGCGATCACCGGACAGGAGCGGGTCGACCGCTATTCGACCCGCGAGGAGCAGGCCCGCCGCGACATCGACGGTGCCGCGGGCGGCCTCGGCACCTGAGGCGCCCCGCTACCGTGGGGCCATGACGATCCCCCTGCCGCCGAGCGTCACCGTCCACCCCGGCCCCGCGGGCCTGGGGGCGGTGCGCATCGCCTCGGCGCGCGCGGCCGCGAGCATCAGTCTCCACGGCGCGACGGTGACGTCGTGGACGCCGGCGGGATCGGCATACGGCCTGCTGTTCGTCTCTCCCCGGACGAGGTTCGAGCCTGGCGCCGCGATCCGCGGCGGAATCCCACTCTGCGCGCCGTGGTTCGGGCCCGGCCGCGGGGGCGACCGGACTCCGGCGCACGGCTTCCTGCGCGCCGCGCCGTGGACGCTGACCGGCGCGCGGGACGACGACGGCGTCGTCACCGCCGAGTTCACGCTCCCGCCCGACGCGTGTGCCGCTCTGCCCGCCGCCGCCGACTGGCCGCCGGACGCGGTGTTCACCCACACCGTCGTCGTCGGCGAGAGGTTCGACGTCACCCTCGCGGTCCGCGCCGGTTCCGTCGCGGTCGATGTCGAGTGGGCGCTGCATACCTACCTTCGCGTCGGTGACGTCCGGCGGATCACCATCGACGGCCTCGACGGCGCGGACTATGTCGACAAGGTCGACGGGGGAGTGGTCAGGCGGCAGGCGGGTCCGGTCGTCCTGACCGGCGAGACCGACCGGGTGTACGTCGCGAGCGGCCCGGTCACGGTCACCGACCCCGTGCTCGGGCGCACCATCGTGGTCACGGGCGTCGACGATGTGCAGACGGTCGTGTGGAATCCGTTCGCCGACAAGGCGGCCGGCATGGCCGACCTCGGCGACGCGTGGCCCGAGTTCGTCTGCGTCGAGTCGGCCGCCGTGTTGGACCGGTTCGCCACCGTTCCCGCCGGCGCCACGGCGCGGATCGGCCAGCGGCTCGCGCTGGCCTGACGCGACGCGCGTCGGCCTCGGGACGGCTCAGATGTCCCGGAAGGTCTCGATCGTCGCGCCGAGGGCGTTGAGTCGCTCGGCGAGATCCTCATAGCCGCGGTTGATGACGTAGATGTTGCGCAGCACCGACACCCCCGGGGCGGCGAGCATCGCCAGGAGGACGACGACACCCGGCCGCAGCGCGGGTGGGCAGACGACCTCCGCGGCGCGGAACTTCGGCGTCGGACCGGTGATCATGACCCGGTGCGGATCGAGCAGTTGCACCCGCACGCCGATCTTGGTCAGCTCGGTGAGGTAGATCGCCCGGTTCTCGTAGACCCAGTCGTGGATCATCGTCGTTCCCTCCGCCTTCGCCGCGATGAGCGCGAAGAACGGGAGGTTGTCGATGTTGAGCCCGGGGAACGGCATCGGGTGGATCTTGTCCGCGGGTGCCTTCAGCGGTCCGGGGATCGTCGTCAGGTCGACCAGGCGGGTGTGCCCGTTGGCCGAGACGTATTCCGGCGTCACGTCATAGCGCATGCCCATCGTCTCGAGGGTGGCGAGCTCGATCTCGAGGAACTCGATCGGCACCCGCTCGATGGTGATCGCGGAGTCGGTGACGACCGCGGCGGCGAGCAGGCTCATCGCTTCGATCGGGTCCTCGCTGGGCTGGTAGTCGACGTCGACGTCGATGTGCGGGACCCCGTGGACGGTCAGCGTCGTCGTCCCGATGCCCTCGATGCGCACGCCGAGCTTCTGGAGGAAGAAGCACAGGTCCTGGACCATGTAGTTGGACGACGCATTGCGCACGACCGTCACGCCGTCGTAGCGGGCCGCGGCCATGAGGACGTTCTCGGTGACCGTGTCGCCCCGCTCGGTCAGGACGATCGGCTTCTCCGGCCCGACCCCGACCTGCACCGAGCAGTCATAGAACCCGTGGGTCGCATAGACGTTGAGACCGAAGTGGCGCAGCGCGATCAGGTGCGGCTCGATGGTGCGGGTGCCGAGGTCGCAGCCCCCGGCGTACGGGAGTTGGAAGCGCGCGAACTCGTGCAGCAGCGGCCCGAGGAACATGATGACCGTCCGGGTCCGGCGGGCGGCGTCGACGTCGATCGCCTCGAGGTCGAGCCGGGACGGCGGGACGATCTCGAGGTCGCTGGTGCCGGGCAGCCAGCGGGTGCGGACGCCGATCGAGCCGAGCACCTCGACGATCCGGTTGACCTCCTCGATCCGGGCCAGGCTGCGCAGCGTCGTGCGGCCCTTGTTGAGCAGGGCGGCGCACAGGAGCGCGACGGCGGCGTTCTTGGACGTCTTGACCTCGATCGTCCCGGAGAGCGGCGCCCCACCGACGACGCGCAGGTGTTGCGGCTGGCTGTGCCCGAGCGAGACGAACTCGCTGTCGAGGGCCTCGCCGATGCGGGCGAGCATCTCCAGGCTGAGGTTCTGGCCCCCCTGCTCGATGCGCGCGACGGCGCTCTGGCTGGTGCCGAGTGAGGTGGCGAGGTCGGTCTGGGTCATGCCCTTGTGACGCCGCGCGTCCCGGATCAGGTTGCCGATTCGATTGAGATAGTCGTCAGACACGAGACACCATGGTACCTCACATGTGAGATACCCCGCGACACGACGCGGCCCGGACGCCGTGGAGGACGTCCGGACCGTGGTCGTATGCCGATCCCGGCCTCAGGCGGGCACGCTCGTCGCGCATGGGGCGCAGCAGCCACGCATCCAGTCAGCTCAGGGCTCACTTCCCGGCGCGAAGTCCCAGTCGAATGCCGCCACACGCCAGGGGCCCGACGAGGAGATGCGCTCGACGGTTGCCGAGAAGTTCAATGTGTTTGACGGTGTCTCGCGCACCCAAGTGCCGCGGCCATCCTTCTCATACATCGTTGAATGCGCCACGAAGGCTCCGGTCAGCTGAACCTTGTCTGCACCCAAAGACTTGACGGACGAGAAAGAGAATGCATCGGCGCTTCCACCGACCGGGCGGAAATTTCCTCCGGCGATGAGCCCCAGGGCGGCCCTCAACGCACGTCCCTCTGCCTCGAGTTGAGCGCCAACGAAGAGTCTGCGCAACGCCGTCTCGCGCTCCGACCCGAGTTCCCTCAGGTAGGCGGCGTCAGAGACCCTGCCGCTTGAGGGGACGGAATTGATCGTCTGTCGCGCCGACATCGCGCGTTCGAAAGCGGCGATGGCCGCCGCCTGATCGGTCAGCCGTACGTGGTCACCGGCACTGGCACCGACCGCATTCGTGGCGAGGAAAACAATAGTAGAGAGCCCTGTGGCAAGGGGCAGTCGGTGTTTCATATTCACCTCAGGCGGTCGATGGAATGTGCCAGAAGCTGATGCTCGTGGTGGCCCATTGCGAGTTGTAGGGTCTCAGATGCCAAATGGCGTGCCTTCGACCACTTGTGTGCTGGTCGACGACGTTCCCATAGCCATGCCCTGAGGCTTATTCACGAGGCGAGTTTCAGGAATTGTAGCCCGAGGACGGCGGTGATGGTTTGAGCGAATGTGTCG
>JBDIAJ010000075.1:0-18632 GCA_039812345.1 Nostocoides sp. | reverse complement strand
AACGGCATCTCGGTGGGGGAGAGCTTGGCCTGCTCGATGCTCGGGATCTCCTCGGCGTCCATGAGGATCGGCCGGTGGGCGTAGGAGCCGACCTCCATGTCGGAGCCGTGCTGGCGCTCGTAGCAGAAGGTGTCCATGTCGCGCACGATCGGGAAGGAGATCTCACCCGGCCGTTCGGCGAGCACCTCGCACGGGCCGACCGAGATCATCTGGTGCACCGCGGGCGTCAGCGGGATGTGCGCGCCGGCCATCCGCGCCAGCTTCGGGCCCCACACGCCGCAGGCGATGACGACGCAGTCGGCCTCGATGGTGCCGGCGGTCGTCTCGACCGCGCGGATGTGACCGTCCACCACCCGCATCCCGGTCACCTCGACGTTGGGGGCGAGGGTGAGGGCGCCGAGCGCCTGGGCCTTCTCGCGGAAGATCGTGCCGGCGCGCAGGGAGTCGACGACGCCGACGGTCGGGAACCAGGCCGCCCCGACGATGACGCTCGGGTCGAGGAAGGGCACCTTCTCCACGACCTGCTCCGGCGTATGCAGCTCGGCCGGGATGCTCCACGCCTTGGCGCTGCTCATCCGGCGGCGCAGCTCCTCCATCCGCTCCTCGGTGCGGGCCACCTCATACCCACCCGACTCGGTGAAGACGCCCATCTCCTTGTACTGCCGCACCGAGTCGGCGGTGATGTCGGCGAACTCGCGGGAGTGGTCGACGGGGAAGATGAAGTTGCTCGCGTGCCCGGTCGAGCCGCCGGGGTTGGGCAGCGGGCCCTTGTCGATCTGGACGATGTCTCGCCACCCCAGGTCGGCCAGGTGGTAGACGAGACCATTGCCGACGATGCCGGCGCCGATGACGACGCACTTTGCCGTGGCGGGCACGGTTGCCATGTCACTCCTTGTCCTAAGTTGCGTATGTCGCAACTCAACTCACGATGTGCACCAATGGTAGCGGTGGCGGGTCTCGCTGCCGAGAGCTCGCCGCCGCGAGAGCGGGTCCGGATCGTCGGCGCGAATCGGTCAGGACGTCGCCGCGTCGCTACGCCGCTGGCGCAACTCGGCTTCCAGTTCCTCGATCTCGTCCTCGAGCTCGTCGATCTCCCGGTCATGGGTGCGCAGGGTCGAGCGCAGCCGGCCCCGGAGGGTCGACTCGAACGGCTCGGTCCGCAACGACTTCCACAGCGAGACGCACAGCCCGATGAGGACGAAGAGGAAGGGGAAGCCGACGATGATCACGCCCGTCTGCAGGGCCTGGAGCCCGTTCTCCGGGTCGGCGAGGAGCAGCACGGTCGCGATGGCCCCGGTCGCGACGCCCCAGAAGACCACCATGAGCCGGTTGGGTTCCTCGTTGCCGCGCTGGCTGAGCATCCCCATGACGATCGACGCCGAGTCGGCGCCGGTGACGAAGAAGATCGCGATGAGGAAGACGGTCAGGCCGACGGTGAAGCCCGACAGCGGGAAGTCGCGCAGGGTCCCGAAGAGCGTGTTCTCCAGCCCGGAGTCGATGAGCGCCTTCATGTCGCGGCCTTCGCGCAACTGGAGGTCGAAGGCCGACCCGCCGAGGATGGAGAACCAGAGGAAGGAGACGAAGCTCGGGATGAGGATGACATAGACGACGAACTGGCGGATCGTGCGGCCCTTGGAGATCCGGGCGATGAACATCCCGACGAAGGGGGTCCAGGAGACCCACCACGCCCAGTAGAAGATCGTCCAGCCCGACAGCCACGAACTGCCGCCGAAGACGCCGGTGCGGAAGCTCATCGCCGGCAGCTGGGTGAGATAGCCCCCGAGCGACTCGGTGAAGGTGCCGAGGATGAAGACCGTCGGCCCGACGACGAAGAGGAAGAGGACGAGCAGCGCGGCCGCGACGGCGTTGGCGTTGGAGAGGATCTTGACGCCCTTGTCGATCCCGGACACCGCCGAGACGACGAAGCAGGCCGTCAGGACGACGATGACGAGGACGGCGGCGGTGCTGCCGTATTTCGCGTGGCCGAAGGCGTTGGCCAGGCCACCGGTGATCTGCAGGGCGCCGAGGCCGAGCGAGGTCGCCGAGCCGAACAGCGTCGCGAGGATGGCGACGACGTCGATGGCCTTGCCCGGGGCGCCCTCGGCGTGCCGGCCGAGGAGCGGTCCGAACGCCGCGGAGATGAGATTGCCGCGGCCCTTTCTGTAGGCGAAGTAGGCGATCGCGAGGCCGATCACGGCATACATCGCCCAGGGGTGGACGCCCCAGTGGAAGAAGGTGTACTCCATGGCCAGGTGGGCGGCCTTGTCGGTGCCCGGCTCGGCCATCCCCATCGGCGGGGTGTTGAGGTGGGTCAGCGGCTCGGCGACGCCATAGAACATCAGTCCGATGCCCATCCCGGTCGCGAACATCATCGACACCCAGGAGAACGTCGTGAACTCCGGCTCCATGTCATCCGGGCCCAGCTTGATGTTCCCGTAGCGGGTGAAGGCGAGGAACATCGAGAAGATGACGAAGGCGGCGCTGGTGAGCACGAAGAACCAGCCGAAATTGCTGGTGATCCAGCTGAGGATCGATCCGCCGGTCTTGTTGAAGTTCTTGCTCGCGATCGCGCCATAGAGGAGGAAGACGAAAGACAAGGTGGCGGCGATGCCGAACACCGCCCGGTCGGTTCTGGGTTTCTCGTGTGTTTCGGTGCCGCGTTCCTCGACCGTGCTCGACATGACCCACTCCCTCGTCGGTGCGTGATGCGCAACACCGCGCTGTGTGCGCAACACCAGTGTGGCGCGGGCCACACCGGTGGTCAAGGAATCGGCGCCTCGGGCCCCGGTATCAGCCGCTCGCCCGCCGGCCGAGCCTGCGGGAGATCTCCTGTGCGGCACCGACCACGAGGGTCGATATCTCCGCGATCCGGTCGTGATCGAGCCGGAAGCTGGGCCCGGACAGGCTCACCGACGCGGTGACCTCGCCATGGGCGTTGCGGACCGGTGCGGCCACCGCGCTGAGGCCGTCCTCGAACTCGTCGACGGCGACGGCATAGCCCTGGGTTCGGACCCGCTCCAGGGCGCGGTCGAGGGCGGCCGGGTCGACGATCGTGTTCGGTGTGTATGCCGTGGGCCGGCCCACCAGCGCGTGGACGGTCGCCGGGTCGATCTCGCTGAGCAACACCTTGCCGTTGCTCGTGGCGTGCAACGGTATTCGCTGCCCGACCCAGTTATAGGACTGGAGCGCCGAACTGCCGGCGACCTGGTCGAGGTAGAGCGCCTGGTCGCCGGAGAGCACCGCGAGGTTGGCGGTGAACCCGGTCTCCTGGGCGAGGCGGCGGCATACGGGACGGGCCTGCTCGACGACGTCGAGCCCGGCGGCAGCGGACCCGGCCAGACGCAGCAGCCCGACCCCGAGGCGGTACTTGCCGCGCCCCTCGACCTGCTCGACCAGGTCCCACTTCTCCAGGGCCCCGAGCAGCCGGGAGGCGGTCGACTTGTGGACCTCGAGCCGGCGCGCGACATCGGTGACCCCCAGCTCTCCGGCCCCGGCGAGGAGGTCGAGAATGGTCGCCGCCCGGTCCACGGACTGGACGGGCGTCTCCCTGGCCGCGTTGCGCATGGCGAGACACTAACCCCTGGGTCAGCTCAGCCAGGCCTTGACCTTGTCCGGATGGGCCTCCACCCACCGTTGCGCGGCGGCGTCCGGCGACAGGCTCTGGTTGGCGATCATCTCCGAGACCGCGTTCTGGTCGTCGTTGGTCCAGGAGAACTTCTTGATCAGCCCGACCGCCGGTGAGCCGGACTGGGCGAACTTCGTCGAGATGAGCTTGTTGAGCTTGTAGGCGGGGTAGTCGCAGGCGATCGTCTTCGGGTCGGCGTCGCAGCCGTCGGTGTAGGGCGGCAGGTTGACCTTGACCAGCTTCATCTCCGAGAAGAACCACTGCGGCTCGTAGAAGTAGGCGAGCAGCGGGGTCTTGTTCTTCTCCGCCTGCCGATAGCTGGTGATCAGCGCCGCCTCCGAACCGCCGGTCACCACCTTGTAGTTGAGTTTGAGGTTGGTCACGAGGGCCTCGTCGTTGGTGACATAGCTCGGGTCGCCGTCGAGGAGTTGGCCCTGACTGCCGGACTCACTGGTCTTGAACAGGTCGGCGTACTTGTTGAGGTTCTTCCAGTCGGTGATGTCGGGATACTTCTGGGCCATCCACGGCGGGACGTACCAGCCGATGATCCCGTCGTTTCCGGTCAGCCCGGCATCCTCGACCGTCTTCTGCTCGGTGACGTACTTCTTCATCAGGTCCGGGTGGCCCCAGTTCTCCACCACGGTGTCGATCGAGCCCGAGGCCATGCCCTGCCAGCTGACCTCCTCCTTCAACTCGGGGTAGGTCACCTTGCAGCCGAGGCGGGAGGCGGCGACATACCCGATGACGTGGGCGTTGGAGACGTAACCGGTCCAGGGGTTGACGGCGATGCGGAGGTTGCCGCAGGAGCCGGCGCCGCTCTGGCGCGCCGTCCGGGGGATATTGCCCCCCAGGCAGCCGGACAGTCCCAGGGCCATCGTCAGGGCGAGGCCGGCCGGCACCAGCCGGATCACGCGTCGGGCCATCGGGGGCCTCCCTTCCTGCCGGTTCACCGGCCGTACCGCTCGGCGGCGTAGCGGGCGATCCGGTCCAGCATCACGCCCATGGCGGTGATGGCGACGCCGGCGGCGAGGCCCTTGCCGAAGAGCTGGCCCTGGGAGAAGCCCTGGACGATGATGTAGCCGAGGCTGCCGCCCCCGACCATGCCGCCGATGACGACCATGGACAGGACATAGAGCAGGCCCTGGTTGGTGGCCAGGACGAGGGCCTCGCGGGCCATCGGCAGCTGCACCTTGGCGATCATCTGCCAGGTGGTGCTGCCGGTGGAGCGGACCGCCTCGACGGTGCTCGGCGAGACCCCGCGGATGCCGTCGGCGACCAGCTTGGTGGCGATCGGGGCGGCATACGCCATCGCGGCGACGATGGCCGTGAACCGCGTGGCCGCGAAGAGCGCAAGTGCCGGAACGAGATACACGAAGGCGGGGATGGTCTGGAAGCCGTCGAGGAACGGTCTGATGATGATGTCGGCCCGTCGGCTGCGGCCCATGGCGACACCGAGGATCACCGCGATGACCATGACGATGGCGGTGGCGACGAGGGTCATCGTCAAGGTGACCATCGCATCGTTCCACAGGCCGGTGCCGAAGATGACCGCCTCGCAGGCCGCGCTGATCGCCAGTGGGCGCCAGCCGCCGAGGAGGTAGGCGACGGCGAGGATGACGATCGCCATCGTCCACCAGGGGCAGTTGGCCATCAGCGACTGGAGCGGGTTGAGGAAGCCGTAGGTCACGCCGTTCTTGAAGGCGGTGCAGATCCCGCTCAGCGCGCTGACGACGGCGTCGGTGAAGCCGTTGATATGCCGCGCGAGCGGCCCGCCGGAGATCTCCTTGAGAACCGGGACGTTCGAGACGTCGGGGAAGACGGCCAGTTGCATCCACCGGGTCGAATAGAGGCAGGCGGCCAGGGCGGGGAGCAAGAGCACGCCGAGCACCAGCCGGCGCCCGGCCGCGGTGAGGACCGGGCCGCGACGCGGCCGCGTGGCCTCCTCGGTGGCCCACCGGGGCAGGTGCTCGAGGATCACCTTGGTCGACAACCCGGGATAGCCGACGCTGCCGACCCGGCCCTCGGAGGACTTCTCGGTGCGCTCGCTGGCCGCCGTCGTCGTCCGGTCGAGCATGATCGCGATGATGACGATGGCGATGCCGGCGACCGAGGCCTGCCCGACGTTGAGGGTCTGCAGGGCGTCGACGACGTTGCGGCCGAGCCCGGGGCCGTTGACGAGGGCGGCGATCGTCGCCATCGACAGCGCCGCCATGGTGCACTGGTTGATGCCGACGACGATGGTCCGTTTGGCCATCGGCAGTTGGATGTGCCGCAACAACTGGCCGCGGGTGACGCCCAGCGAGCGGGCCGCCTCGATCGTGTTGGCGGAGACCGCGCGGATCCCGTGCTCGGTGATGCGGACCAGCGGCGGTAGGGCGTAGATCAGGGTGAGGACGACGGCGGTTGCCGGGCCGATGCCGAAGAAGAGCGCCACCGGGGAGAGATAGGCGAAGGCCGGCATCGTCTGCATGACGTCGAGCACCGGGGTGACGACCGCCGAGACCCGGCTGCTGCGGGCCATCGCGATCCCGACCGGCAGCCCGATCACGCAGGAGATCAGCACGGCGACGAAAGTGATGATGAGCGTGTCGATGCTCGGGCTCCACAGGCCGAAGACCCCGAAGAGCAGCAGCGAGACCCCGACCATCAGCGTCGGCCGCAACCCGGCGAGCGCATAGGTCACCCAGACCAGCAACGCGAACACGCCGAACCACCCGACCCAGTCGCCGGGCAGGATCAGGCTCGAGTGGGCCTGAAGGAAGCCCACCACCTTGTCGAAGGCGGAGCCGATCCCGCCGAGGACGCCGTGGAAGAACCAGTTGTCCTGCGCCATCAGTTGGAACTTGTCACGGACCCGGTTGAGCCACTCGTGCAGCCCATTGGTGTCGGCGTTCGGCAGCGCGAGGGTCTGCCGGCCGCGCAGCACCGCCCAGCAGATCAGCCAGAAGGCGAGGACCACCAACAGCTTTCGACCGGTATGCCGCTCGCCCACCGGGTCGACATACGGCTGTTCCTCCTTGGTCGCCGCCGGCGTCGGGAGCGTCGTCGTCATGACGGCGCGCCGTCGGCCTCGGCGACCACGATGCGCAGGATGTCCTGGTCGTCGACGACCCCGACGAAGTCGCCGGCGGCGTCGACGACGCGGCATACGCCCTTGTGGTTGAGGACGGTTCGGGCCGCCTCGCGGACGATCTCGGTGTCGCGCAGGGTCGGTGACCCGACGCCCTCACTCGCGCTGGTCGGCGGTCGCATGACCCACTTCAGGGTCAGCACGTGGGCCTTGGGCACCTCGGAGACGAAGTCCTTGACGTAGTCGTCGGCCGGGGCGCCGATGATCTCGTCGGGTGCCCCGATCTGCACGATCTGGCCGTCGCGCATGATGAGGATGCGGTCACCGAGCTTGAGCGCCTCCTGCAGGTCGTGGGTGATGAAGATCATCGTCTTGCCGACCTCTTCGTGCAGCCGGATGACCTCGTTCTGCATGTCCCGGCGGATCAGCGGGTCCAGCGCCGAGAACGGCTCGTCGAACATGAGGATGTCCGGATCGGCGGCCAGTGCGCGGGCCAGGCCGACCCGCTGCTGCATGCCTCCGGAGAGCTGGTCGGGGTAGTTGTTCTCGTATCCGGACAGGCCGACGAGGTCGACCATGCGCTGCGCCTGGCCGCGTCGGGCGTTCTTGTCCTCGCCGCGCACCTCCAGACCGAAGGCGACGTTGTCGATGACCTTGCGGTGCGGGAGCAGACCGAAATGCTGGAAGACCATCGAGACCCGTTTGCGCCGGATCTCGCGCAGGGCGTCGTCCGACAAGGCGGTGATGTCCTCGCCGTTGAGCTCGACCTTGCCGGCGGTCGGCTCGATCAGCCGGGTGATCAGCCGCACCAGCGTGGACTTGCCCGATCCGGACAGGCCCATGACGACGAAGACCTCTCCCGGCGCGACGTCGAAGGAGATGTCGCGCACCCCGATCACGTGCCCGGTCTTGGCCTGCAGTTCCTTGCGCGACAACTGCAGGTCGGGTGTGCCGATCAGCCGCTCGGCCTTCTCTCCGAAGATCTTCCAGAGGCCTTGCACGGACATGGCGGGCTGCGTCATTTGGTGCTCCGATCAGGTCGGCCCCGCGTTGCGGGGGTCGTCGGGCGGCCACAGGGGCATTCCCTCGCGGTGGTTGTACCAAGGTGCATCGGAGGGCGGCAACGGCGTCGCACCTCCGATGAGATCGGCGGCCTTCTCGGCGAGCATGACCACCGGTGCGTAGATGTTTCCGTTGGTGACATACGGCATGGCGCTGGCGTCGACGACCCGAAGGCCCTCGGTGCCGTGGACGCGCATGGTGAGTGGGTCGAGCACGGAGTCGGCGTCGAGCCCCATACGGGCGGTGCAACTCGGGTGCAGGGCGGTCTCGGCGTCCTCGCGCACCCAGTCGAGGATCTGCTCGTCGGTCTGCACGTCCGGGCCCGGGGAGATCTCACCGGCGTTGAAGCGGGCCATGGCCGGCTGCCCCAGGATCTCGCGGGTCACCCGGATCGCCTCGACCCACTCCCGCCGGTCCTGATCCGTGGACAGGTAGTTGTAGACCATCCGCGGCTTGTCCCGGGGGTCGCGGCTGCGCAGGGTCAGGGTGCCGCGGGCATCGGAGTACATCGGGCCGATGTGGACCTGATAGCCGTGACCCTTGATCGGGCTGGTGCCGTCGTAGCGGATGGCGATCGGGAGGAAGTGGAACATGAGGTTGGGATAGTCGACGTCGTCGTTGCTGCGCACGAAGCCGCCACCCTCGAAGTGGTTGGTGGCGCCGAGCCCGCGGCGCCGGAAGAGCCAGTCGGCCGCCAGCTTGGGCCGGTTGCGGTACTTCAGGCCGGGCGCGATGGAGACCGGCTCCTTGCTGGCGTGCTGGATGTAGACCTCGAGGTGGTCCTGCAGGTGCCGGCCGACGCCCGGCAGGTCGGCGATCACCTTGATCCCGAAGGGGCGCAGATCGCCCGCCGGGCCGACCCCGGAGAGCAACAGCAGCTGCGGGGTGTTGATCGCCCCGCCGCAGAGGATCACCTCGCCGGCCTCGACGCTCGCGCGCCGCCCGAACGCCTCGAACTCCACGCCGACCGCCCGGGTCCCGTCGAACCGGATGGCGGTGGTGGTGGCCATGGTGCGGACGTGGAGGTTGCGCCGGTGCATGACCGGGTGGAGGTAGGCGCGGGCCGCCGAGAGGCGGCGCGCGCGATGGATGTTGCGATCGAACGGGGCGAAACCCTCCTGGCGGTAGCCGTTGACGTCGTCCGTCATCGGGTAGCCGGCCTCCTGCGCCGCGGCGAAGAAGGCGCCGAACAGCGGGTTGGTCGCCGGGCCGCGTTCCAGCACCAGGGGACCGGATCCACCCCGCCACTCGTCGGCACCGGCGAGGCAGGTCTCCATCCGCTTGAAGTAGGGCAGGCAATGGGCGTAGTCCCACGACTGCATGCCGGGGTCAGCGGCCCACCGCTCGTAGTCCATCGGGTTGCCCCGCTGGAAGATCATCCCGTTGATCGAGCTCGAGCCGCCGAGGATCTTGCCCCGCGCGTGATAGATCCTCCGGCCGTTCATGAACGGCTCCGGCTCGGTCTCGTACTTCCAGTCGTAGAACCGGCTCCCGATCGGGAAGGGAAGGGCGGCCGGCATGTGGATGAACGGGTCGATCCGGAGGTCGGCCCGGCCGGCCTCGAGGACGAGCACCTCGGTGCCCGGGTCCTCGGAGAGCCGGTTGGCGAGGACGCAGCCGGCGCTGCCGCCGCCGACGATGACGATGTCGACGCGGGCCGGTGCCGGACCGAGGGTGGTCCGGGCCAGCGCGCGCCCGAGGCGGCCGGTGCCGGTTTGGCCGACGGTCATGCGAACCACCCCGACGTTGCCGGCGCGGTGTTGCGCCAGATGTGCTTGGTCTCCTGGTACTCGGCGAGGCCGTGCGCGCCGAGTTCCCGGCCGACCCCGGACTGCTTGTAGCCGCCCCACTCGGCCTGGGCGACATACGGGTGGTAGTCGTTGATCCACACCGTGCCCAGGCGCAGCCGGGCGGCCACGCGCGCGGCGCGGTCCTCGTCGCCGGTCCAGACCGCCCCGGCGAGGCCGTAGATCGTGTTGTTGGCCAGGGCGATCGCCTCCGCCTCCGTCGTGAACGTCTCGACGGTGAGGACCGGCCCGAACGACTCCTCCTGCACGATGTGCATGTCGGCTCGGCACCGGTCGAAGATCGTCGGCAGGTAGTAGAAACCGCCCGCGTATGCCGCGCCCTCCGGTGCGCGGCCCCCGCAGCGCAGCCGGGCCCCTTCGGCCAGGCCGGTCGCGACATACTCCTCCACCTTGCGCAGGTGCTGGGCCGAGGTGAGCGAGCCGGTCTGGGCCTGTGGGTCGAGCGGGTGGCCGACCCGAATGTGGATCGCCCGGGCGACCAGGTCGTCGACGAACGCCTCGGCGATCGACTCCTCGACCAGCAGCCGGGCGCCGGCGCTGCAGACCTGGCCGGAGTGCAGGAAGACGGCGGTGAGGGCGTTGTCGAGGGCCGCCTCGCGGTCGGCGTCGGCGAAGACGATGTTGGGGTTCTTGCCGCCGAGTTCGAGGGCGACCCGCTTGACGGTCGGCGCGGCCGCGGCCATGAGGTGCCGGCCGACGGCGAGGCTGCCGGTGAAGGAGACCAGGTCGACCCGCGGGTCGCTCGACAACGGCCCGGCGCAGCCGGCCCCGGTGCCGAGGACGAGATTGCCGACGCCGGCCGGCAGGCCGGCCTCCTGGAGCAGGCGCACGAGATGGATCGTCGAGTGAGGGGTGATCTCGCTCGGTTTGAGGACGAACGTGTTGCCCGCCAGCAGGCACGGAGCGAGCTTCCAACTCGCCTGCAGCAGAGGGTAATTCCAGGGCGTGATCAGCGAGCACACACCGACCGGCTCGGTGACGACGGCCGAGGCGATCCCGTCGCGGCCGGTCACGACCGGCCGGGGGGCCGGGGCCTGGGCGCCCACCTGGGCGTAGTGGCGGAAGACGCTGACCACGTCGTCGACGTCGAACTCGCTCTCCACCAGGCGTTTCCCGGTGTCGAGGGTCTCCATGCGGGCGATCTGGGCGCGGTCGCGTTCGAGGAGGTCGGCGACGCGACCGAGGAGGTCGGCGCGCTCCGGCATCGGTCGGGTCGCCCACGCGCCGTCGTCGAAGGCCGCCCGCGCGGCGCCGATCGCCGCCAGGGTGTCGGTCTCGCTCGCCTCGTCCACCTCGCCGACGACGCTCCCGTCGGCCGGACAGACGATGGTGCGCCGGCCGCCGGCGGCCGCGGCGACCCACTGGCCGGCGACGAAGAGGTCCGACACACGCCCTCCCCCCTGGTAGCGACCGCCGATGGTTGCGGATGATGCAACCGAGTGCTGCATCGGCACCAAGCATCGTGCTCGGCGGGGGCGCGGTCAAGGGTCTGTCAGTGCGCCGTCGGGCCGGATTCACGACCGGCGGTTGTTGCGTCATACGCGGCGCGGTGCAGATTGTGCTGTTCGCTGGGCCGTCGCTACCATCGCCACCATGTCCTCGGAGTACGTGCTGACCCTCTCCTGCCCCGATCGGCCGGGCATCGTGGCGGCGGTCGCCGGCTTCCTCGCCGACCGAGGCGCCAACATCGTCGAGAGCCAGCAGTTCGACGACCGGCGCACGGGGCAGTTCTTCATGCGGGTCAACGTCGAGTCGGTGCGGGATGGGCTGACCCTGGACGAGCTGCGCGACGGATTCGCCTCGATCGGAGACGAATTCGGGATGGAGTGGGCGATCTGGGATGCGCGGGCGCCATACCGGACGCTGATCATGGTGAGTCGGTTCGGGCACTGCCTCAACGACCTGCTCTATCGGTGGAAGAGCGGCGCGCTCAACATGGAGATCCCCGCCATCGTCTCCAATCACCCGGACATGGAGCCGTTGGCGCGCAGTTATGGCATTCCCTACCACCACATTCCGGTGACGCCGGCGACGAAGCCCGAGGCCGAGGCGGCGCTGCTGAGGCTCGTCGACGACCTCGACATCCACCTCGTCGTGCTCGCG
This sequence comes from Nostocoides sp., assembly GCA_039812345.1. GTDB lineage: Bacteria > Actinomycetota > Actinomycetes > Actinomycetales > Dermatophilaceae > Nostocoides_A. The sequence goes on along the minus strand of JBDIAJ010000075.1, from coordinate 6,964 downwards.
CGCTATATGCAGGTGCTCTCGGACGAACTCGCGACGCGGATGTCGGGGCGGATCATCAACATCCACCACTCGTTCCTGCCGTCGTTCAAGGGGGCCAAGCCCTATCACCAGGCGTTCGCGCGGGGGGTCAAACTCGTCGGGGCGACGGCGCACTATGTGACGGCGGACCTCGACGAGGGGCCGATCATCGAGCAGGACGTCATTCGCGTCGACCACCGGATGGTCGCCGACGAGATCGTCCGCGCGGGCGAGGAGGTCGAGGCCCGCGTCCTCACCCGGGCGCTGCGCTGGCACTGCGACTCGCGGGTCTTCCTGGCCGGGGACCGGACGGTCGTCTTCGACTGAGCCACGCGGCATACGCGAAATCGCCGGCGGACGCCGAGGCGCCCCCGAGTCGTATGCCGATCCCTCAGTCCCCGAGTTCGGCGCGCCGCCGAGTGACGTACTCCTGCAACTGCGCCTTGACCGCCTCGTCCATCGGCGGCTCGACGTAGTCCTCCAGCCGCTTGCGCCAGATCTCCCCGGCGCGCGCGGCCGTGTCCTTGCCGCCATTGCGCATCCAGCGCTCGTAGTTCTCCGAGCTGTTGAGGAACGGGCGGTAGAAGCAGGTCCGGAAGCGCTCCATCGTGTGCATGGCCCCGAGGAAGTGGCCACCGTGACCGACCTCGACGTGCGCGTCATACGCGAGCGAGGCCTCGTCGATCTCCAACGGCGTGAACTCGTGCCGGAGCATCTCGGTGATCTGGGCGTCGATGACGAACTTCTCGAAGCCGGCGACCAGCCCCCCCTCGAGCCAGCCGGCGGTGTGCATGACGAAGTTGGTCCCGGCCAGGAAGGTCGGCATGAGGGTCATCAGCGCCTCATACCCGGCCTGGGCGTCCGGGACCTGCGAGGACGTCAGCCCGCCACCGGTGCGGAACGGCAGCCCGAAGCGGCGCGCGATCTGCCCGGTGCACAGCAGGCCGATCCCCGACTCCGGCGTCCCGAACGTGGGCGACCCCGACTGCATGTCGATATTGGACAGGAACGACCCGAACACGACCGGGCACCCCGGCCGAATCAGCTGTGCCAGAGCGATTCCCGACAGCGCCTCGGTGATCTGCTGGACGAGCGCGGCCGGGATGGTCACCGGCGACATCGCCCCCATGAGGATGAACGGCGTGAGCACGACCGGCTGCGCCGCCTTGCAGTACTCGAACAGCGCGTCGAGCATCCGGTCGTCCCAGCGCAGCGGCGAGTTGCAGTTGACCAGCGAGATCGAGACGGGCGTCTTCTCGATCGACGCGCGCCCACCGAAGACGATCTCGCCCATGGCGATCGTGTCCCGCGCGTTGACGCCGGAGACGACATTGCCCATGTAGATCTTGTCGGTCAGGGTCTGCAGCGCATAGATCATATCGAGGTGGCGGCTGTCGAGCGGGGTGTCGTTGGGCTCGCAGACGACGCCGCCCGCCGAGTCGAGGACCGCGAACGACTGCGACAGCCGGGCGAAGTTCTCGAAGTCCGCCATGGTCCCATCGCGCCGGACCGCGCCCTCGCGGACGAACGGCGGCCCGTAGACCGCGCCGAACACCATCGCGTCCCCGCCGATGTGAACACTGTTGGCGGGATTGCGCGCCTGCATGTCGAACTCGCGCGGCGCCTTGGCGACCTGCTCGAGGACGAACTCCGGGTCGAAGAACACCGTGTTGTCGACGACCTTCTGCCCCGCCTCGCGGAACAGGCGCAGGGCCTCCTCGCTCATGAATTCGACCCCGACCTCGCTGATCAACCGGCGCCAGCCGGCGTCGAGGGTGGCCATCGCGTCCTCGCTGAGGATCTCGTAGCGCGGCATCGTGTTGCGGAACATCGGCGTCCTTTCGAGCAACGGCGGGTGCGTCTCGGCGCCCAGTGTGGACGAGACCCGTCTTGACTGAGACCTGCGCCACATCCTAGCCTCACGATATGGAATTGCAGTTCCACACTATGGGAGCCCCGACGCCGGGTCGCCGGGCACGCGCGTGACCACCGAGAGTGCCACCGGGACCCAGGCCGTCGACCGTGCGGCCGAGTTGGTCGCGCTTGTCGTCCGGTCGCCGAACCCCTTGTCCTTCAGCGAGATCCACGTGCGCAGCGGGTTGCCCCGGTCGACCACCTCCCGGCTCCTGTCCGCGCTCGAACGCCAGGGTCTCCTCGCCCGCACCGCCTCCGGCGCGTTCGCCCCCGGCTCGCTCTTCGTCGCGTATGCCGCGCGCCACCGCCCCGAGGCGCCCCTCCTCAGCGCGGCCGAACCGGTCATGGCGTCGCTGAGCGCGCTCACCGGCGAAACGGTCAACCTCGCCATCGCCCGCGGGGACGCCGTCGTCCAGATCGCTCAGATCGACGCCCAGTTCGTCCTCGGCTCGCGGGAATGGGTCGGCGTCGAGGTCCCGCCGCACTGCTCCGCGCTCGGCAAGGTCCTCTATGCGTATGGCGCGCTGCCCCTTCCGACCGGCCGGCTCGCCACCCCGACGCCACGCTCCCTCGGCCGCCGCGAGACGCTCGAACGGGTGTGCGTCGGCATCCGCAAGCGCGGCGTCGCGAGCGCGGTGGACGAGTTGGAGCTCGGGCTCGCCGCCCTCGCCGTCCCGATCTTCGACGCCGCCGGTCGGCCCGTCGCCGCCCTCGGCCTCTCCGGCCCGGGCGACCGGATGGTCACCGCCTTCGACCGGTATGCCGTGCTCCTGCGCGAACACGCCCGCACCCTGTCCACCCGCCTCACCACTCACACCCAGGAAGGTGCCGCATGACCCCCGAGGAGATCCTCACCGGCCTCTATGAGCAGACCCTCGTCGGCAACGGTCCGGAGGTGCTGTCGCTCACCAACCAGGCCCTCGACATGGGGATGGAGCCGGGCACGCTGCTCTTCGACGCCCTCATCCCGAGCCTCGAGGAGGTCGGCGCGCGGTTCGAGCGCGGCGACTTCTTCGTCCCCGAGATGCTCATCGCCGGGCGCGCGATGGCCGGTGCGATGGAGCGGCTGCGCCCGCTGCTGGCCGACACCGGGGTCGAGACGGTCGGGAAGTTCGTCATGGGCACGGTCCAGGGCGACGTCCACGACATCGGCAAGAACCTCGTCAACATCATGCTCGAGGGGGCCGGTTTCGAGGTCATCGACCTCGGCGTCCAGGTCAAGCCCGAGAAGTTCGTCGCCGCGATCGAGGAGCACCAGCCCGACATCGTCGGCTTCTCCGCCTTCCTCACCACGACGATGCCGATGTTCAAGGCGAATCTCAACGCGCTGGAGAAGGCCGGCCTGCGCGACCGGGTCATCGTCATGGTCGGCGGGGCCCCGGTCACCCAGGAGTATGCCGACGCCGTCGGTGCCGACGGCTATGCCGCGGACGCCTCCGCCACCGTCAAGAAGGCCAAGGACCTCCTGGCCGGCAAGCGGGCGCTGGTCGGGGCGGGGTCGTGAGCGAATCGGCATACGCCCTGCGGGAGACGGTGATCCGATCGGCGACCAAGGAGGTCGTCATCGGCCACGAGCGGCCGTTCTGCATCATCGGCGAGCGGATCAACCCGACCGGCCGCAAGGTCTTCCAGGAGGCGCTGCGCGCCGGGGACCTCTCGCTCATCGAGAAGGATGTCGCCGCCCAGGTCGCCGGCGGCGCCGACGTCCTCGATGTCAACATGGGGGTGCCGCTGACCGACGAGGCGGAGCTGCTGGAGAAGGCGATCCGGCTCGTCCAGTCGTTGACCGACCTGCCGATCTGCATCGATTCCTCGGTGGTCGAGGCGCTCGAGGCGGGGCTCGCGGCATACGAGGGACGGGCGCTGGTCAACTCGATCACCGCGGAGGATGAGCGGATGGCGGCGATCCTGCCGCTGGTCAAGAAGTACGACGCCGCGGTCATCGCCCTCCCCAACGACGCCGACGAGATCCCGATGGAGGCCGAGAAGCGGATCGAGTTGGTGGGCAAGATCGTTCGGGTGGCGACGCAGGAGTATGGCATCGCCATCGACGACATCGTCATCGATCCCCTCGCCATGCCGATCGGCGCCGACTCCTCGGTCGGGCAGTCGGCGCTGACGACGATCCGCGAGATCAAGGCCCGCTGGGGACTCAACATGACCTGCGGCGCCTCCAATGTCTCCTTCGGTATGCCGAGCCGCCACGCGATCAACGCCGCCTGGCTGCCGCTCGCCATGGGTGCGGGGATGACGAGCGCGATCATGGACGCCCGGACACCCCAGGTCGTCGAGTCCGTGCGCGCCGCCGATCTGCTTCTCGGACACGACGAGTGGGGCGGGACGTGGATCCGGATGCACCGCGCGAAGCAGGCGGCGGAGCAGGCGGCCGCGGCGGCGGCCCAGGCCGGAGCCGCGGGGAGCGGCGCGTAGGCTGACCGGCCGTGACCAATCCCCTCGACGGCCAGCCGGGTGCCGGCGACGCGACCGCTTCGGCGGCCAACCCGGACGCGCCGCCGCCCGGTGACACCGTGCTCGCCGGGCTGCGCCGGGAGGGCCTGCTCGACCCGCCGCCGGCGCACGAGAGCGCCTCGGCCGCAGCGGATCTCGCCGGTGCCGACGGCACCGGGCGGGTCACGCTGGCGTTCCGCCCGGCGGGCCGCGAGCATCGCGTGCCGCCGGGGGTGTCGGTGTTCGACGCGGCCTCGTGGAATGGCATCGCCATCGACTCCACCTGCGGGGGCCACGGGACCTGCCGCAAGTGCAAGGTGCGGATCACCCGGGGCAGCGCGCCGATCACCTCGCACGACCGCAGGACGTTCACCGAGTCGGAGCTCGCGGGTGGCTGGCGGCTCGCCTGCCTCGTCACCGCCACGCGGGATCTCGACATCGAGGTGCCCCCGCTGGTCACCCGGCCCAAGGCGGCGACCGTCGGGGTGGGCCGGCAGGTCATCCTTCGGCCCGCCGTGCAGAAGCGCTATCTCGAGCTCGACGAGCCGCATCTCGGCGACCAGCGCACCGACCTGCGCCGGGTGCTCGACGCCATCGACGATCTCGACCTCCATCCCGACCTGTATGCCCTGAGGCGGATGCCGAAGGTCTTGCGGGACAACGACTTCAAGGTCACCGCGGTGATCGTCGACGAGACCCTGATCGACATCGAGGGCGGGGACACGACGGCGCTGCGCCACGGCCTGGCGATCGACCTCGGCACGACGACCGTCGTCGCCACCCTGCTCGACCTGTCCACCGGCACCCCGTGCTCGGTCGCGTCGATGCTCAACCGGCAGCAGCCGTTCGGCGGGGACGTCATCACCCGGATCAGCGCGACGATGATGGATCCCGAGGCGGCGGGCCGGCTCCGGGAGGCCGCGTCGGCGACGCTCGCCGAACTCGCCGACCAGGTGCTCACCGAGGCGGGCGTCGCGGCGACGACGGTCTATGAGGTGGCCATCGCCGGGAACGCGACGATGATCGCCCTCCTGCTCGGGATCGACCCCGAGCCGCTCGGGGTCGCACCGTTCATCATGACCCACGACCATTTCCCGGTCATCCACGCGAGCGAGATCGGGCTCGATCTCCATCCCGGTGCCCGCGTCGAACTCTTCCCCGCCCTCGGCGCCTATGTCGGCGGCGACATCGTCGCCGGCATGCTCGCGACCGGGATGGACCGGGACAAGCGGGCCCGGCTCTTCGTCGACGTCGGGACCAACTGCGAGATCGTCCTGTCCGACGGGGAGCGGCTGGTGGCCACGGCTGCGCCGGCGGGTCCGGCGTTCGAGGGGGGCGCCATCCGGCGCGGGATGCGCGCCGCGGACGGGGCGATCGAGGTCGTCAAGCTGGGTGACGACGTCGAACTCGGGGTCATCGGCGGGGTCGAGGCCGTCGGTCTGTGCGGGTCCGGGCTCGTCGACGCGGTCGCCGAACTCGTCCGCGTCGGCCTGCTCGACCACAGCGGCCGGTTCGTCCCCGACGAGGACGCGGCGGGGATCGCGCCGACGCTCGCCGACCGGTTGACCAAGGTCGGCCAGGAGCGGGTCTTCGTTCTCCACCGCCCGACACCCGACGCGCCGCCCGAGGACTGTGTCTATCTGTCGCAGAGGGATATCCGGGAGTTGCAGTTCGCCAAAGCGGCGATCGCCACCGGCTGGCGGTTGCTCTGCGAGGAGATCGGCCTCGACCCCGCCGACATCCAGCAGGTGCTCCTGGCCGGCTCGTTCGGGACCTATCTCTCGCCGGCGGCGGCGATCCGGATCGGCCTGGTGCCGAAGCTGTCGGTCCTGCGGATCGTCTCCGCGGGCAATGTCGCCGGGGAGGGGGCCAAGATGGTGTTGCTGTCCTCCCGTGAGCGCGCGGGCGCCGATGCGCTGTTGGAGGAGGTGGCGTATGTCGAACTCTCCGACCGGGCCGACTTCAACGACCGTTTCGTCGAGCAGCTCGCCTTCCCCGGCTGACGACGACCGCAGTGGCCGGGTCGCCGTTCTCGCCTGCGGGGCGATCGCCTTGCACATCGCGGACATCGCCCGCCGCCGTCAATGGACGCTTGACGTTCATCCCCTTCCGCCGCTGCTGCACAACCACCCGGAGCAGATCGCGCCCGAGGTGGAGGCGCACCTCGCGGGGCTGGTCTCGGCATACGGCAGAGTCGTTGTCGGATATGCCGATTGCGGCACCTATGGCGCCCTCGACGCGGTCTGCGAGCGACATGGGATCGCCCGCCTGCCGGGGCTGCACTGCTATGACCTGTTCGCGGGCGCGGATCGGATCGAGGGGTGGCTGGCCGAGCAGCCGGGGACGTTCTTCCTCACCGACTTCCTCCTCAAGTCCTTCGACCGGACCGTATGGCGCGAACTCGGCCTCGACCGGTACCCGCAGCTGCACGAGGACTACTTCCGCCACTTCACCCGAGTGATCTGGCTAGCCCAGGACCCCGACGGCCATCTGCGCGCCGAGGCCGACCGGGTCGCGGGCCTGTTCCGGCTGCCGCTGACCGTCGTCGCCACCGGCGACGCGGCCCTGGAATCCGCCCTCGCCG
>JBDIAJ010000074.1:0-18917 GCA_039812345.1 Nostocoides sp. | reverse complement strand
TCCCATTGGCGGCCAACTGGTTGATCCAGGCCACCTGCATCTTGTTGCCGGTGTGGATCCGCGACCGGATCCACGAGGCGCCGAAATCCTTCAGTGCCTTCAGCAGGATGGGCTGCTGGCCATACGGGCCGGACTTCGTCGACGTGACGACGTTGACGCCGATCATGTTCTTGAGTTCGGTGATGGGGCGGCCGCGGGCGGCATACGTCCGGCCGATCTCGATGGACGGCACGGCGCCCGCGAGGGCGGGCACCGCCAGGCCCGCGAGTCCCGCGAGGGACGTGCGCCTGCTGAACGTGGCGGGGTTGTCGGCCTCGGTGTGGGCGGGATCGATCAGGGACGGCTGCGTGACGTCGCCGACGCTGGGCGAACCGGACATAGCGGGGGACCTTCCGGCGTGTCGGCCACGGCTCGGGGGTGCCAGGGCCTCGGAGCGCGACCAGGCCTGACCCGGCGGCGCGTCCAAGAAGTGTCCGCAACGATTCCGGCAGATGTCAAGCCGCAATTCTCGGCGAACGTGCCCGTCGCAGCTTGCGGACGCGGTCTCTGCGATCGGGCTCGCCTCTCCCCCAGGACCCTCAGGCGGTCGTGAAGACCGTTCTGTGCCAAGACTTCTCAGCCTGCGCGCGGCGATCGAACATGACGTGTTTGACGACGGTGTAGTCGTCGAGTGAATACGTTGACATATCCTTGCCGAAACCCGACGACTTGAGCCCACCGTGCGGCATCTCGCTGATGATCGGGATGTGATCGTTGACCCAGACACACCCGGCGCGGATGTCGCTGGTCGCCCGGAGGGCCCGATAGACATCCCTCGTCCAGGCCGACGCGGCGAGGCCGTATGCCGTGTCATTGGCCATCGCGATCGCCGCGTCGTCGTCATCGAACGGCGTCACGGTCAGGACCGGTCCGAAGATCTCGTCGGTGAACGCTTCCGTCCCGGGTGTGACGCTGGCGATGAGGGTGGGCTCGTAGTAGGCACCCCGGTCGAAACCGTCAGGCACCCGACCACCGGTGACGACGCGCGCGTACCCACGTGCCCGCTCGACGATACCGGCGACTCGCTCGCGGTGCGCCTGGGAGATCAGCGGCCCGAGGTCGGTCGCGGGGTCCGAAGTGGGGCCGATCCGCACGACGCGATAGAGATCGGCGACGCCGTCGACGAAGCGGTCGTGGAGGGACCGGTGGACGATGGCCCGGGTCGCGGCCGTGCAGTCCTGACCACAGTTGATGAGGCTAGCCGCCACCGCACCGTGAATCGCGGCGTCGAGATCGGCGTCGTCGAAGACGACGAACGGTGCCTTGCCGCCGAGTTCGAGGTGAACGCGTTTGATGGTCGTTGCGGCGGCTTCGAGGACGGTGCGTCCCACCCGGGTCGAACCGGTGAACGAGACCATGTCGACGTCCGAGTGACGGAGGAGGGCCGCGCCGGCAACGACGCCGGTGCCGACCACGACGTTGACGACGCCGCGCGGCATACCCGCCACGGCCGCCGCTTCCGCGAACATGACCGAGGTCAGCGGGGTGTTCTCCGCGGGCTTGAGCACGATGGTGTTGCCGGCAGCGACCGCCGGGAGGATCTTCCATGCGGCCATCTGGAGCGGGTAGTTCCACGGCGAAACCGAGCCGACCACGCCGACCGGCTCTCGGCGGATGCTGCTGGTGTGGTCTGCGGAGTATTCCGCGCTCGCCTTGCCCTCGAGATTGCGTGCCGCACCGGCGAAGAAGGCGACATTGTCGATCGTGCCCGGGATGTCGAATTCGCTCGCGAGACGGATCGGTTTCCCCGCCTGACGCGACTCGACCCGGGCGTATTCCTCGGCGCGAGTCGCCAGTTCCTGCGACCACCGCAGGAGAATCGCGGAGCGTTCGCCGGGCGGGGTGTGCGACCATCCGCGGAAGGCCTTCTTCGCCGCGGCTACCGCGCGGTCGATCTCCACCGGCCCGCCGATGTCGATCTCGGCAATGACCTCGTCAGTCGCGGGGTCGCGGACCTCCGCACGTCCCTGCGTGTCTCCCGACGCCACCGCACCGTCGATGAAATGCCCCATCGGGCGACGATAGCGCCCACGCAACCTGCGGTCGTAGGCCGCCCACCCGGCATACCAGCGCAAAAACCGCGGTTAGACTCACCCTGGGTGACCGGCACGAGACGACGTGATCCTCCCAGGAAGGCGCGAATCGTCTTCGTCCGAAAGAGCACGCATGCTGCTCGAACAGTTCAGTTGTGAGGAATGACATGCATCGCAGGAACAGCGCGATTGTCGGGGCCCTATTGGTCGCGGGCCTTGGCACGAGCGGGACAGCGCTGGCGGGTCCGACCACCGCGCCCGCCGGTCGAGCAACCGGGGTGGAACGCGTGAGCTTCACTGACGTCACCGCCAGCGCCGGGGTGGGAACCCGCCCGGCCATGGGCGGTCTCGCGAGCGGCAGCGCCTGGGGGGACTATGACGGAGACGGATATCCCGACATCTTCGTCGGCAACCACTATGACACTCCGGTGCTCTATCACAACCGGCGCGATGGCACCTTTGAAGCTGTCACCAGCCGGGTGATGGTGAAACCGAGCCCAATCGTCGGTGCGAAGTGGGGCGACCAGCACGGCGCCGCGTGGGCGGACGTCGACAATGACGGCAAGCTCGATCTGGTAGTGCTGGTCGGCGCCCAGGAGGGACAGGGCAATGGTCCCAACCAGCTCTACATCAACTCCGGCGGCAAGCTGACCGACCACGCGGTTGCCGTCGGTCTCGACTATTCGGTCTCCCGCGCTCGAACCCCGTTGTGGTTCGACTATGACAACGACGGGCGGCTCGACCTCTTCCAGGGCGCCAAGAAACGTCCGGACGGCCTCGGCCCGCCGACGCTGTTCCATCAGAACGCCGGCGGAGCCTTCACCGACGTCCGCAAGCAGGTCGGATTCCTGCCGGTCAACACGCTCAGCGGGTGGACGTCCGACCTCAATCGCGACGGCCGCACGGACCTGCTCTATCAGGGTGATCGACTGCTCACCCCCTCGGCCGCATTCTGGACGCGCCTGGATATCATCGACACGACCGGCACCCAGTTCCGCGATGCCACGCCCATCTCGTTCCGCAGCTCGTTCTCGGACGTCGCGGCAGCGGATTACGACGGGGACCTGAGACCCGACCTCTTCATCGGCAATTACTGGGCTTCGAGCCAGACACCCGTCGGTCACGATCTCTATCTGAACAAGGCGAGCGGATTCGTCCGCGTGACGGGTCCGGCCCGCGCTGCGATCAACACCTTCTCGCGCCCCAGCCCGCCGAGCGTGATCGCCGCCGACTTCGACAACGACATGGACGTCGACGTCTTCCTCGACGGCGGTACCCCCGGAATGGCTCTGGCCAACACGATCCTGTGGAACCGCGGTGACGGCACCTTCATCGCCGACGGCGCCGCCGCCGGCGCCATCGGCCGCCAGAGCGGCGGCGCCGACTCCGCCTCCGCCGCCGACTACGACCGTGACGGCTTCGTCGACATCTATCTCACCTACAACCGTCAGAGCACCCAGCTCTACCGCAACCAGGGCAACAGCAACCACTGGCTCGAACTCAACCTCACCGGCACCCGCTCCAACCGCGACGGCATCGGCGCCCAGGTCTATGTCACCGCCGGCGGCAAGACCCAACTCCGCGAACAGACCGGCGGCGTCCACCGCTACTGGTCCCAGAACGACCAGAGCGTCCACTTCGGCCTCGGCCCCAACACCACCGCGACCGATGTCACCATCAAGTGGCCCAGCGGTCAGACCCAGGAACTGACGGATGTACCGAGCGACCAGGTCCTGTCGGTGGTCGAGCCCGAGTGAGTGCCTGACGCCCTCGTCGCGCGACGCGCGCAGGCCGAGGCGTCAGCCCGGGGTGATCTCCAGCATCTGCAGGTGGCCCCGAGCGTCACAGAGATCAGCGGCCCGAGGTCGGTCGCGGGGTCGAAGTGGGGATGTCGAATTCGCGCGCGAGACGGATCGGCTTTCTCGCCTGACGCGACTCGACTCGGGCGTATCCTCGGCGCGAATCGCCAGTTCCTGCGACCAACGCAGGAGAATCGCGGACCGCTCGGCAGGCGGGGTGCGCGCCCATCCGGCAAAGGCGGCCGTCGCCGCCGTCACTGCCCGGTCGATCTCGACCGGCCCGCCGTGGTCGATCTCGGCCATGACCTCGTCAGTCGCGGGGTCGCGGACTCCGCTCGTCCCTGCGTGTCTCCCGACACCACCGCACCGGCGATGAAATGCCCCCATCGGGCGACGTTAACGGCGACGCAACCGGCGCTCGTACGCCGTTACCCGGCATACGAGCGCAGAGCACCGCGTTGCGGGGCATTAGACTCGCCCGGGGGTGACCGGCACGGCGGCGACGTGATCCTCCCTGGAAGGCGCGAATCGTCTTCGTCCGAAAGAGCACGCATGCTGCTCGAACAGTTCAGTTGTGAGGAATGACATGCATCGCAGGAACAGCGCGATTGTCGGGGCCCTATTGGTCGCGGGCCTTGGCACGAGCGGGACAGCGCTGGCGGGTCCGACCACCGCGCCCGCCGGTCGAGCAACCGGGGTGGAACGCGTGAGCTTCACTGACGTCACCGCCAGCGCCGGGGTGGGAACCCGCCCGGCCATGGGCGGTCTCGCGAGCGGCAGCGCCTGGGGGGACTATGACGGAGACGGATATCCCGACATCTTCGTCGGCAACCACTATGACACTCCGGTGCTCTATCACAACCGGCGCGATGGCACCTTTGAAGCTGTCACCAGCCGGGTGATGGTGAAACCGAGCCCAATCGTCGGTGCGAAGTGGGGCGACCAGCACGGCGCCGCGTGGGCGGACGTCGACAATGACGGCAAGCTCGATCTGGTAGTGCTGGTCGGCGCCCAGGAGGGACAGGGCAATGGTCCCAACCAGCTCTACATCAACTCCGGCGGCAAGCTGACCGACCACGCGGTTGCCGTCGGTCTCGACTATTCGGTCTCCCGCGCTCGAACCCCGTTGTGGTTCGACTATGACAACGACGGGCGGCTCGACCTCTTCCAGGGCGCCAAGAAACGTCCGGACGGCCTCGGCCCGCCGACGCTGTTCCATCAGAACGCCGGCGGAGCCTTCACCGACGTCCGCAAGCAGGTCGGATTCCTGCCGGTCAACACGCTCAGCGGGTGGACGTCCGACCTCAATCGCGACGGCCGCACGGACCTGCTCTATCAGGGTGATCGACTGCTCACCCCCTCGGCCGCATTCTGGACGCGCCTGGATATCATCGACACGACCGGCACCCAGTTCCGCGATGCCACGCCCATCTCGTTCCGCAGCTCGTTCTCGGACGTCGCGGCAGCGGATTACGACGGGGACCTGAGACCCGACCTCTTCATCGGCAATTACTGGGCTTCGAGCCAGACACCCGTCGGTCACGATCTCTATCTGAACAAGGCGAGCGGATTCGTCCGCGTGACGGGTCCGGCCCGCGCTGCGATCAACACCTTCTCGCGCCCCAGCCCGCCGAGCGTGATCGCCGCCGACTTCGACAACGACATGGACGTCGACGTCTTCCTCGACGGCGGTACCCCCGGAATGGCTCTGGCCAACACGATCCTGTGGAACCGCGGTGACGGCACCTTCATCGCCGACGGCGCCGCCGCCGGCGCCATCGGCCGCCAGAGCGGCGGCGCCGACTCCGCCTCCGCCGCCGACTACGACCGTGACGGCTTCGTCGACATCTATCTCACCTACAACCGTCAGAGCACCCAGCTCTACCGCAACCAGGGCAACAGCAACCACTGGCTCGAACTCAACCTCACCGGCACCCGCTCCAACCGCGACGGCATCGGCGCCCAGGTCTATGTCACCGCCGGCGGCAAGACCCAACTCCGCGAACAGACCGGCGGCGTCCACCGCTACTGGTCCCAGAACGACCAGAGCGTCCACTTCGGCCTCGGCCCCAACACCACCGCGACCGATGTCACCATCAAGTGGCCCAGCGGCCAGGTCCAGCGGCTCACCGATGTGACTGCCGACAAGGTGCTCCGCGTCACCGAGCCCTGACCGCTGGCCCGGCCGTCAGCTCGGGGAGATCTCCAGGATCTGCAGCTCGGCCCCGAGGGTCACCGAGGAGACCGACGTCAGTTCCGAGGAGAGCGCGTTGGACGAGTTCGCCGGAGAGTACCGCTTGATCCGCTGCGTGGTCCCCCACGCGATGGTGGCCGTCGCCGGGGCCGGCGTCAGCCGGCGACGGGTCGGCGGGTCATAGATCGAGGCCTGGCTGCGCCACAGGAACAGCAGCAGGCGGCCGTCGCCGCGATTGACCAGCGCCGACCGCAAGTCCGACGGGCCGCTTCGGAAGTTGAAGCTCACGGTCCGGTCCGGCGAACCGGTGGTGCGATAGGGCCGCGTCATGATCGTGTACATGTTCGCGAGCGAGTTGAAGGCGGGCTTACGCGAGAAGTCGCCGCGCAACAGGCCGAAGTGCTGCTCCCAGACGGTGTTCGCCGACGGGTTGTCGACGAGTTCATAGATCGCCATCCGCGGGACATTGCGGATGAAGTACTCGAGCAGCAGCCGGGGCGCATAGGTCCCGGCGACGTCCTCGGGCGTGTAGAGCTGCGGGCCGTGCCAGCTCTCGAGGTTGTGCCAGCCGGTCTCGGTGACGATGACCGGCTTGCTCCCGCAGACGATCCGCTCACCGGCGATGACGTCGTCGGACCGGAAACCCGGGACGTAGCCATTGGTGTAGAGGTGGATATTGCCCCAGTCCAGGATCGAGGACCGGTTGCCGAGTTCGGAATATCCGGTGCGCAATGCGAGGGCGGGGGCGACGACCGGCAGGTTGCGGGTGACCGGGTTGGCCTTCACGGCATTCCACAGACGGGTCTGATACGCAACGAGCTCGGAGACCCAGTTGGACCCACCCTGCAGGTTCCACTCGTTAGGGCCCTCCATGCTGAGCATGGCGCCCGGCATCGACGAGGCCACGAGCGAGACCAGCATCTCCGGGGTGTCGCGCTTGCCCGGCAGATCGATCAGACCATTGGTCTTGATCCCATTGGCGGCCAACTGGTTGATCCAGGCCACCTGCATCTTGTTGCCGGTGTGGATCCGCGACCGGATCCACGAGACACCCAGATCCTTCATGGCTTTGAGCATCACGCTCTGCTGGCCATAAGGGCCCGACAACGTCGAGGTGACGGCATTGACGCCGAGCACCGATGTCAGTGAGCTGAGGGAGCGGCCGCGTGCGGCATACGTGCGGCCCACCTCGATCGGGCGCATCTGACCGGCGAGGGCGGGCACCGCCAGGCCGGCGAGACCCGCGAGGGAGGTGCGCCTGCTGACGGTGTTGGGCCCGTGGGCCTCGGTGTGAGCGGGGTCGATCAGAGAGGGCTGCGATAAGTCGCAGGAATTCGACGAACCGGACATAGAGGGGGGACCTTCCGGCGTTGCGGCCACGGCTCGGGGGTGCCAGGGCCTGGACTGGCGCCGGGGCCTGGCCCGTCAGCGCGTCCAAGTAGTGTCGACAACAGATTCCTCGGATGTCAAACCGGGAGTTCAGCCGACATGGCGCGCCGGCCGGGGCCGGAGCCGAACCGTTCGGGCGTCATCCGGTCGACGACGCGTCTCTGCCAGCCGCACCCAGGTGACGAGATGCTCGACCACATCGGTGACGCCGCATCCTGGATGCAGGCTGAAAGCCCCCTGTCCCGACACTTGACATCGATTGTCGATATGCATATCGTTTCTCGATAGCATCGAAAGTCGATGTTGACGACCGGAGGGACCAACTCATGACTTCGACTCGGAAGACGCCACCGCGTGACCGCCTCGCCTTTGATCGCGCCGACCGGGTCGGACTGATCGCGACCATGTGGGTGATCGGGCTGGCCGGCGTGGCGGCCAATATCGCCGGGCCCCTGTGGGCATGGGCGCGGGGCGCGGCACTGCACGTCCCCTTCTTCAGCCCGGTGACCGTCCCGGAACTCGACCGCGTCGGACTGACGCACGGGCCCGCGGCATACGACCTCTCGCTCGCCCACCCGAGCGCGGGTCAACGACTCCTCGACCTTGCCCCGGGGGTTCTCATCGCCGCCGTCTCCGTCGCCGCCTGTGTGCTGGTTCTGCGGGTCATGCGCCCGATCGGGGCCGGCGATCCATTCGCGCCGGGCCAGGTGCGCCGCCTACGAACGCTCGCCTTCGTCCTCATGATCGGTCCGGTCGTCGCGATGTTCGCCCGGCTGTCCTGCCAAGGCGCGATCGTCGGTGGACTCGACCTCGGCGGCCTCGACCCAGGAGTCAGCCTCGACATTCCCTGGTTCCCGCTCATCGTCGGCCTCTTCCTCGGCCTGGTCGCGGAAGGCTTCAAGGTCGGCGCCCAACTGCGCGACGACGTGGAGGGCCTGGTCTGATGCCCGTCGATGAACCCCACCGCGTTCTCTGCCATCTCGACGCACTACTCGACACGCGCGGGATGACCCTGGCCGCCCTGGCCGACGCCGTCGGTGTCACCGTGGTCAACCTGTCGGTCCTGAAGAACAACCGCGCCAAGGCGATTCGGTTCAGCACCCTGACCGCGATCTGTGCCGTCCTTGGATGTCAGGTCGGCGACCTGTTCTCCGTCGAGCCGGGATGAGCGGCTCTGAGTGAGCGGCATCTGCCACTCTTGGCCGTATGCCGCTCGCCCCCGACCCCGCGCCCGTCGCCCCCGGGGAACGCACCCCGGACGAGCCGCGGCGTCGCCCGGTCCTGCGTCCGTCTCGCCGCTCGCAGGTCCCACCGTTCACGGTGATGACCGTCCTCCAGGCGGTCGCCGAGGCTCGGGCGCAGGGGCGGGACGTCATCAGCCTGTGCGCGGGCGAGCCCGGCCAGGGGGCACCAGGCCCGGTGCGGGATGCCGCGATCAGCACGTTGACCGCGGCGATCCCCTTGGGCTACAGCGAGACACGCGGGATCCTGACGCTCCGTCAGCGGATCGCCGGACACTATCGCCGGTGGTACGACCTCGATGTCGACCCGGCGAGCATCTGCCTGACGTCCGGAAGCTCGGCCGCCTTCCAACTCGCCTTCCTCGCGGCGTTCGACCCCGGGGACCGCGTCGCGGTCGCGCGGCCGGGCTACCCGGCATACGTCAATATCCTTGCGGCGCTGGGGATCGAGGTTGTCGAACTCGACACGGGTGCCGACGTCCGGTTCCAGCCGACCGTCTCGCTCCTCGCGGCGACGCACGCCGAGCGGCCGCTCGCGGGTCTCGTGCTCGCCTCCCCGGCGAACCCCACCGGCACGATGGTGCGTGACGACGAACTCGCGGCGATGCTCGCGTGGTGCGCCACCAACGGCGTCCGGGTGATCAGTGACGAGATCTATCACGGGGTCACCTACACCGGGTCCGTCGGGACATGCGCGTGGGCGCACGACCGGTCCGCCGCGGTCGTCGTGTCGTCGTTCAGCAAGTACTGGGGCATGACCGGGTGGCGGCTCGGCTGGATGCTCATGCCCGAGGACCTGGCCTCGTCGATCGACGCGCTCGCCGGCAACCTCGCGCTCTGCGCGCCGGTTCCCGCGATGCACGCCGCGGTCGCCGGGTTCACCGAGGCGGCGTATGCCGAGTGCGAGGCCGCCGTGGCCGGCTTCGGCGAGGCGCGTCGGCTCGTCCTGGACGCCCTTCCCGACCTCGGCTGGGTCGACGTCGCGCCGGCGGACGGGGCGTTCTATGTCTATGCCGGGATCGCCCCCGTCCTCGGGCCGTATGCCGACAGCGTCGCCTGGTGCCGCGCCCTCCTCGAGCGGGAGGATGTCGCCGTGACGCCCGGCATCGACTTCGACTCCGCTCGCGGGCACGAGCACATCAGGCTCTCCCTCGCCCCCGGGCCCGTCGCGGTCGCCGAGGCACTACGCCGGATCCTCCGGTTCCAGGCCGCACTGTGAACGGCGCGATGAAGCATCACAACCGGCACAAGCTGATCCGGCTCGCCGTCGCGGCGGCGATCGGGACCGGTACGGCCCTGGTCATCCCGACACCGGCGCGCGCAGGCCTGCTCGGGCACGTGCTCGTCGGGTTCGTCGTCATGGCCCTGCTGTTCGCCCTGCCGCTGCTCTTCCTCATTCTCCGAGCGGACGCGGAGACGACCAAGGACCTCGTCCACGGCCTCGACGCCGGACAGTCCCTGGTCGACCTCATCGTCGTTGTCGCGGCCCTCGCCAGCCTCGGCGGCGTCGGCATGATGCTCCTCGCCGGCAACACCCCGGCCGACGCGAAGGCCGCGCAGGCGGTCCTCGCCATCGCCGCCGTGGCATCGGCGTGGATCCTGGTGCCGACGATGTATGCGATGCGCTATGCCCGCCACTGGTTCAACGCTCAACCGGACTGCATCGACCTGCACCAGGACGACCCGCCGCGCTACAGCGACTTCGCCTATCTCGCCTTCACCATCGCCATGTCGTATGCCGTGTCCGACACCGATCTCAAATCAAGCGAGATCCGCCGGATCGCCCTCCGCCAGGCCTGGTTGTCGTATCTGTTCGGGACGATCATCGTCGCCGCCACCATCAATCTCATCGCCGGCCTCGCCAACTGACTTCCGCGGCCGAGTCGAGTGCCCGCCTCCGGGCGGTAGTCACTCCTCGGGGTGGCCCTGAGGCCGCAGGAGATAGTCGGCGCCGACCTTCTCCAAGCGCACGAGTGTCCCGGGTGGGAGTTCCGCACGGAGATGAAGCGGGAGGGGAAGGAAGCCGTCGGCCGTGACCACGGCATACTCCTCGCCCTGGCGGCCCTCGCCACCGATGCGTCCGTCGCGAATCGTCACCGTTCGGGGCAGCCGCCCGGCGACTTCGGGGTCATGGGTGACGACGACGATCGTCGTCCCACGGTGGGCATTGACCCGCAGCAACGCGGTGAGGACGTGCTCGCGCGCCTCGTGGTCGAGGGCGCTCGACGGCTCGTCGGCCAGCAACACCCCTGGCGCCGGGGCCATCGCGACAGCGAGGGCGATGAGCTGGAGCTGTCCTGCGGCGAGCTCCGCGAGTGGCCGGTCCGCGAACTCACCGGCACCGACGAGGTCGAGGACATCGTCGACCGGCGCGGGGTCGGCACCGAGCCGACGCGCCCTGACCTGAGCGAACTCGACGTTGCCGCGGCCGGTGAGATAGGGCAGCAGGTTGCGTCGCGCCCCCTGCAGCATCAGCGAACTCTCCCGTGCCTGGAAGGCGTCGAGTTCGCGCGGCGTCATCGCCGACAACTCGTGAGCGCCGACGAAGATCTTGCCGGCGCTCGGCGGAAAGAGGCCACCGAGCAACGCCAGTAGCGTGGATTTGCCCGACCCGGACGGCCCGAGCAGCCCGATGACTTCGCCGGCGCCGACGACGAGATCGACACCCGAGAGCGCCGCGACGTCGTGCCCCTCGGAGCGATAGATATGGACCAACCCGACCGTCGTGATCGACTCTGCCGCGGTCATGCGATCTCCCGGAGACGATCGAGCCTGGCCGAGCCGGCGACGCGCAGGCTCGCGAGGGCTCCCACGAGCACGAGGACCCCGAGGGCGACCGCGGCGGCGAGCAGCGACGGGGCCCACGCTGTCCGCAGGTCGAGGGGGAACGTCGGGGGCGCGGAAGGGAACAGCGGGACGAGGTCGAGCGCGGCGGGTGCCGACCACAGGCCGGTGCCGGCCCCGAGCAGCCCGCAGATCACGATGACCGGCACGGTCTCCAGGACGGCCAGCATCGCCACCGACCGCCGCGGGAACCCCGCCATCGCCAATCCCGCATAGTCCCGGGCACGGGTCCGGGCGCTCGAGGCGACCAGGACGAGCAATCCCACGCATGCGACGAGCAGCGCGAGCACCGCCACCGCGAGCGAGAGATCGAGACTCCATGCCGCACCGGTCCGGCCGTATGCCGCGGCCACCCGTTCCGGACTTTCCTCCCCCACGACGGCGATCCCGGCGGCATGGAGGGAGTCCCGCACTCGGCCGAGCATCCTCGGGTCGGCGGTATCGGCATACACCCTCACCTGGGCCGACCCACGGCCCTGCCAGCCCTGGACCAGCAGTTGGGCGACGTTGACAACGGCCGCCTTGGCCGGTCCGCCGGGAATGAACGGCACGGTCCCGATCGAGGTGAGGAGAAGATCGCCTCCATCCATGAGCGAACCCCCGAACGTGGCGTTCCTGGCGCTGGGGGACGCCACCGGCGTCGTCAGAGACGGCACGACACCCGGCATCGAGGCGTGGGAGAGGAAGGTCTCGGTGCGTCCGGCGTTGGCGAAGTCGATCGTCAGCGCGCCGGCCGCGACCGTGCCGCGGGCAGTTGTGTCGCCATCGGTGGGCGAGAGCCAGGTCTCGCTGTCACCGAGGCCGACCCGGACGCCGTCGACAGCGAGGTCGCTCACGGTGATCGCCCCCCGAATCGGAGCGGCCGCCGGCGGCGCCAGCACCCCTATCCCCGCGATTCGGCAGCCCCCGGCGCACGCGAGGGTCGCGCGCTGGTCGGCGTCGACCCCGGTCACGGGCACGGAGTGGAGCGGCATGACCTCCAAGCCGCCGTCCGGCTTCACGATGCGCAGTCCGAGAAGGACCACATCGGGCACTGCGTTCGGATCGGCGGCGGACGATTCGAGTCGTCCGCTGGCGACGTGATACGTGACCTCCGTCCCCTTGACCCGTAGGGGTTCGCGAACCGGCCCGGTCAAGCGCGACCACGCGAATGCGCCGGGAGCCCGGCCGGGCCAGAGGGCCACCCGCGGAAAGGCGTCGACATCGACCCCGACCGTCACGACGCCATCCTGCATCAGGGGGGCGATCACGGCGACGGCGGTGACGTGCTCGCCACCGGGATCGACCGCGCGAACCGCCGACCTGACCGCAGCGAGGTCAGCCGAATCGACCGACAGGACCCGCGCCGCTCCGACCTCCGCCTCGGCGCGGCCGTGTCGATTGCGGGCCGCCACGGCGAGCGCGTCGGTCGCGACCACGACCAGGCACAGAGCCACGGTGACGAGCGGCACCAGCCACCGCGTCGCGCTACGACGACTCGCCTGGAGCAGCGCAGCACCCGACGGAGCCCAGCCCCGCCGCAGCAACCCGCGTCCGACACCGGCCAGCAGGGCGGGCAGGACCCGGGCGGCGACGACTCCGACCGCGACCGCGAGCAGCATCGGCGCGACCTGTCCGATGGGGCCGCTGATCGACCCGGTGACCATGGCAGCGAAGGTCGCACCGGCAGCCGCCACGAGCATGGCCTCGAGCAGGCCCATCCGGACCCCTGACCGTCCAGCGGACACGCTGCGCAGCAGATCGGCGATGGGGGCGCGCGCGATCCTCTGGACGGACAGCACGGCGAGGGCGACCATGCCGGCGACGGCGATCAGGGCGCCAACCGCGGCGCTGTGAGGGAACTCCGACGGGGTGTCCGGCGTGAGAACGGCGCGCCGCGCGACGACGCTGAGACCCACCGCCAGAGCGATCCCCACGGGAACGCCCGCGATCACGGGCGGCAGTGTCTCACCGAGGAGGAGGCGCCGGGCGCCGGCCGCGCCCCGGCCGCGAAGGCGCGCCACGGCCACCTCCGCCCGCCGCTGATCGGCTCCCGCGAGTAACACGAGCCACAGGACGCACCCGAGGAGGAGGGCGAGTTGGCCCATGAGGACGGGCACGGTGACGCCCGCCTGGTCGCGAGCGATGGCGACCTCGGCGGCGATCGCCGGCAGGCCCGTCGTCACGGTGACGGCATCGGCGGCGTGTGTGCCCGCGTAGTCGAGGCCGAGCGGGAAATCGACGAACCGCGCCGCGCTGGCGCCGAGGGGCCCGATCCTGTCGACGTCCACCCGCTCGGTTCGCAGCGCCAGATCGAGACCATAGTGCGGCTGGACCCATTCGACCTGGCCGAGCCGGTCAGGGGAGGTCACCCGCTCGGTCAGCGTCCTCTCTGAGGTGAGCATGACGTCGAAACCGAGCCTCGTGGACGCCCGCCCGGTGAGCGGGTCGCCGAACCAATAGGGATCGTCATGACGCGGACGATAGACACCCACGACCCTGACCGTTGTCGTCGGGGCCGCCTCCACCTTGCTGACCGAGGCGTCCCACTCGCCGACGTCGAACTCGGCACCGAGATGCTGGGCGTAGCCCACGGCCTGGTCGGCGCTGACGAGGATCTCCCCCGCCGCGTGCGGGCACCGGCCCAGGGCGATCTCGACGTGCTCGCACATCCGGTCGCGCCACAGCAGGAGTCCGTCCGGCTCGCCCGCCAGCGGCATCCGGCGCACCTCGACTGCGTGACTGGCGATGCCCGGGTCGGTCACGGCCCGGATGTCCGCCGGGACGCGTTCGGCGAGCTTGCTGGGATATTGCGCGAGGAACGGGTCCGACGCGCTCGTGGAGGACATCCGGACGCCGGAATGGGCGACGGGTGCCTCGTCGAGGAGCGTGGCGACGACCGCCTGCTCGAGCGCGCGCGTATAGAGCGGCGCGAACACGGCGCACGCCGTGACGAGCGCTGACAGCACGAGGACGACGAGCGCCTGCCCCCGGCGGTAGCGCAGTGCCCCGAGCATCCTGGCCTCCTGACGATCTCGCGGGAGACGCTATCGCTGACCGGTGACAACCGGTCGGCGGGACACGCTACGGTGCTCGCAGGTCGAGGAGGCGCCATGTCGGGAGGCACGCAGATTCGGGACGACATGCCGGCCGAGGAGGCCGGCCTTCGGGCGCGCGGGCCGCTGCGCGCGCATCAGGTGACTGTGACGTATGCCGCTCGCCGCGTCCTCGACGGCGTCTCCCTCACCCTGCATCCGGGGACGTTCGCGGCCCTCACCGGGCCGTCCGGTGCCGGCAAGTCGACGCTGCTGTGGGCCCTGGCCGGTGCCCTCTCGCCGACGTCCGGCACCGTGACATATGCCGATTCCCCCCTCCCCGACCGGGCGGCCGCCGCGCGTGCCGGGATCGCCCTCGTCCCGCAGGGGAACGCGCTGGTCACGCCCCTGACCGGGCTCGAGAACGTCCTTACCCCGCTGCTCGGACTGGGTGTGCCGGCCACGGAAGCCCGATCACGGGCGAACGCGGCCATCGCGGCGGTGAAACTCACCGAATCGGCGAACCACCTCGTCGAGGAGTTCTCCGGCGGCCAGCAGCAGCGGGTCGCCGTCGCGAGGGGCCTCGCCCAGGAGGCCGAGGTGCTGCTCGCCGACGAACCGACCAGTGATCTCGACGCCACCAATCGCGAGTCCATCGTGGCGCTGCTCGCCGCGCAGGCCCGCACCGGGGCGATCGTCCTCATGGCCACCCACGACGCGTGGTGTGCGGAGCAGGCGGACGTCGCCTATCACCTGGACGAGGGCCGTCTCACCCTCGCCTGACGTCGGGCAGAACCCACACCGGCACGCTCCTGTGGGCCGTCCGTGTCACTGCCCCCACCTCTTCGCCCCCGTTCTCCGGGCCGCACTACCCCCGGCCCTCGATCTCCGGCCACTCGCTCCGGCCCGCACTCCCCGGCACCGCTCACTCCCCGCGGAACCGCGGCGCCTCCTTGGTCAGGAACGCCCGCACGCCCTCGCTGAAGTCGTTGCTGCGCAGCAGGCCCTCCTGCCCCTCCTCCTCCCGCGCGAGGGAGGCGTCGAGATCCACCGTCGCCGCGTTGACCGCCGACTTCGTCCGCGCGAACGCGAGCGGCGCCCCGGCCACCAGGGACGTCAGCAGGGCCTCACGCCGGGACGCGAAGTCCGCGTCCGGAACCGCCTCGGCGATCAGCCCCCACTGTGCCGCCACCCCCGCGGGCACCTTCTCGGCGGTCAGCGCCATCCGCATCGCCCGAGCCCGGCCGATGCTCGCGGCCACCAGCGCCGTGGCTCCGCCGTCGGGCATCAACCCGACCTTCGTGAAGGCAAGCACGAAACTCGCCGACTCGGTGGCGAGCACATAGTCGCAGGCGAGCGCGAACGACACCCCGACCCCGGCGGCGACCCCGTTGACGCAGGCGACGACCGGTTTCGCGGACCGCAGCAGCGCCCTGGTGACGGCGCCCGCGGCATATAACGTCGCCGTGTCGACCTGCGTCGCCGCCGCGTCGCCGGAGGACAGGTCCGCCCCGGCGCAGAACCCGCGCCCGCGCCCGGTCAGGGTGAGGACGCGCACCGCGGGATCGGCCTCGAGCCGCGCGATCGTCGCGACCAGCAGATCGAGCATCGGGGCGTCCACGGCGTTGAGCCGATCCGGGACGTTGAGGACGATCGCCCCGACTCCACCGGCGACGCCCGACAGCACCGACTCACTCACCGAGGATCCACCCCCGCACCGCGATCGACGTCATCAGAGCATCATCGGGAGGTGCCCTCAGGCCCCGCCGGCGGCCGGCTCACGGCGCCCACCCGAGGCGAACCGCTCCGGGAAGACCGACTCGACGAACACCTCGCGGGTGACCCGCTGGACCACGTCCAGCGCGCCGAGGACGTCCTGCAGTTCCTGCCGGAATGCGGTCGCCCGCTCGACGCGGTCCGGCCGGTCGGTGAGCACGCCCTGGTTGTCCGCCAACTGCAGCGCGGTCTCGAAGAGCAGGGCCGAGACCGGTTCGGCGCTGGAGATCCGCTGCTGGGCGAGGAACTGGTCGCCGAGCGCGAGCGCCTCCTTCTTGACCGCCGCCCGGTCGATCGGCCCGGATTCCGTATGGTGCGAGAGCACATCCGCGACGATCTCGTAGGACTCGAAGAACGGCCGGAGGGCGAAGGTCGCGGTCAACGGGGTCCGTCCGCGCAGCACCTGGTCGATGTCGACGTCGGCGGCGGCGATCTGGACCCGCCAGTCCTGCGCCCCGAGGTCCATCTCGGCGCCCACCCGGCGCCGGAACTCCGCCCGGTCCTTGAAATAGAACTCGAACTTCAGCAGATCCCGGAGCCGCTCGGTGGCCGCCCAGAACGCGTCGACCCGCTCGGGTCCCGGCTGGGCCCGCCGCACCGCGAGCACCAGGGCGATCTCGCAGATCGACTTCAGCAGCACCGTGTGGATGAGTGAATTGCGATAGAACGTCGCCCGCAGCTGGTCGTCCTTCTCGATCAACCAGACGACGTCGCGCGCGCCCTCGACCCGGGTCACCGGCCCGTCGCCGGTGGAGAGGGCGCGCAGCGTCTTCTCGACCCCGGCGTGCGTCGACAGGCTGGCGAGGCTGGCCACCCGCGGCACCCGCATCCGCTCGAAGTACCCGAGGATGCCCTGGATGCCGCGCTGGATCTGGTCGGTCGTCAGCCCGACCCCCTGAGCCCCGAGCAGAACCGTGGTCACCAGCGCGGTCGGCGTGACCGGCGTCGCCTCGTTGATCCGCCAGGCGACCTCGAAGGCCATCTTCTGGAGGGCGAGGCGGTGGGCGTCCTCGTCGGTCGCCGTCGGGCCGTTCGGGGGCCCGAGCAGTTCCCGCATCGAGACCGCCTCGGGGAAGCGGACATACGCCTTGCCGTAATTTCGCTCGCCCTGCGCCTTGACGAAGTTGTAGAGCCACGACATGCCCTCGGCGGCCTTCTTCCCGCCGCGGGCGTAGTCGGCATACTCGGTGATCTCGTGGAGCTGGTCGAAACTGATCGAGACCGGTTGCAACGCGACGTCGTCCGTGCGCCCCTGGAGGTAGGCGTCGGCGGAGTAGCTGAGCAGGCCGAGCTTCGGCGGGAGCATCTTGCCGGTCCGCGAGCGGGTCCCCTCGATCGACCAACTGAGGTTGAACCGCTTCTCCGAGAGATAGCCGATGAACTCGCGCAGGACGTACTTGTAGAGCGGGTCGTCACCGAACGACCGCCGGATGAAGATGAACCCGGCCCGGCGCAGCAGCGGTCCCATCGGCCCGAACGCCATGTTGATCCCGGCGAACAGGTGGGGCAGCGGGAAGCCGTTCTCGTGCAGGGTGACGAAGAAGACGCCGCTGTCGAGGTTGGAGCGGTGCGACCAGAGGAAGATGACCGGTTTGGTCCCGGTGATCGCCCGCATCCGCTCGAGTTCCTCGGGGACGACGTCGATGACCTTGTCGAAGCCCCGCTCGAAGACCTTGCGCTGCAGCCGCGGGACGAGGTCGACCGAGGTGCGGCCCCACCCGGTCGCCAATTCGTCGAGAATGGCCTCGGCCTCGTCGAGATTGGCCTTGTCCGGCCCGATCTCGGTGGCCAGCTCGGCGACGCCGGCGCGGAAGCGGGGCTGGGCGAGGATCTCGTCGGCGACGAGCTTTGGGGCCTTGAACTGCGGCCCGAGCACGCGCCCGTCCGCCCGTTCGAGGGACAGATGTGCCCGCCGTATGACGAACCGACAGAACGCCTCCGCCGTCGCCTCCGCGTCCGCGTGGGTCTCGGCGAACCGCTCCTGGAGGGTCGCCATGGTCGCCGGTGTCCCGGCCACCACCCGGGCCCGGTCCGGCTCTCGACGGGCGATGCCCGCCTGCGCGCGCGACGGCGGGCGATACGGGTTGTGCAGGCGCAGCAGATCCCGTACGCGGACCGGCCGGGTCCCGTCCTCGTGTTCCGACGGAAGCCAGGTCACGTGCACCGGCATCAATCGCGTGTCCGGCCCGGCTTCGGCGAGCGCGGTGACGATCCGGTCGAACTCGCGCGACCGGCCGCTGCGTTGGGGCAGGGTGAGCACCCGGACGGGGCCGTCGACGTGGACGTTCTCGGCCACCCAGGCGCGCACGAGCCGCACCTCCACCGGGGTGCGGAACTCGGCGAAGACGAGGGCACCCGCGTCCCGCGCCGTCGTGGGTTCGGGGGTGGACGCCGGCCGGGAGGGTTCGGCGGCGGATGCCGACGCGGTCGTCTCGGGGGCGGACGCCGACCTGGTCGGCTCGGTGTCAGACACGCGGGTCTCCCTCGTCGGGCCAGTCGTGGAGCACATCGAGGAAGGCGGCCCGGACCTCGGCGATCCGGTCGCCGAGATCGGCGACCGTCCAGTCGTCGACGGGAATCGGCGGGAG
>JBDIAJ010000073.1:0-19250 GCA_039812345.1 Nostocoides sp. | reverse complement strand
TAGGCGGTGATCTTGCGCTCCTTGGCGCTCATGATCCGGGTCCGCTTCTGCGGGCCGGCCATGACCCGGTCGATCGCTTCGTCGAGGGTCTTGTCGGTGATCAGATGCCCGGAGCCGCGGGCGGTGAGCAGGGCGGCCTCGTTGAGGACGTTGGCCAGGTCGGCGCCGGTGAAGCCGGGCGTGCGGCGGGCGACCGCGAGCAGGTCGACCCCGGGAGCCATCGGCTTGCCCTGGGCATGCACCTCGAGGATCCGGTGCCGGCCGATCATGTCGGGGGCCTCGACGGCGATCTGCCGGTCGAAGCGGCCCGGCCGCAGCAGCGCCGGGTCGAGGATGTCGGGCCGGTTGGTCGCGGCGATGAGGATGACATTGGTCTTGACGTCGAAGCCGTCCATCTCGACGAGCAACTGGTTGAGCGTCTGCTCCCGCTCGTCGTGGCCGCCGCCGAGCCCGGCGCCGCGGTGCCGACCGACCGCGTCGATCTCGTCGACGAAGACGATCGCCGGCGCGTTGGCCTTGGCCTGCTCGAAGAGGTCACGCACCCGCGAGGCACCGACACCGACGAACATCTCGACGAAGTCCGACCCGGAGATCGAGTAGAACGGGACCCCGGCCTCACCGGCCACCGCTCGGGCGAGCAGGGTCTTGCCGGTCCCGGGCGGACCATAGAGCAGCACGCCCTTGGGGATCTTGGCGCCGACCGCCAGGAACTTCGCCGGCTCGGCGAGGAAGTCCTTGATCTCGTGCAGTTCCTCGACCGCCTCGTCGGCGCCGGCGACGTCGGCGAAGGTCACCTTGGGCGTGTCCTTCGACGCGAGCTTGGCCCGGGACTTCCCGAACTGCATGACCCGCGATCCGCCGCCCTGCATCTGGCTCATCATGAACCAGAAGAGCCCGATGAGGATGACCAGCGGCAGCACAGAGAACAGCAGGGACCCGAGCACGCTCGGGTGCTCGATCTTGTCGTTGACGCTGCTGGAGACATTCTGGTTGACGAGGGTGACCAGCGACTCGGCGCGCGCGTCGATGAACTCGGTGCGGACCTTGGTCGCGTCCTTCACCCCGCCGCCGGTGTAGGTCTCGCCCTGCTTGAGCGTCAGGTCGAGGACGTTGTCGCTGGTGAACCGGGCCGCCTCGACCTTGCCCTGGGAGATGAGTTGCTCGGCGGCCGAGGTGTCGATCCGCGAGTAGCCACCGTCCCCATTGAAGGAGAAGAGGACGACCATGAGCGCGAGCATGGCCATGACCCACAACAGCGGGTTGCGGAACATACGCTTGGCAGTGGTGGACATGGGTGTGGCCGGGGCCTGCTCCTATGCGCTGTCGGCGACGTCCACCCGCGGACGCCGGCCGAGTCGGTCGGTCGGAGGACGACACTACCCCGCGGCACGGACAACGGAGCGGCGTGCGTCCACGGGAGGCAACGCCCGGCGCGGGCGCGGTGTTCCGGCCGCGGTGCCCGATCAGGAGTAGACGTGCGGTGCCAGCGTGCCGATCACGCGCAGATTGCGGTAGTTCTCCGCGTAGTCGAGGCCGTAGCCGACGACGAAGTCGTTGGGGATCTCGAAGCCCACCCACCGGCACTCGATGTGCACCTTCGCCGCGTCGGGTTTGCGCAGCAGGGTGCAGATCTCCACGGACTTCGGTCCGCGGGATTCGAGGTTGGCGCGGATCCACGACAGGGTCAGCCCGGAGTCGATGATGTCCTCGACGATGACGACGTGCCGCCCGGTGATGTCGGTGTCGAGGTCCTTGAGGATCCGCACGACGCCGGAGGACTTGGTGCCCGAGCCGTATGACGAGACCGCCATCCAGTCCATCGGCACCGACCCGGGGATCGCGCGCATGAGGTCGGCCATCACCAGAACCGCCCCCTTGAGGATGCCGACGAGGAGGAACGGCTCACCCGCGTAGTGCTCCCAGATCTCCTGGGCGAGTTCGCCGAGTCGGGTCTGGATCTGTTCTTCGGTGATGAGGACCTTCTCCAGGTCCGCTCCCATGTGCGCGGCGTCCACGCCCTTAGTCAACCGCAGTCGGGGAGTCGATGACCACCGCGGCCCCCCGGCGGTGGACCGAGATGCCGCCGGGCACGGCGACCGGGCCCTGCCCGTGCCAGCGCGTCACGAGGGCGTCGCACCATTGCGTATGCCGCGCGCTCACCGCCCCGGCCGGCGCCCCGGCCGCGATCAGGGCCCGTCGCCAGACGCGCCCCCGGATCGCGACGGGGAGACTCGCGACGGCGGCCACCGGCCACGGGGGATCCCCGAGGCTCGCGTGCGCCGCCGCCGCCAGGGCGTCGAGGTGATCGGCGTCCGCGCGGGCCAGGTCCGCGCTGCGGACCAGCCCCTCCCGGATCCCCGGGCCGAGGTCGCGGGTCAGGTCGGCGAGCGCCGCACGGACCCGGACCCGCAGGTAGGCCGGGTCGCCGTTGTGCGGGTCCATCCATGGGGTCAGCCCGAGTTCCGCGCACGACCGGACGGTCGTCTCCCGGGGGACGTCGAGAAGGGGACGGCGGAACGGGCCGCGGGCGCGCGGCATACCGGCGAGGGAGCGGGCACCGGATCCGCGGACGAGCCCGAGCAGGACCTGCTCGGCCTGGTCGTCGCGGGTGTGTCCGAGCAGGACCGCCGCGGCCCCGAGACGGTCGGCGGCGGCCGTGAGCGCGGCATACCGGGCCACCCGCGCGGACGCCTCGGGTCCGCCGGGACCGTCGGGGGCGACCGTGGCCCGGACGACCTCGACGGGGTCGAGGCCCAGGTCCCGGCAGGCGGTCGCCGCCCGCTCCCCGACCGCGGCCGAGTCCGCCTGGAGCCCGTGGTCGACGACGACGGCGCCGGCACGCAAGGACAACCGCGCGGCGACCCACGCGCTCGCCGCCGCGAGCGCGAGCGAGTCGGGACCCCCGGAACAGGCGACGAGGACGAATTCGTCCGGCGCGAGATCGGCGAGGGCGGCCCGGACGGCGCCGCGGCAGGCGACCGACGCGGGTTCAGCCGGCACCGGAGCTCAGCGGTGGACGCGCGCGACCCAGGCCGCCGGATCGTGGATCTCGGCCGGCAGCGGGAGGGTCTCGGGGGAGGTCCACACGGCGTTGAAGCCGTCGAGCCCGACCTTCTCGCGGACGCCACGGACGAACGCCGCGCCGTCGCGGTATTGCGCGAGTTTCGCCTCGAGCCCGAGGAGGCGGCGCAGCAGCTTGTCGAGTGCGCTGACGCCGCCCCGGCGACCCTCGAAGCGCTTCCGGACGTCCTCGACCGTCGGGATCACCACGGGCCCGACCTCGTCCATGACGACATCGGCGTGCCCCTCGAGGAGGCTCATGACGGCGGTGACGCCGGCGATCTGCGCCCGCTGCTCGGGGGTCGCGAACAGCTCCGCCAGCCCGCCGGGCGCCCGGCCGGTGAACACCTCGGGAAGGCGCGTGACCAGGTCTTTGGCCCGCGCGTTGAGCTCGGTCGGGGTCGGCGTCATGTCCCTGACCAGGGACTGGGCGCGGTCGATGAGGTGGTCGCGGAGCCACGGAACCGCGGTGAACTGGACCCGATGGGTCTCCTCGTGCATGCACACCCAGGCGCGGAAGTCGGCCGCGTCGACGCCGAGTTCGCGCTGGATCGCGACGAGGTTGGGGGCGACGAGAAGCAGCCGCGGGGTCCCCTGCGGGGCGATGTCGTACTGCCCGAGGATCTTTCCGGCGAGGAAGGCCATCAGCGCGCCCGACTCGCCGCCGGTGATCTTGGAGCCGATCGCCGCGGCCCGCGGCCCGGGAGCCATGCTCCGGTCGGCGGCGACCTTCTCGAAGACGGGGGTCATCAGCGCGGCCATCGAGTCGATGTTGAGGTCGATCCAGGTGCCCCGGTCGATGACCAGCGCGGGCGGGGCCATGCCGGGCGCGATCAGCCGCGAGGTCTCGGCCACGGGTCCCTGCGCGGCCGCGGCGGCGGCCCGGATGTCGCCGACGATCTCGGCGGCCTCGTCCGGGCCCACGAGCGGTCCGGGCGAGACGAGCCGGCGGCCGGTCGCCTTGGCGAAACCCCAGTCGACGAACTGGGGGATGGCGCCGCTGTCGGTCACGGTCGGGGTCCTTTCTGTATGCCGCTGCGCCGGGCTCAGCGACAGCCGCAGCCGGTGAGGTCGGCCACGAACCGGTCCAACGCCGCCCGAGCCGCCCACGTTCCCGATGTCGCCGGCACCGAGTCGGCGACGATGACGAAGTCGAGTTCGCGATCGTCGACGTCCACGGTGCTGCCGAGGAGGGCCGAGGCACCGGTCAGGGTGCCGGTCTTGGCGCGGGCGATCCCCGCCGCGGCGCTGGCGGGTTTCTCGAGGAACCGGTCGTGGAGCGTGCCGTCGAGTCCGGCGACGGGAAGCTTGGCGAGCACGTCGGCGAGGCCCGGCAGTTTGCCGGCGCGGGCCCGGGCGACGACATCGGAGAGCAGCCGCACCGTCGCCGTCTGCCCGTACGTCAGGCCCGAGGTGTCGATCAGCGTCGTCCCGGTGAGGTCGAATCCGAGGTCGCGCAGCGTCGTCGTCACGTATGCCGCGTTGGCCGCGAAGCTCCCGTCTCCCCCGGCCTTCATCGCCGCCTGCCGCGCGAGATTCTCGGTCAGGGCGTTGTCGCTCTCGTCGAGCGCGGTGGCGAGGACCTCTCGATAGGGCGCGGAGGTCACCGCGCCGAGCACGCTCGCACCCGCCGGGGCCGGCGTCCCCCGGGACTCGGCCGAGTCCGCGATCGTCACGTCCAGTCCGTGGTCGTGCAGCCGGTCGGCGAACGTGGCGAGGACCGCGGCGCCGGGGTCGGTGGGGCTCGGTTCGCCCGGTTTAGGCCGCTGGGCGGCGAGGCCGATCATGTGGACCCCCTGGGTGTAGCCCGCGGCCACGTCCGCGGGATTCCAGCCCGGCGGCAGGGCGTCCCCGGCGTCGTAGGTCGCGTCCAGCCGCAGCGTCCACCCCCCGGCGGACGCGGGGGCGGACGAGGGGGCGGACGCCAGCGACGCGACGACCTGGGCGGCCAGGTCCCCGAGCCCGGCGTGTCCGGCGGCGGCATCCGGGTTCCCGGCGTCCCGGCCCAGCAGGGTGTCACCCCCGGCGACGAGGGTGAGGTCGTGCTCCCCGGTGCGCACCACCCGGGTCGTCATCACCGCGTCGAGGTCGAGGGTCTGGGTCACCGCGGCGGCGGTGAGGATCTTCGCGGTCGAGGCGACGACGCGCGGCTCGGTGGTGCCGGCGGCATACAACTGCGTGCCGGTCCGCGCGTCCCGAATGCTCACCCCGACGTCGCCGCCGAGAGCCGGCGCACCCAGTGCGGCGGCCAGTTCCCGTTCCAGACCGGCCTTGGTCGGGACCGGGGCAGCGGTCGGCAGCCCCGTGAGCAGGGCTTTCGCCGTGCCGGCAGTCGGCAACGGCACGAGTGTGGGCGCGGGTCCCGACGCCGACGGCGCCGCGGGGAGCGGGGTGGGATGGTCGCGGGTCAGCACGCCGGGGACCAGATCGAAGACGTCCGCCGCGGCATACGCCCCCAGGAGTGACAGACTGAGCACGCCAGCCGTCAACGCCCTGCGCAAACGGACCCCCTGCGGTGTGGCTGTCGGCATGGTGGAGAAGACTGTCTGGAGCCTAGGTCATCACAGGTCGAGGAGGCCGCTGTGGAGTTCGACGTCACCGTGGAGATTCCCAAGGGTGCACGCAACAAGTACGAAGTCGACCACGAGACCGGTCGCATCCGGCTCGATCGACTCCTGTTCACATCGATGGCCTACCCGGCGGACTACGGGTATGTCGAGGACTCCCTCGGCGAGGACGGCGACCCGCTCGACGCCCTCGTCCTCCTGGACGAGCCGACGTGGCCGGGGTGTCTCGTGCGCGCGCGGCCGATCGGGATGTTCCGGATGAAGGACGAGGCCGGGGGCGATGACAAGCTCCTGTGCGTCCCCGCGGGCGACCCGCGCCAGAACCACATCCGTGATCTCGGTGACGTCAGCAAGTTCGACATCCTCGAGATCCAGCACTTCTTCGAGACCTACAAGGACCTCGAGCCCGGCAAGTCCGTCGAGGGCGCGCACTGGACCGGACGCGAGGAGGCGGAGCAGACGGTCAACGAGGCCCTCGCCCGGGCGAAGGCCGCCGGGATGACCACGGCCCGGTGGCGTATGCCGACCCCCGAGTCCCGCTCCCAGGCCTCCCCCGCCGGCCCCGGCCAGGCAGCCGCGGCCGGCCAGATCAAGGAGCCGGCGAGCAAGGACAAGCCGCTCAGCGACACGCGCTGACTCACCCGTATGGCGGCCGCACCTAGCTCGGGCGGCCGCCATACGGCAGCAGGTCACTGCGGTAGATCGACGCATAGCGGACGAACGCGCCGGTGTGCGGGGCCTCGATCATCTGGCCGCCGCCGACATAGAGCCCGACGTGATAGCTCGTCTCGCCGGTCGCGCCATAGAAGACGATGTCGCCCGGCTGCAGGCTGTCGAGCGGCACCCGCGCCGTCTCCGTCCACTGCGCCCCGGTGTAGTGGTCGAGATAGACCCCGGCCTGCCGCCAGGCCATCATCGTCAGGCCCGAGCAGTCGAAGGTGTCGGGTCCCGAGGCGCCCCACTCGTAGGGCTTGCCCAGCTGGGCCTGCGCGTAGGCGACGGCCGCGGCGGCTCCACCGCTCGGCGGTGGTGGCGGTGGGGTGGTCGTCGTCGTGGTCGAGCTGGGGGTCGTCGTGGTGGACGTCGACGTCGGGTGGGTCGTGCTGGTGGTCGACGTCGGGGTGGTACTGGTCGACGTCGAGGTCGGGTGGCTCGTGCTCGAGGTCGATGACGTGCTGGTGCTGGTGGTCGTCGACGTCGTGCTGGTGGTCGTGGACGTTGACGTGGTCGACGTCGAGGTCGGATGGGTTGTCGTCGACGTCGGTGTCGTGCTCGTCGAGGTGCTGGTGGGCGCGCTCGTGGACGTGGAGGAGGACGTCGAGGACGGCTGGTCCGCCGCGGCCTGCGCCGCCGCCGCCAGCCCGTCCAGTCGCGCCCGTTCGATCGCCTTCGACGTATGCCGCAGCCGCGCCAGTTCCGCCGCCAGCCGGTCCCGTTCCGCGCCGACCCTCGCCGTCTCGGACTGCGCCTGCGCGAGCTCCGCCCGAGCGGTCCGGTCCGCCTCCGCGGCCTTCGCCACGGCGTCCTGCTGCGCGCTTCGGGCCGCGTCCGCGGCGGCCCGCAGGGACCGGGCCGTCCCCGAGGCGAGGGACGCCGTGCGCAGCTTCTCGGCATACAGGTCACCGACGAAGGCCAGCGCGCTCATCTTGTCGCTGAGTTCCTGCGGCCCCGCGGCGTCGAACAGCGGCTCGAGGCTGCCGAGGGACCCGCCCTGCTGATAGGCGACCGCGGCATACTCCCGCACGGCCGTGGCCGCGTCCGCCGCCGCCTTGGTGGCCGCGTCGGCCCGTCGCGCCGCCTCACGGGCCTCCCGGGTGCGTTGGTCGAGCGCCCACTTCGCCCCGTTGGCCTGCTCGCCGATACTCGCGGCCCGCTCCTGGAGTGACTGGAGAGAGACGGCGGACTCGGCATACGCCGAATCGAGCTCGGCGACCCGTGCGGACGCGGAGTCGGCC
This sequence comes from Nostocoides sp., assembly GCA_039812345.1. Lineage (GTDB taxonomy): Bacteria > Actinomycetota > Actinomycetes > Actinomycetales > Dermatophilaceae > Nostocoides_A. The sequence continues at coordinate 11,668 of JBDIAJ010000073.1, read as the reverse complement.
GCCGCGCGGGCGTCGTCGACCTGCTGCTGCGAGGGGTATCCGGGGTCCGGGGCGGCGCCCGCGGCATAGGCGGTGCCGAGGACCACGCCGCAGGCCAGCGTGAACCCGGCGACCGCGCGGCCAGCCGAGACGGCCGCCCTGCGCGAGGCCTTCGAGGGTGTCGGGGGCATGGGTCGGACTCCTTCACTCCGGCTCGCGCGCGCACTCGGGGGACGACACGCGCGTGGGGCCGCTCTGGCAGGGTAGAGGCGATCGCGCAGGCTGAAAACCCGCCCGGCGTCCGGACGCTCTCCGCAACTCGTGTTACCAGAGTTTCCCCTGGGAATCACATTGACGTCTTTTCCCACGTCAGAGCGCATTACTCGATCGTGCGTTCGAGTTCCGGTAACGGAACGATCACGATTGAATCGAGAAGGGTCCGCCTATCCTTGTGCCATGAGTGAAGCCGACTCGCGCACTCCGCCGATCGCCCTCGTGACCGGCGGCGGGACGGGCATCGGCGCCGCGTCCGCCCGCCGATTGGCACGGGCCGGATTCGAGGTCATCCTCGCCGGACGCCGACTCGACCGGTTGGAGGCGGTGGCCGCCGAGATCGGGCCGGCGGCCCGCACCCTGGTCCTCGATGTCACCGACCAGAGGTCCGTCGACGCCGCCGTCGCGAGCCTGGCCCGCCTCGACGTCCTCGTCAACAACGCCGGAGGTGCGCTCGGCCTCGCCGCGGTCCAGGACGGCGACCTGGGCGAGTGGGAGGCGATGTTCGCCACCAACGTCCTCGGTCCGGCTCGTATGGTGCGTGCCGTCCTGCCGCTCCTGCGCCGTTCTCCCCGAGCCACCATCGTCGACATGAGTTCGACCGCGGGCGAGATCGTCTACGAGGGCGGCGCCGGCTACTGCGCGGCCAAGCACGGGACGTCCGTCTTGTCCGAAGCCCTCCGGCTCGAACTCGCCGGCGAGAACATCCGCATCTGCGACATCCGCCCCGGGATGGTGCGCACCGACGAGTTCGCGCTCACCAGGTTCCACGGGGACCAGGATGCCGCCGACCGGGTGTATGCCGGCGTCGACCGCCCACTGACCGCCGACGACGTCGCCGCCTGCGTCGAGTTCGTCGTCACCCTTCCCCAGCACGTCAACATCGATAGACTGGTGGTCAAACCGGTCGCCCAGGCGGCCGCCCACAAGGTCCACCGTGGCCCGATCGACTGGCACGAAGCCGGGGCCCCAGATGTGCGCGGCCGCCCGCACAGCTGATCGGTGAGCGTTATCGCGGCTATGACCGCAGTCTCCCTCATCGATCGGCGCGGCGACCCCCCGGCAACAGGAAAGCCCCCCGCTCACCGCGAGGGGCTTCACCTGAGCCGCTTGTCGGAATCGAACCGACGACCTATTCATTACGAGTGAATCGCTCTGGCCGACTGAGCTAAAGCGGCGGATCGCGCGCAGGCGCGGGCAGCAGTATACGTAACCGCTCCCGCCGGGCCGAATCAGCAGCGCAGGCCGTCTTTCGGCACCGTCCCGTCGACGTAGTAGGCGTCGATGGCGTCGTCGACGCAGGAGTTCGAGCGGGTGTATGCCGTGTGCCCGTCCCCGTCATAGGTCACCAGGACCCCGGTCGCGAGCTCGTCGGCCAGGCGCACCGCCCACTCGTATGGTGTGGCCGGGTCGCGGGTGGTCCCGACGACGACGATCGGCGGGGCCGTCAGGGCCGTGATCTTGTGCGGCTTGCCGGTGGCGGGGATCGGCCAGCGCCCGCAGGTCAGCCCGGACCACGCGAGGAACCGCCCGAACAGCGGCGCCTCGATCGCGGCCTTCCGGGCCCGCTCCTCGTAGACCGACAGGTCGGGGCTGTCGGAGGCGTCGAGGCAGTTGACCGCGTTGATGACCTGCATCATGTTGCCGGAGTATGTCCCGTCGGTGCTGCGCTCGGCGTAGGTGTCGGCCAGGCCCATCAGGGCCGTGCCGTCGTTCTTCTCGACAAGCGGCTTCAACGCGCTGGTGAGGGTGTCCCACATCCCCTGGTCATACATCGCCGCCGCCACGCCGTATGCCGCCCACCCCTCGGTGAGCTGCCGGACCCGGGCGTCGCCGTTGACGATCGCCGGGGTCGCGTCGAGCTTGGTGAACAGGTCGCCCAGCCCGGCCATGACCGCGTCCACACTCGTGCCCAGGGGGCAGGACCCGGAGTCGACGCAGTCGGCCGCCCAGGCCCGCGTCGCCGTCTCGAAGCCCTTCGCCTGGCCGAGCAGCAACTCGTCGGGGGTCAGGTCCGGAGCGAGCGCCCCGTCGAGAACCATGCGGCCGATGTGCGTGGGGAAGAGATCGGCATACGTCGCGCCGATGAAGGTCCCGTAGGACTTGCCGAGGTAGTCGAGCTTCGTCTCGCCCAGCGCCGCCCGGAGGATGTCGAGATCGCGGGCGACCTCGACGGTCGAGACGTGGGCGACCAACGGCGAGGCGTTCGCCTTGCACGCGTCCCCGAAGGCGGTGGCATTCGCGGCGGCGGTCTGCTCCTCGGCCGCGTCGTCCGGCGTCGGGTCCTGCCCGAGCCACGCGTCGAGCTTGGTCGCGTCCACGCACTCGATGGGGGCCGACGAGGCGACTCCGCGCGGGTCGAACCCGACGATGTCGTAGGCCCGCCGGACCGGGGCGCCGACGATGAAGTCGGCGTACTTCGCGTATTCGATGCCGCTGCCTCCGGGACCCCCGGGGTTGACGACGAGGGACCCGATCCGACTGCGGCCGCTGCGGGCCGGGATCTTCAGCACCTTGACCGATGTCGTCGCCCCGCCGGGATCGGCATAGTCGATCGGCACCGTCAAGGTGGCGCACTTCGCGCTCGATCCGCAGTCCGTCCAGTCGAGTCTCTGGGTGTAGAACCGCGCCAGCGCCTCCTCCCCTGACGGGACGACCGCGCTCGGGGCCAGACTCGTGCTGGAGGCGCTCGGCTTGCTGTCGAAGGGGTTGGAGATCGTGCACCCGGTCAGCGCCAGACTCATGGCCGCCGCCAGAGCCGCCCCCCGGGCCCACCCGCGTGATCGCATGGCGTGACGTTAACTCACGGAGGCGACGGGTACCCGGTCAGCCCGGCAGCCGGAGCGTCACCGCCATCGCCTCGAGTGCGAGCAGCGGGGGCACATTGGCCTCGATCCGCTCCCGAGCCAGCCCGATGGCATCCACCGCGCCGAGCAGCCCCTCCGCCGTGAAGGCCCGGGCGACCTGGCCGACCAGCGCGACGTTGTCCTGATTGACCAGGGCGGCGCCGAGGCCGAGGTGGGTGACGAGAGCGTCGCGGTAGACAGACAACAGGTCGACCAGCGTCCGGTCGATGACGTCGCGGGTGAATCGGGTCGCCCGAGTCTTCTGCTCGCGCTCGAGCCCAGCGATCTGGGCGCGCACATGGGGTGGCTGGGTGCGCGCCGCGGGGTCGGCGCCGAGGGTGAGCAGGAGGCGCGCCCGCTCCTGGGTGTTGCGTTCGGTCAGGGCGGCCTCCTTCTCCTCGTCGGCGATCGCCATGAGGTCGGCCGCGGCGCCCACGGCCTCCCCGACACCGGTGATCCGCCCGGCCAGGGTGACGACCTGCCGTCGGCGGATGCGGGCGCCCTCGTCCCGGGCGAGCCGGCGGGCGAGGCCGATGTGGCACTGAGCGGCGCGGGCGGCATACAGAGCCATCGGCGGCTCGATGCCGTCGCGGCGGTGGAGCAGATCGGCGACCGCCTCGACGGGCGGGGTCCGCAGTCGGACGTGCCGGGACCGGCTCCGGAGGGTGATCAGGACATCCTCGAGCGAGGGGGCGCACAGGACCCAGACGGTGCGCGGGCTCGGCTCCTCGATCGCCTTGAGCAGGCCGTTGCCGGAGTGGTCGTTGAGCCGGTCGGCGTCCTCGACGACGATGACCCGCCACCGTCCGACCGACGGGGCGCGCGCGGCGAGTTGGACCAGCTCGCGCGCCTGGTCGACCTTGATCTGCAGCCCCTCCGTCGAGACGATGTCGACGTCGGCGTGCGTGCCCTCGTATGCCGTGTGGCACTCCCGGCACTCGCCACACCCGCCGTCGGGGCACTCCAGCGCGGCCGCGAACGCCCGGGCCGCCACCGACCGGCCCGAGCCCGGCGGGCCGGTGATGAGCCAGGCGTGGGTCATGTAGGCGGGATCGGCCACCGCGCGCCGCAGCAGCGCGAGCGCGGACTCCTGCCCGACGACATCCCGCCACACGCCCTCCGGGACCGTCACGAGAGCACACCGTCCCCCCGGAGCCGGGCGAGGATCGCCTCGTGGATCTCCTGCGGCCCGAGCCGGCCGTCGACGAGGAGATAGCGTTGCGGATTGCCCACCGCCATGGCGACGAAGTGGGCGCGCACCGCCGCGTGGAAGCCGTCGTCCTCCGCCTCGAGCCGGTCGTGGACCGCGCCGCGGCGGCGGCGACCCTCGTCCTCGGGAACGTCCACGACGACGGTGAGATCGGGGACGAGGTCCTCGACCGCCCACATCTGGAGGGCGTGCACGGCGTCGGCGCCGAGGTCGCGGGCCGCCCCCTGATAAGCGACGGAGGAGTCGGTGTAGCGGTCGGTCAGGACGACGTCACCGGCGGCGAGGGCCGGCCGGATCACCTCCGCGACGTGCTGGGCCTTGTCGGCCGCGAACAGAAGCACCTCGGTGCGCGGGGCCATGGCCTCGCCGTGGAGGACGAGGTCGCGCAGCTGCCGTCCGAGCGGAGTGCCACCGGGCTGACGGGTGACGACGACCCGGCGCCCGGCCGCGCGCAGCGCCGCGGCGAGCAGGCCCACCTGGGTGGACTTGCCCGCGCCGTCGCCGCCCTCGAAGGCGATGAAGTACCCGTCGGCCCGCACATCCCGCACCCTAGTCCGCGCCGCCGACACCGCCCTCGGCGACCGGCTCCGGTCTCACGCGCGGGCGGCCAGCGCGTCGCGCAGGCCGTCGCGGACGATCTTGCCGGTGTCGTTGCGGGGCAGGGAGTCCACGAGGATGATCTCCCGCGGCACGGCATCGCGCGACACCCCCCGCTTGGCGTATGCCGCGAGCCCCGCCACGCTGACCTCGGCACCATCGCGCGGGACGACGAAGGCGACGAGGCGCTGGCCGGCCTCACGGTCGGGGACGCCCATCGCGGCCACGTCCCGGACGTCGGGGTGGTGGTCGAGGGCGCGTTCGAGCTCCACCGGATAGACGTTCGTCCCGTTGCACACGGCCATGTCGTCCTCGCGCCCGTCGACGAACAGGAGTCCGTCGCGGATGTGGCCGAGGTCGCCGATGGCGAGCAGGCCGCGGTGCTGCTGACGCGTGGTGCCATCCGCATAGGCGGCGCTCATCGGGTTGCGCACGAAGATCCGCCCGGTCGCGCCCTCCGGGACGGGCTGGAGGTCGTCATCGAGGATGGCCAGCTCGACGCCGATCGGAGCCGTGCCCACGCAGTCGGGGGCGCGGCGCAGGTCGTCCGGGGTGGCGATGCTCACGACGCTCGATTCGGTGGACCCGTAGACGTTGTAGAGGACGTCGCCGAAGCGCCCCATGACGGCGCCGACCAGGCCGCTCGGCATCCGCGAACCACTCGTGACGACCGCGCGCAGCGCCCCCTCCTCACGCACCCGGGGATCGGGCGGAAGGTCGACCATCCGCGCGAGCGTGGCGGGGACACCGACGAACACCTGCACGCGGTGCCGCACCAGAGCCTCGCTCGCCGCCCCGGGTTCGAAGCGCCCCTGGAGGACGACCGTGCCGCGCACCCCGAGTGCGACGCACAGCGCCGACATGCCCCACATCGTGTAGAAGGGCGCCCCGAGAAGGAAGACGTCACCGGCCCGGATGTCGACCTTCTCCACGAAGGCGTAGAAGTTGTCCATGACCCCCGAATAGCTGCGCGGCACGCCTCGCGGCATCCCGCTGGTCCCCGCGGTCATCAGGGTGAGCCGGCCCGCCTTCGACGGTGGCCGGTCATAGGGGTGGCGCCGCTGGGTGTCGGCGCGGGCGATGAGCTCCGGAAGGCTCATCACCGCACAGCCCGACTCCATCCCCCTGACGAGCGGCGCGAACTCGTCGTCGTGAAACACGTGGATGATCCCCTGACCGGCGGCGAGATAGCGCAACTGGTTGTGGGACAGGCCGAGGTTGAGCACCACGAGATCGGCGGCCACGAGGCTCGCGCCGAGCGTCGCGACCAGCAGGTCGAGGTGATTCCGAGCGAGCAGCCCGACCCGGTGACCCCGGCCGATCCCCATGCCGATCAACGCCTTGCACACCCGATCCGACCGGGCGACCAGACCGGCATACGAGATGCTCTGGCCGCTGACCTCGTCGATCACGGCGATCCGCTCGGGATCGCGGGCGGCGGCCTGGCGCAGCTGCCCGGGCAACCCGACTCCCCAGCGCTGGAGGATCAGCCCCTGGCGGATCGACCCCTCGGAGAAGGCGGGTCCGACGATTCCACGCCTGGCGAGACCAGCCCATCTCACCAGCGGATTCATCCGACCTCCCTTCGCCGAGGCCAGAATAAGGCCAGCTCCCGCCGGGGACCGTCGTGGACCGGAGGTCAGGACTTGCGCGTGGGGGCCTTCTTCGCCGTCGTCTTGCGCGTCGTCGACTTCGCCGGCGCCTTCCGGGCCGCGCGTTTGCGCGTGGTGGGTCCCTGCGCCCGCTTCTCGGCGAGCAGTTCGAATCCGCGGTCGGGGGTGATCGACTCCGGCTCATCGCCCTTGCGGAGGGTCGCATTGGTCTCGCCGTCGGTGACATAGGGCCCGAAGCGGCCGTCCTTGACGGTCACCGGCTTCCCGCTCACCGGGTCGGTGCCGAGTTCGCGCAGCGGAGGCTTGGCCGCCGCACGGCCGCGGATCTTGGGCTCGGCATAGATCGCGACCGCCTCGTCGAGCGAGATCTCCAGCAACTGTTCCTCGCCGGCGAGGGAGCGCGAGTCCGTCCCCATCTTCAGATACGGCCCGTAGCGGCCGTTCTGGGCGGTGATCTCCGCACCGGTTCCGGGGTGGACACCGACCACCCGGGGCAGGCTGAGCAGCCGCAGCGCCGTCTCCAGATCGACGGTCGCGAGGTCCATCGACTTGAACAGCGAGGCGGTCCGAGGCTTGGTGACCGCGGTCCGTTTGATCGACCCCACGGTCTGCGCGGCCTCGGGGAGGACCTCGGTGACATAGGGCCCGTAGCGGCCCGCCCGCGCGACGATCTCGCGCCCGGTCTGCGGGTCGGCCCCGAGCACCCGTCCGTCGTCAGCCGACCGGGCGAGCAGCTCCCTGGCCTTCTGCGGCGTCAGTTCGTCCGGGGCGATGTCCTCCGGTATGGACGTGCGCCGCGGTCCCGGGGTCGGGGCGCCGGCGTCTGCCCGAATCTCCCCGGTCACCGGATCGACACCGTCGGGAACGCTCTCCTCCAGATAGGGCCCGTAGCGACCCACCCGGACCACCAGCCCGTCACCGATGTCGATGGTCGAGATGGCGCGGGCGTCGATGTCGCCGAGGTCGTCGACCAGGTCGCGCAGGCCCTCGGCCGAGGTCGCCTCGTCGCCGAAGTAGAACCGGTGCAGCCACTCGACCCGCTGCCCGTCGCCGCGGGCGATGTCGTCGAGATCGGCCTCGAGCTCGGCGGTGAAGTCGTAGTCGATCAGCCGGGAGAAGTGCTCCTCCATGAGCCGGGTGACGGCGAAGGCGAGCCACGACGGCACCAGCGCGCTGCCCTGGGATGAGACGTAGCCGCGCGCCTGGATCGTGTCGATTGTCGAGTCATACGTCGACGGCCGCCCGATCTTCTTCTGCTCCAGCGCCTTGACCAGCGTCGCCTCGGTGTAGCGCGGCGGCGGGCTCGTCTCGTGGCCCTCGGCCTCGACGTGACCGACCGCGAGCGCGTCACCGACGGTCAGGCTGGGGAGCCGACGCTCTTCCTCGGCGGCGATCTTCGCCGCCTTCCGGCGCCGCGTGTCCTCCTCGTCCCGGCCCTCCTCGTATGCCGCGAGGAACCCCCGGAAGGTGATCACCGTCCCGCTCGCACTGAACTCGGCGACCCGGCCGTCCGGGAGGCGCCCGGCGACCTTGACCGTCGCCGTGGAGCCGGTCGCGTCCGTCATCTGGGAGGCGAGCGTCCGTTTCCAGATGAGTTCGTAGAGCGCGAGCTCCGATCCGCGCAGTTCGCCGGCGACCTCGGTGGGGGTGCGGAAGCTCTCCCCGGCGGGCCGGATGGCCTCGTGCGCCTCCTGGGCGCCCGCGTTGCTCGACCGATAGTGGCGGGGGGCGTCGGGGACATAGGCCGCGCCATACATCTCCCGAGCCTGCGACCGCGCCGCCCGGAGCGCCGTCTCCGACAGCGCGGTCGAGTCGGTTCGCATATAGGTGATGTAGCCGTTCTCGTACAGCCGCTGCGCGACCCGCATCGTCTCCTTCGCCGACAGGCGCAGCTTGCGCGACGCCTCCTGCTGGAGCGTCGAGGTGATGAACGGCGCGGACGGCCGGCGCGTGTAGGGCTTCTCCTGGACGGACGAGACCTGGACGGCCGCGGTCCGCATCCCCTCGGCGATCGTCCGGGCGGCCGCCTCGTCGAGGTGGACGGCCTTGTCGCTGGTCAGGCGGCCCGCGTCGTCGAAGTCCCGACCGGTCGCGACCCGGCGCTCGTCCACCGCGCTCAGCCGGGCGGTGAAGCGCTCCGGCGTCGGCGTCGCGAACTCTGCCTCGACGTCCCAGTAGGACGCGGCCCGGAAGGCCATGCGCTCCCGTTCGCGCTCGACGATCAGACGGGTGGCGACGCTCTGGACGCGGCCGGCGGACAGGCCGGCCCGGACCTTGCGCCACAGGACCGGCGACACCTCGTAGCCATAGAGCCGATCGAGGATCCGGCGGGTCTCCTGAGCCTCGACGAGGTTGGTGTCGATGTCACGCGTGTTGGCGACGGCGCGCTGGATCGCCTCGCGGGTGATCTCGTTGAAGACCATGCGGCGGACCGGGACCTTGGGGTTGAGGGTCTCCTTCAGGTGCCAGGCGATCGCCTCGCCCTCGCGGTCCTCGTCGGTGGCGAGGTAGAGCTCGTCGGCGTCCTTGAGGATCCGCTTGAGCTCGGCGACCTTCTTCCGCTTGTCGGGGTCGACGACGTAATAGGGCGTGAAGCCATTGTCGACGTCGACGCCGAACTTGCCGAACGGCCCCTTCTTCATGTCCGCGGGCAGTTCCGACGGGGTCGGGATGTCGCGGATGTGGCCGATCGACGCCTCGACGGCATACTCGGGGCCGAGGTAGGCGGAGATGTTCTTGATCTTCGCCGGCGACTCCACGATCACGAGCTTGCGCCCGGCCACCTGATCAACTCCCTCATGCGATGCGATGGGCTCCGGCCCGCGGTGCTCAGGCCTGCCGGTGGCACGCTACAACGCGGTGTCAAGTCGGCCGGTGGTTCGGGGCGCCGAAAGGGGAAGTCAAGTCTTCAACGAGACGGTCGCTATGCTGCCGCCATGTCCGCCCTGCCACCGGTGCTCTATCTCTCCCACGGTGCGCCGCCCCTGGCCGACGACCCGGTCTGGCCCCACCAGCTCGCCGCCTGGGCGGCCTCCTTCGACCGTCCCGAGTCCATCCTCATGGTGTCGGCGCACTGGGAGGCGGCGCCGGTCACGGTGAGCGCGAGCGCCGCCCAGGTGCCCCTCCTCTACGACTTCTGGGGCTTCCCTCGGCACTACTACGAGGTGAGGTATGCCGCCCCCACGGCGCCCGCACTCGCCGCCGCCGTCGGCACGACCCTGGGTGGGCAGATCCACCACGACGAGTCCCGCGGCCTCGACCACGGTGCCTACGTCCCCCTGGTCGAGATGTATCCCGACGCCGACGTCCCGGTCCTCCAGCTCTCGCTGCCCACGCTCGACCCTCGGGTCCTCTTCCAGCTGGGCCGGGCGCTGGCGCCGCTGCGCGACGAGGGGACGATGATCGTCGGCTCGGGATTCACCACCCACAACCTGCGGTGGTTCACCCCCGGTGCCCCGGCGGACGCCCCCGCCCCGTCGGTGTCGGTCGAGTTCGACCACTGGGCCGCCGAGTCGATGGAGAGCGAGGACCTGGACGCGCTGCTCGACTTCGCCCACCGGGCCCCGGCCGCGGCGATCGCCCACCCTCGCACGGAGCACTGGGCGCCGCTCTACGTCGCGCTGGGTGCGGCATACGAACGCGGGGGGATCGGCGCCGAAAGCGTGGTCGACGGATTCTGGTTCGGTCTGTCGAAACGCTCGTGGCAGTTCGGGTGAGCGACCCACCCACCACCCTGCGCGGACCGCTCGGGAACGCGTTCTAGCATGTCGTGGGTGCGTCGTCATTCGCTTCTGCCCGCTCTGGCCGGCGCCCTCGCCCTGACCACCCTCGCCGGGTGCGCCGACTCCTCGTCGATTCCCGGTCTGGACACCCCGCTGCCGAGCTCGACCGGATCGTCCTCCTCGACCGGATCGTCGGCGAGTTCGGACACGAGTTCGACGAGCACGTCCTCCACCACGGGGACGACGGAGTCGGTGACCGTCGGTGCGGTCGGCGCCGTCCTCGTCGACGCCGCCGTCCGCGGGTCGGCCGAGGCCGCCGCCGGCTCCGCGGGGCAGTACGACTTCACGCCGATGCTCGCCGCGGTCAAGCCCTACATCCGCGGCAGCGGGGTGGCGATCTGCCACCTGGACGGCCCGCTCAGCCAGGACGACATCGACCTGAGCGTCGCCGGCAGCGCGACGGTCAACGCGCCGCACGAGGTCGCCTCCGGACTGGTCTGGGCGGGCGTCACCGGGTGCGACACCGCGTCCGAACACGCGCTGGACCTCGGCATCGACGGGCTCGCCAGCACCTTCCGCGTCTTCGCCCGGGAGGGCCTGGCGTATGCCGGCCCCGGGGCCGCGCAGTCCAACGGGCGGCGCGTGGGGATCTCCCGGGTCGGGGACCTCACCGTGGCCGACCTCGCCTACAGCTACTCCCTCGACGGCAAGACGACCGACGGCAGCGCCCCGTCGACGGCGCGGTGGCTGCGGCGCTCGCTCTACCCCGGGGTCCTGGCTCAGGGGATCATCGCCGACGCCACCGCCGCGCGTGCGGCTGGGGCGAACTTCGTCGTCGTGAGCCTGCACTGGGGCGACGCGAGGACCGCCAACCCCACGCAGGCGCAGACCGACCTCGCCAAAGCCCTCCTCGCCGACAAGTCCATCGACCTGATCCTCGGCACGCACCCCAGCCAGGTGCAGCCGTGCGAGCGGATCAACGGGAAGTACGTCTTCTACAGCCTCGGTGACTTCCTCACCGACCCGGCCTCGGGGACGAAGGCGAATCCCGTGACGGGCTCGGGGTTGCTGGCCCGCATCACCCTGACCCGAACCCCGGACGGTGGCCTCTCCAGCAGCGCGGAGGTGCTCCCGACCCGGGTCGACGCGAACAGCCACGTCGTCCAGCCGGTCACCGAGAAGGACGACGCCACCGCCCACGCCAAGGTCATGGGCACCCTCGGGCGCGCCGATCAGGTCACGCCTTCGGGCCGCGACCGTGGAGGCCCACTGCTCATCCGACAGGCCGCTGGGCCCGTGGCCTTCGTCGAGCGGGTTCAGCCGGGTGTTGAGCCCGTGGCCGAGGACGATCGCGCGTCCGCCGACGGCGTTGGCGACGGCGGTGTGTTCGCCTTTCGGGTCGCCGGGCACGTACACGCGCCGCCCGAA
>JBDIAJ010000072.1:0-19513 GCA_039812345.1 Nostocoides sp. | reverse complement strand
ACTGTGCTACTACGAACAGTGTTCGTCGTCAATAGACTCATGAGGTGTCCACGTCGTCTCGTTTCGTGCCCCGGCCCCGGGGGCGTGCGCGGGGCGTGCTCGGGACCGACGCGCTCGTCGACGCCGCGCTGCGGATCATCGATCGGGAGGGAGTCGAGCAGGTCTCGATGCGGCGGATCGCCGCCGAGTTCGACACCGGCCCGGCGAGCCTCTATGCCCATGTCGCCAACAAGGACGAGTTGCTGACCCTCTGCCTGTCCCGAGTCCTCGCCGAACTCCCTCTGCCGCAGGGGGATACCTGGCAGGAGGTGCTTCGGGACTGGGTCTTCACCAGTCGCGACGGACTGGTCGCGCACGGCGACATCGCCCGGCTGTGCCTGGGCGTCGTCCCCGAGAGCCCGCATCTGACCGACGTCATGGAGGTCGTGCTCGGCGCCATGGCGCGCGGGGGAGTGGCGGCCCGCGACGCGGCCTGGGCCATGGACGTCCTGTCGCTCTATGTCGCGGCGGACGCCTTCGAGGGCTGGATGATGGGCCGCCTGTTCGATGACGGGAGCGGCCGGCCGCCCGAGGTCGTCGGGCGGGAGTACTTCGCGCAGTTCGGCGAACGGATGGCGGCCCTGCCGCCCGATCGCTATCCGCACATCACCGCCATGACCGCGGCCATGACCACCGGAGGCGGCGACGAACGCTTCGCCTTCGGCGTCGACACCTTCATCGCCGGCATCGCCGCCCGCGCCGGACAAGCGCCCTGACCGCGCCTGGGCGCCGGTTGTTTTCAGGTCCCCAGAAGGGCCGCTCGGTGAGCCGGGCGAGCCCCACGCCTCCCCCACGGCGCGAGCTACCGCCTGGTAAGTCGGGTGATCACCCGACTTACCAGGTGGTAGCTCGCGCGTTGTGCGGCGGCTCGCATCCCGCTGGGCAATTGGGGGCGACCCAGTTCGCTGACGTCGAAGTCGGTGGCCGGCCGGATCACGGGGGGGTCCACCTGGTCAGGTTCCCAGCAGCGCCGCCAGATTCCTCCGGTATGCCGTGAAGGCCGCCCGCCCGACGTCGGTGACGTGGGCGGTGGTCATTCGGCCCGACTTGAGCGTCTCGACGTAGCCGGCCTCTTCGAGCTTGCGCAAGTGGGTGATCAGATTGCCCGGCGTGAGCTCGAGGAGGCCCTGGAGCCGCGGGAAGGAGATGGTGTCGCCCGCCGGGAGCTCGGTCAGGATCACCATGAGCCGCAGCCGGACCGGGGCGTGGATGACCGGGTCGAGGTCGGTCGGCGTGGTCGTCTCGCGGGTCATCGCCGCGTCACCGTCAGCCACCCGGCGACCGCCAGGAACCCGCCGCCCCCGAGTACCGCCCCGATGAGCGCGGACGTGACCGGGCCGGCGAAGCCGGCGCCCGCGCCGACGAGAAGGAGCCAGGCGCCGAGGACGGCCATCGGGCGCACGCCCCAGACGGCCGCCCCGAAGAGATACATCAGGCCGACGACGACAAGGGATCCGACGACACCCTGGATGCCCATCGCGGCGGCCGGTGCGCCGGCGCGGGCCAGGGCCCCGGCCATCGCGAAGTGGGCGAGGAAGCCCAGGCCCCACCCGGCGCCGTAGAGCGAGCCCTGCCAGTCGCTCGTCCCACCGATCCCGGCCGTGGCCTGCCGGGTCCGGACGGCGGTGAGCGCACCGGCGAGCAGCAGCAGGATCCCGAAGAAGGCCGCGGTCGCGGCGGTCGGCCCGGCATACGGCTCCTGCCGGCGCACCTGGAGCCAGATGGCGCCCAGGCCGAACACCCAGGCCAGACCCCACGCGGCGAACTGCTCATGCAGACGCACGTCGAGGGCGGCCCGGACCTTCGCCTCCTGGTCGGTGAGGAGGCGAAGGGCCTCGGCCGGGTCGAACCCCTCGGCCGCGTCCGGGCCGGGCGTCATCGACGGGTCGCGCGCATCGAGGCCAGGGCGGCGCTCACCAGGACAAGACCCCCGGCCAGCCCCGCCACGGTGGGCGTCGGCAGGAATCCCGAGACCCCGGCCGCAACCGCCGCCAGGGCGGCCAGGACGCACCAAGCGGCCGTCGTGCGCAGGATCGGGAGCCGGAAGGCACGTGCCAGCGGGACGAAGTGCGCTCCGACCACCGCGAGGGTCCACGCGGAGACCAGATCCGGGTGGCCGCTTCGGTTGAGCAGGATCGCGCCGGCGACGATCAGGACCACTTCCGTCGCAACCCAGAAGAGGTAGCTGCGACGCGCCTGCGGGTCGACATTCATGGTCGGGACGCCCGGGGTGCGCCGGATGCCGATGGCGGCGGCGACCGTGACGAGCACCGCGAGGACGGATCCGAGTCCGAGGAGGACGCCGAGCCGTTGGCCGGCCTGGCCCCAGCCGAACCAGGCGATCGCCGCACCGGCGAAGATGACGGCGCAGATTGCATAGTCCTTGGCGGCGGATCCACGCGGGGCCGGGCCGGCCCCCGTGGCGTGCATGCGGGCCGTGGCGGTGGTCGTGGTCGTGATGAGGTCGGTCATCGGCTCGTCTCCTGACTTTGCGTCACAAACTTTGCACCACAAAGCTCGCATACTTTGCGAGGCAAAGTCAAGGGCTGACCTTGTGGGTCAGGGGCCGGCAGGCACTCGACACGTATGCGGACGGTGTCGTCGGCGGCGATCACTAGACTCACCCGCGTGTCAGACCGATGCAGAGGACGGGGGCGGCGAGGGAGGTCCGCCCGCCCGGTGAACAGCCCGCCGACATGACGACCATCGGGGTCCTCGCCGTCCAGGGTGACGTGCGCGAGCACGTAGCGGCCCTGGAGGATTGCGGCGCCGACGTCATCCGGGTGCGCCGGCCGCAGGAGGTCGAGCGCATCGACGGGCTGGTCATCCCCGGTGGCGAGTCGACGACGATGGACAAGCTCGTGCGCGCCTTCGGGTTGTTCGAGCCGCTGCGGGCGCGCCTCGGGGCGGGCCTGGCGGCATACGGCTCGTGCGCGGGGATGATCATGCTCGCCGACCGGATCGAGGGCGGACGGGCCGACCAGCAGACCCTGGGAGGACTCGATATCACGGTGCGGCGCAATGCGTTCGGCCGTCAGGTCGACTCCTTCGAGGAGGACCTGCACATCCGCGAACTCGGCCCGCAGCCGTTCCGGGCCGTCTTCATCAGGGCGCCCTGGGTCGAGGCGGTGGGGGAGGGGGTCGAGGTTCTCGCGCGCGTGGAGTCGGGGCCGGCGACCGGCGCGATCGTCGCGGTGCGCCAGGGCGCGCTGCTCGCGACCTCGTTCCACCCAGAGGTGACCGGCGATACGCGCTTCCACCGACTCTTCGTCGACCTGGTGTCCGGGGGCTGACCGAACGGACCGCCGGAGCCGGTCCGTCAGGACGGAGCCGATCGGCGACCGGCGGCTAAGATCGGTCCTCAGCCACAATCCCCGATCCACCCGAAGGACTCACGCATGTCCGGCCACTCCAAATGGGCGACCACCAAGCACCAGAAGGCCGCCAAGGACGCCAAGCGCGGCAAGCTGTTCGCGAAGCTGATCAAGAACATCGAGGTCGCGGCCAAGCAGGGCGGCGGCGACCCGGACGGCAACCCGACGCTCTGGGACGCGATCTACAAGGCGAAGAAGTCCTCGGTCCCCAACGACAACATCGATCGGGCCGTCAAGCGGGGCTCCGGGGCCGAGGCGGGTGCCGCCGACTACCAGACGATCATGTATGAGGGGTACGCCCCCGGCGGGGTCGCCATCCTCATCGAGTGCCTCACCGACAACCGCAACCGGGCGGCCGCCGAGGTCCGGACCGCCTTGTCCCGCAACGGCGGCAACCTCGCCGACCCCGGCTCGGTGGCCTACATCTTCAACCGCAAGGGCGTCGTCATCGTCCCCAAGGCCGACGGCGTCGATGAGGACGCGATCCTCGAGGTCGTCCTCGACGCCGGCGCCGAGGAGGTCAACGACAACGGCGACAGCTTCGAGATCGTCTCGGAGGCCACGGACTATGTCGGGG
Source organism: Nostocoides sp. (assembly GCA_039812345.1). Classification (GTDB taxonomy): domain Bacteria; phylum Actinomycetota; class Actinomycetes; order Actinomycetales; family Dermatophilaceae; genus Nostocoides_A. The sequence continues at coordinate 15,523 of JBDIAJ010000072.1, read as the reverse complement.
TGCGCAATGCACTCAAGGACGCGGGGATCGACTACGACTCGGCCGAGGCGTCGTTCGTGCCCAACCTCCAGGTGCCACTCGATCTCGAGGGCGCCCGGCGGATGATCCGGGTCATCGACGCCCTCGAAGACTCCGACGACGTCCAGAACGTCTTCGCCAACGGCGACATCCCCGACGAGGTGCTCGAGCAACTCGACGCCGAGTGACCCCGCACCGGGCGCACGGGCCCGCGCGTGTCGGGGGCGAGGCTCGGCATACGGCGGTATAGCCTGACGTCCGAACACACGTTCGGCACGTCGCCCAGTCGCCCCGAGGAGGTCACCCATGCGCGTCCTCGGCGTCGACCCCGGACTCACCCGGTGTGGCCTCGGTGTCGTCGAGGGGGAGCGGGGCCGGGCCCGAATGGTGGCGGTGGGGGTCGTGCGTACCCCGACCGAGGCCGGCGCCGGGGAGCGCCTCGTCTATCTCGAGTCGCAGCTGGAGACCTGGCTCGACCGGTTCACCCCCGACGTCGTCGCCGTGGAGCGGGTGTTCGCCGACGTCAACGTCGCCTCGGTCATGACGACCGCGCACGCGACGGCGATCGCCCTCCTGACCGCCGGGCGGCGCGAGCTCCCCGTCGTCTTCCACACCCCCACCGAGGTCAAGGCGGCGGTGACCGGGAGCGGACGGGCGCACAAGGCCCAGGTGACGACGATGGTGATGCGGATCCTCAAGCTCGCCGAGCCTCCCCGACCCGCCGACGCCGCCGACGCGCTGGCGCTGGCGGTGTGTCATGTATGGCGCGGTGAGGCGCAGGCGAGCATCGACGCCGCCGTCCGGGCGCTCGACGAGCGGCGGGTGGCCCGGTGATCGCCGGCGTCCGCGGCCCGGTGACCAGCGTGGGCCTCGATCGGGCCGTGGTCGAGGTCGGCGGAGTCGGGCTGCTGGTCCACACCACGCCCGCCACGGCCGGCACCCTCCGGGTGGGCACGGACGTGTCGCTGGCGACCAGTCTCGTCGTCCGCGAGGACAGCCTGACGCTCTACGGCTTCGCCAGCCCCGCGGAGCGCGACATGTTCGAGACGGTCCAGACCGTCACCGGCATCGGCCCGAGGCTCGCCCTGGCCATGCTCTCGGTCCTCCCGCCGAGCGACCTGCGCCGGGCCGTCGCCGGGAACGACCTCGCGACACTGACGAAGGTCCCGGGCGTCGGGCGCAAGGGCGCCGAGCGCATCGTCCTCGAACTGCGCGACAAGCTCGGTCCGGCCGACGCACCGGCCACCGTCCCCGCCGCGGCCACCTCGGCCGGACAGGACCAGGTGGTCGAGGCCCTCGTCGGCCTCGGGTGGTCGCTCAAGGCGGCGGGTGACGCGGTCGATGCCGTCCTCGCCGGTCCGGACGCCCCGACCGTCGTCGCCGACCTGTTGCGGGCCGCCCTGAGGGAACTCGGCGGCCGCTGATGACCGGCTTCTCCAGCGAGATCCGAGAGAGCACCGCGGACCGGCCGTCCGATCCCGGGCCCGAGACCACCCGCATCGTCGACCCGGCCCGCGACGCGGACGATCAGGTCGTCGAGGCGGCCCTGCGCCCCAAGCGGCTCGCCGACTTCCCGGGTCAGCCCCGGGTCCGTGACCAGCTCGACCTCGTCCTGCGGGCGGCCCGCCAGCGCGGCGCCGCCCCCGACCACGTCCTCCTGTCCGGTCCGCCCGGGCTCGGAAAGACGACGTTGGCGATGATCGTCGCCGCCGAACTCGAGCGCCCGATCCGGGTCACCAGCGGTCCGGCCATCCAGCACGCCGGCGACCTCGCCGCGATCCTCTCCTCCCTCGCCGAGCACGAGGTCCTCTTCCTCGACGAGATCCACCGGATGTCCCGCGCGGCCGAGGAGATGCTCTATCTCGCCATGGAGGATTTCCGCGTCGACATCGTGGTCGGCAAGGGGCCGGGGGCGACCGCCATACCGCTCGAACTCCCGCCGTTCACCGTCGTCGGGGCGACGACCCGTGACGGTCTCCTGCCCGCGCCCCTGCGTGATCGGTTCGGCTTCACCGGGCGGCTCGACTTCTATGACCCCGCCGACCTCGCCCGGATCCTGCGCCGGTCCGCCGGCCTGCTCGGTGTCGACGCCGACGACGACGCGATCGTCGAGATCGCGACGCGGTCCCGCGGCACGCCCCGGATCGCCAACCGCCTCCTGCGTCGGGTCCGGGACTGGGCCCAGGTCCACGGAACGGGGCGCGTCGATGCGACGGCGGCGCGGTCGGCGCTCGACCTCTTCGACGTGGACCCGATCGGCCTCGACCGGCTCGATCGGGCGGTCCTCGAGGCCCTATGCCGCAAGTATGCCGGCGGCCCCGTCGGCATCACCACGCTCGCCGTGGCCGTGGGAGAGGAGCCGGACACGGTGGAGACGGTGGCCGAGCCCTATCTCGTCCGGCAGGGCTTCCTCGAACGCACCCCCCGCGGCCGTATGGCGCGACCCGCCGCCTGGGTTCATCTCGGCCTCACCCCGCCGATCGGGGCCGCCGCGCAGGCGACGCTCCCCCTCGACGAGCCCGTGACCGGCCGATTCGGGACGTGAGCGCCCCTCGGGGAACCCGCGGACGCTGCGTCCACGTTGGGTCAGGCGGCGGGGGGTGACCTAGACTCCGTCCTTGGCCGCCTCCGGGCGCCCCGGCCGTCATGCCCACAGACCAGATTCCGAAGGACGCGTTCACCATGCACACGGGCCTCGTGCTCGCCACCTCGCAAGGGGGGGCCGCCTTCGGCAATCTGCTGATCCTCGTGCTTCCGCTGCTGCTCCTGCTCTTCCTCATGCGCAGCCAGCGGCGCCGCAATCGCGCGATCGCGACGTTGCAGCAGTCGCTCCAGGTCGGTGACGAGGTCGTCACGACGTCCGGGATGATCGGCCGGATCCGATCGCTCGCCGACGACGAGGCGAGCATCGAGGTGGCCACCGGTGTCGTCGTCCGCTTCGACCGGCGCGCCGTCGGCAGCCGCCGCACACCCGGGGACGGACCGGTCACCCCGGTGGACGCCCCCGTCGAGGAGCCCTGATGGCGCGCACCCAGTCGCGACCCAATCACGCCGTGCGCACCCTCGTCGCCGGCGTCGTCGCCATGCTCGCGCTGGCCGGCCTGCTCGCGGGCGTGCATCTCGGGGGCACGGCGGCGCTGACGCCGAAACTCGGCCTCGACCTCGAGGGTGGGACGCAAATGGTCCTGACCCCGCGGGTGGTCGGCGACCAGACGGTCACCGCGCAGCAGGTCAATCAGGCCCGCGACATCATCGCCCAGCGGGTCGACTCCCAGGGCGTCAGCGGCGCCGAGGTGACGACGCAGGGGGCCGACAACATCGTCGTGAGCATGCCTGGTGACCCCACCCGCCAGCAGGAGGACAACCTCCGCCGGTCCTCCGCCCTCCAGTTCCGACCCGTTCTGGCGGCGGAGGCGGCCGGGATCACGGGTCAGGCGACGGTGAGCCCCGGGTCGGGATCGGGTTCGGCGACCTCGGGCGCCTCCTCCGGCAGCGCGACGAGCTCGGGCTCGGCGTCGACCACGTCCGGCAGCGGCACCTCCAGCCGGGCGAGCGACAGCTCGACGTCCGCTTCGCGGTCGCGGCAGCGCTCGGTCCTGCCAGGCGCCACCAGCACCTCTTCGTCCTCGAGCTCGTCGGGCGCGAGTTCCTCGTCCACCTCCGGCACCGGGTCGTCATCCTCCTCGGGAAGCGCGACGACACCCACCACCAAGCCGACGAGCCCGACCGACCAGGCCTGGATCTCCAAGGAGATCGCGGCCCAGTTCACCGCGCTCGACTGCTCCAAGCCCGAGGCGCTGAAGAACCTCGTCGACGATCCGGCGAAACCGCTGGTCACCTGCTCGACCGACGGCCGGGAGAAGTTCATCCTCGGCCCGGTCGCGGTCTTCGGCAAGGACATCTCCGACGCCGTCGCCGGCTACAAGGTGGGCCCGACGGGTCAGCCGACATCCGAGGTCGAGATCCAGTTGACCTTCGACTCGGCCGCCAGCAAGACGTATGCCGACCTCAGCATCGAGATGCTGGCCCTCCCCAGCCCCCGCAACCGGCTCGCCTCCACCCTGGACTCCCGGGTCATCGTCGCCCCGCAGTTCAACGAGGCGATCACGGGCGGCCGCGCCTCGATCACCGGCGGCTTCACCTTCGACGAGGCGCAGGATCTCGCCAAGCAACTGAAGTTCGGCGCCCTCCCGCTGTCCTTCGACCTCCAGACTCGCAGCCAGGTCAGCCCGACCCTCGGTGAGGAGCAACTCCACCTCGGTCTGCTCGCCGGTCTGGTCGGCCTGCTGCTCGTCGTCCTCTATTCCCTCGTGCAGTACCGCGCGCTCGGCCTGGTGACCGTCGCGTCGATCGTCATCGCGGCGATCCTCACCTATCTCGTCATCACGATCCTCGGCTGGGCGCAGAACTACCGCCTCGACATGGCCGGTGTCACCGGTCTGATCGTCGCGATCGGTGTGACCGCCGACTCCTTCATCGTCTACTTCGAGCGGATCCGGGACGAGGTTCGGGAGGGCCGGACCCTGCGCACCGCCGTCGACACCGGCTGGAACCGGGCGCGGCGGACGATCCTCGCGGCCGACGGGGTCAACTTCCTCGGCGCGCTCATCCTCTATCTGCTCGCCTCCTCGAGCGTGCGCGGATTCGCGTTCACCCTCGGTCTGACCACCCTGATCGACATCCTCGTCGTCTTCGTCTTCACCCACCCGATCGTCTCCCTCCTGGCACAGCGCCCGTTCTTCGCCGACGGCCATCGGTGGTCCGGCCTCGACCCCGAGCGGCTCGGCGCCAAGGTCGCGACCCGATATGTCGGTCGTGGACGATTCGCCGCCCCCACTCCCGCCCGCTCGGAAGGAGGCCGGGCATGAGCCGGTTCGCCCAGTTCGGCAACGACCTCTACACCGGGAAGCGATCGATCGACTTCATCGGCCGCACCCGTCTCTGGTACTCCATCTCAGCGGTCGCCATCGCCCTGGCCATCGGCGGGCTGCTGCTGCGCGGCCTCAACCTCGGCATCGAGTTCACCGGTGGCTCGGAGTTCCGGGTCTCCAACATCACCGTGACCTCGGCATACGAAGGCACGGCCCAGAAGGCGGTCACCCAGGTCGCCCCCGGAGCCGAAGCCAAGGTGACCAAGCTCGGCTCCTCGACCGTGCGGGTCCAGACCGAGAAGCTCGACGACGCCGCCAGCAACAACGTCCGCGACTCGCTCGCCAAGGCCTTCAAGACCACGGACGCCAATGTCTCGGCGAACTTCATCGGCCCGTCCTGGGGTGAATCGGTGAGCAGGCAGGCATTCAAGGCCCTGCTCGTCTTCCTCGGCCTCGTCGCCGTCGTCATGGCCGCCTACTTCCGCACGTGGAAGATGGCACTCTCGGCCCTGGTCGCCCTCATCCACGACCTCGTCTTCACCGTGGGCATCTATGCCCTCACCGGGGTCGAGGTCTCCCCGGCGACGATGATCGGCTTCCTCACCGTCCTCGGCTATTCGCTCTATGACACCGTCGTCGTCTTCGACAAGGTCCGCGAGAACACGACCGAAGCGCTGGCCAACCGCCGCATGTCGTATGCCGCGGCCGCCAACCTCGCGGTCAACCAGACCCTCGTCCGCTCGATCAACACGACGGTGGTCGCGCTGCTCCCGATCGCCGCGGTCCTCGTCCTCGCGTTCACCCGCCTCGGTCCCGGCACCCTGCTCGACCTCACCCTCGCCCTGTTCCTCGGCATGGCGGTCGGCGCGTACTCCTCGATCTTCATCGCCTCGCCGCTGCTGGTCACGCTGCGCTCGCGCGAGCCGGACATCGTCAAGCTCGCCAAGCAGGCGACCCGGCACGACGAGAAGGCCGCGGCCGCCGCCAGCCGCCGAGATGCCCGCGCGGCCGAGTCGCAGGACGCGCGCGGACCGGCCACGCCCATCACCTCGACCGCGGCGACCACGGCCGCCGCCACGTCGACCCGGGTGCACCCGGCCACCGAGTCGCAGGATGCCACGTTCGCGGAGCGGGCCGAGGCCGGCGAGGCCGGGACGTTGACCGGGCGCAAGGTGCACAAGTACGCCCAGCAGGGGCCGCGCAACCAGCCGCGCCGCCAGCCGAAGTCCAAGCGATGACCACCCCGGCCGACGCGGGCGGTGCGCCCATCCACGGTCCGCAGGTCCTGCGTGACCTCGTCGACTCCCGCATGCGGGACGTCCCCGACTTCCCGACCCCGGGCATCCTGTTCAAGGACATCGGCCCCCTGATCGGCGACCCGGTCGCCTTCGACGCGGTCATCGAGCACTGCATGGGTCGCCACGGGGGGAGGGTCGACCTCGTCGCCGGGATCGAGGCGCGGGGCTTCATCTTCGGCGGGGCGCTGGCCCACGCCCTCGGGGTGGGGTTCATCCCGGTCCGCAAGTCCGGGAAGCTCCCGGGCCCGGTCGTGGAGCAGTCCTACGCCCTCGAGTACGGCGCGGCGACCCTGGCGATCCAGCAGGACGCGGTCGTCCCGGGCCGGAAGGTCGTCGTCGTCGACGACATCCTCGCCACCGGTGGCACCGCTGCGGCGGCGTGCACGCTGCTCGAGCGGGTCGGTGCCGATGTCGTCGGCGTCGACGTGGTGCTCGAACTCGCCGCACTGGGCGGACGAGCGGCCCTGGCGGGTCGTTCCGTCTACAGCGTGACCGTCGCCTGATAGTCGCCGAGCACGCGATTTCGGTCAGTCGTCAAGAACGACTACCCTCTGTGTATGGCTGAGGAGGCCGTCAGCGCCACGACGACCCCCACGGGCTCGACCGCGCGTGGGCGAGCGTTCGCGCGCCTCGAATGGATCAGCCGCCCGCGCGCGACCCAGAACCCGATCCTCGATCCCCTCACCACCCTGATCCGGCAGAACCATCCGCGCGCCGACACCGCGATCATCCAGCGGGCCTATGTCGTCGCCGAGGAGGCGCACCGCGGTCAGATGCGCAAGTCCGGTGATCCCTACATCACCCACCCGCTCGCCGTCGCGATGATCCTCGCCGAACTCGGGATGACCCCGGTCACCCTCGCCGCCGCGCTCCTCCACGACGTCGTCGAGGACACCGACGTGCCCCTCGCCGAGATCGAGAAGGAGTTCGGGCCCGAGGTCGCCCACATGGTCAACGGCGTGACCAAGCTCGACAAGGTCAAGTTCGGGGAGCTCGCCCAGGCCGAGACCGTCCGCAAGATGATCGTCGCGATGGCCGGCGACATCCGCGTCCTCGTCATCAAGCTCGCCGACCGGCTGCACAACGCCCGGACCTGGGGGAGTGTCTCGCCGGAGTCCGCGGCCCGGAAGGCCACCGAGACCCTCGACATCTTCGCGCCGCTCGCGCACCGCCTCGGCATGAACACGATCAAGTGGGAACTCGAGGATCTCTCCTTCAAGACCCTCTATCCCAAAGTGTTCGAGGAGATCCGCCGCCAGGTCTCCGAGCGGGCGGGGGAGCGCGCGGAGTATCTCCACATCGTCCAGACCCAGGTCCAGGCCGACCTGGCCGAGGCCAAGATCAAGGCCACGGTCACCGGGCGACCCAAGCACTACTACAGCATCTATCAGAAGATGGTTGCGGGACATCGGGATTTCGACGACATCTATGACCTGGTCGGGGTCCGGGTGCTGGTCGATTCGCAGCGCGACTGCTATGCGGCTCTGGGCGCGCTGCACGCCCGGTGGAAGCCGATCGGCGGGCGCTTCAAGGACTACATCGCGATGCCGAAGTTCAACATGTACCAGTCGCTGCACACGACGGTGATCGGCCCGTCCGGGCGCCCGGTGGAGATCCAGATCCGCACCTTCGCGATGCACCGGCGCGCGGAGTACGGCGTCGCGGCGCACTGGAAGTACAAGGAGGACCGGACCGACGGGACCACGGCCCGGTCGATGGTCCGCGACGGCGAGGCCGGCCCGATCACCGACATGGCGTGGCTGCGGCAGCTGCTCGAGTGGCAGAAGGAGACCGAGGACCCGACCGAGTTCCTCGAGTCGCTGCGCTACGAGATGGGCCAGCGCGAGGTCTATGTCTTCACCCCCAAGGGCGATGTCACCGTCCTGCCGGCCGGCTCGACCCCGATCGATTTCGCGTATGCCGTGCACACCGAGGTCGGGCACCGGTGCGTCGGCGCCCGGGTCAACGGCCGCCTCGTCGCGCTCGAGTCGACCCTCGAGAACGGCGACGTCGTCGAGGTGCTCACCTCCAAGGCCGAGGGGGCCGGGCCGTCGCGGGACTGGCTCAACATCGTCCACTCGCCCCGGGCGCGGGCGAAGATCCGGCAGTGGTTCTCGAAGTCGCGGCGCGACGAGATGGTCGAGGCCGGGGCCGATCTCATCGGCAAGGCGATGCGCAAGCAGCATCTCCCGCTGCAGCGGATGATGACGCATCAGACGCTCAGCGCCGTCGCCGCCGAACTGCGCTACTCCGACGTCGACGCGCTCTACGCCGCCGTCGGCGAGGGGCACCTCTCCGCCGCCAATGTCGTCTCCCGGGTCGCCTCGGTCGTCGGCGGCGAGGTGGGGGCAAAGGAGGACATCGAGGAGTCGGTCCGGGTCGGGCGGCCGATGCGTCGGCGCAGCGGCGACCCCGGGGTCACCGTCAAGGGCATGGGCCGGGAGGTCTATGTCAAGCTCGCCCGCTGCTGCACGCCGGTGCCCGGCGACGACATCATCGGGTTCGTCACCCGCGGGGCCGGGGTCTCGGTCCACCGGCGTGACTGCACCAACGCCGCCTCCCTGCTCAGTCACCCCGAACGCATTCTCGACGTCCAGTGGGATGTCGGGTCCGGGTCCCTGTTCCTCGTCCAGATCCAGGTGCTCGCCCTCGACCGCGAGGGCCTGCTCTCCGACATCACCCGCGTCCTCGCCGACAACGGCGTCAACATCATCGGCGCCAATGTGACGACCAACAAGGAGCGCTTCGCTGTCTCCAACTTCCAGTTCGAGATGGGCGACCCGGCGCACCTCGAGCACGTCGTCAACGCGGTCCGGGCCGTCCGCGGCGTCTTCGAGGTGACCCGCGGCGGCGGCAGCGGATCCCGTTCGGCCCTGGACGACCTCGACGCCGCGACCGACGCCGACGCGGGCTGACCCGTCGAAAGGCCGGTTCAGCCCCGTCGAAAGGCCGGTTCAGCCCCGTCGAAAGGCCGGTTCAGCCCCGTCGAAAGGCCGATTCTCGGCACCGGGGAGGGCACGGGTGAATCGCGCGGCGGGGTCAGGCGCGCGTGATGGTGGGGTGGAGGTCGGCGGCGGGCGGTCGCCATACGCTCGGATCGGCGGGCACCTGCTCGCCGGAGCGGATGTCCTTGACCTCGCCGCCCTCGGGACCGGGGAACCAGACGAACGGGATGCCGCGGCGATCGGCATACCGGATCTGCTTGCCGAAGCGATCCGCCCGGGGAGCGACCTCGCACGGTATGCCGTTGCCGCGCAACGCGGTCGCAATCGCCGTCGACGCGGCGCGATCCTCCTCGGCGCTCACCGCGACGAGGACCGCGGCCGGGGTCGAGCGCGATGCGCGCAGCAGCCCCTGGCCGAGGAGCAGGCCGAGGATGCGGGTGACCCCGATCGAGATGCCCACCCCGGGATAGGTCGTCCGGCCGTCCGAGGCGAGGGCGTCATAGCGTCCGCCGGAGCAGACGGCACCCCAGTCCTCGTGGCCGACGAGCTGGGTCTCATAGACGGTCCCGGTGTAGTAGTCGAGCCCCCGGGCGACCTTGAGCGCGGCGGCGACCCGGCCGGGCGCGTGCGCCGCCGCCGTCTCGATGACCGCCGCGAGGGCCTCGATGCCCGCGTCGAGCTCCGGGTTCGTGACACCGAGGGCCCGGACCTCGTCGATGAAGCGCAGGTCGAAGCTGCGGATCGCGGCGAGGTCGAGACAGGCCTGGGCCTGCGCCCGAGTCGCCCCGGACTCGACCAGCAGGTCGGCCACCGCGTCCGGCCCGATCTTGTCGAGCTTGTCGACGATCCGCAGCGTGCCGGCGACGTCGGCGATGCCGAGGCCGGTGTAGAAGCCGTTGGCCAGGCGCCGGTTGTTGACCTGGATGACGAAGTCGCCGACCGGGAACCGGGCGAAGACGTCGGCGATGACGAGCGGCATCTCCGCCTCGAAGTGCGGGGCCAGTGTCCCGACGTCGACGACGTCGATGTCGGCCTGGGTGAACTCCCGGTAGCGACCCTCCTGGGGCCGCTCGCCCCGCCAGGCCTTCTGGATCTGGTAGCGGCGGAACGGGAAGTCCAGGGTCCCGGCGTTCTCGAGGACATAGCGGGCGAACGGGACGGTCAGGTCGAAGTGCAGGCCCCATCGACTGTCATCCCGGCCGCCACCGGCGAGCCGGGAGATCGCGTAGATCTCCTTGTCGGCGTCCTCGCCCTGCGAGGTCAGGCGGCTGATCGGCTCGATCGATCGGGTCTCGATGGAGCCGAATCCGTGCAGCTCGAAGGTCTCCCGGATGACGTCGAGGAAGCGCTGCTCGACGAGGCGTTCGGCGGGGGAGAACTCCGGGAAGCCGGAGATGGGGGCGACCTTGCTCACGCGGTCAATCCTCGCAGGTAGGGGTTGGTCGCCCGCTCGCGCTCCATCGTCGTCGCCGGACCGTGCCCGGGCAGCAGCAGCGTCGAATCCGGCAGCGGGAGAACGACATCCCGCAGTGACCGGCGCATCGCGGCATCGCTGCCGCCGGTCAGGTCGGTGCGTCCGATCGACCCGGCGAAGACGACGTCGCCGGTGAACATGGTCCGATCGAGCCCGTCCGGAACCCCGTCGGCGACCGCGTCGAGGCCGAACATGACCGAGCCCTCGGTGTGGCCCGGGGCGTGGAGCACGGACAGGTCGATCCCGGCCACGGTCACCGACTCGCCGTCGGCGAGGGTGCGCACGTCCTCCGGTTCGCTCCAGCCCTGCGGGCCGAACTGCTGGATGAACATCGCCTTGAGCTGCGGCTCGAGGAGGTCGACGGGATTGCGGAGGCGGTAGCGGTCGTCGGCGTGGATGAAGGCGGGCAAGTAGGCCGGGCCGGAGTCGCGGCATACGGGAGTGACCGAGAACACGTGGTCCAGGTGGCCGTGCGTGAGCAGGACGGCCGCGGGCCGCAGCCGGTGCTCCCGGAAGATCTCGCGCAGGGTCTCCACGACGCCGATGCCGGGGTCGACGACGAGGCACTCCTGTCCGGGGGCCGGCGCGACGACATAACAGTTGGTCCCGAAGGCGGCCGCGGGGAAGGCGAGCATGAACACGACGTAGACCTTAGCCGCGGCTCGGCGCGCCGACGGCCCGTGACAGACTGACCGCCGTGACGAGGGAGCAGGAGCGCGCCCGGGCCAAGCGCCGGTACGCGCGTCGCCAGGCGGCCGCCGCCGCCGCGGCCGCCGAGGCGAGGCGGATGCGGCAGGTGGCCATCGTCGTCGCCGTGCTCCTCGTCGTCGTCGGCGCGTTCATCGTCATCACGAGGAAGACGGGTCGCTCCACCGACGCCGCCTCGTCGAGCGGTTCGCCGAGCTCGTCCGCGTCGGCGACGCTCGCCACCGGGTGCACGACGCCGCCGCTGGTGCCGGGGACCGAGGGGAAGCTGACCCGGCCCTCCGCCGCCGACGTGAAAGCCGTGACCGGCCGGACGGTGGTCGCGACGCTGACGACGAACTGCGGCGACATCGTCATCGACCTGGACGGGGCGAAGGCACCGGAGGCGGTCGCGTCGTTCGTCCAGCTCGCCCGCCTGAGCTACTGGAAGGACGCGCCCTGCTCCCGGCTCACCGCCGGCAGTGCCTCGATCGCGGTCCTCCAGTGCGGCGACCCCACCGGCACCTCCCAGGGAACGCCCGGCTACGGGTTCGGGATCGAGAACGTCCCCGCGGACGACGTCTATCGGCGCGGAGTCATCGCGATGGCCCGTCCCGGGAACGCCAAGGAGGGCAATGGCGGCCAGTTCTTCCTCGTCTACAAGGACTCGACGATCCCGCGGGACAGCGCCGGCGGCTACACCGTTTTCGGGCACGTGACGAGCGGGATGGATATTGTGGACCGGATTGCCGCAGGAGGCGTGGTCGGTGGAGCCGCCGACGGCGCCCCCACGTTCCCGATCAGCACGCTGTCGGTGACGACTACCACGAAGGACTGAGCCACGCCGTGACCGAGACGCCGACCCCGCCGACGACGACGGAAGGCCCGCCCGCGCCGAAGCCGGTGCCGAGCCCCGCGATGTTCGCCGCCCGGCCGAAGCCGCATGCCGCCGCGCCGGTGGCCCCGGCGCTCGCCCACTCCGACTCCGCCCGATTCGGCCGGGTCGGCGAGGACGGCACCGTCTATGTCCAGGACGGCGAGGGCGAACGCGCGGTCGGGTCCTATCCCGGGGCCAGCCCGGAGGAGGCGCTGCAGTACTTCGCCCGGAAGTACGACGAACTGCACGGGACCGCGGATCTGCTCCACCAGCGCGCGGCCAACCCCGAGGTCACCAGCAAGGACCTCGCCGACGGCCTGAAGACGGTGCGCGAGCACGCCAAGGACGCCAATGTCGTCGGCGACCTCCCGGCGCTGGAGAAGCTCCTGAGCGAGATCGAGGCGGAGATCTCGGTGCGGCGCGAGAGCGAGAGCGCCGCCCGCGCGCAGGCGAAGGCGGCCGTCATGGCCGTCCGTGACGACCTGGTGACCCAGGCCGAGGCGATCGCCGCCCAGCCGGTCGAGCGGGTCCAGTGGAAGACCTCGAGCGAGCAGATGCGCGCCCTCCTCGATGCCTGGAAGGAGCAGCAGCGCGGACGCGTCCGGCTCGACAAGGACGTCGAGGCCGCCCTGTGGGCCCGGTTCAGCAAGGCGCGCAACGCCTTCGACAAGGCTCGCCGATCTCACTTCGCCGAACTCGAGGCGACCCGGGCCGATGCGCGCAGCACCAAGGAGAAGCTCGTCGCGGAGGCCGAGGCGCTCTCCACCAGCACCGACTGGGCGGCCACCGCCGGTGCCTACAAGCGACTCATGGACCAGTGGCGGGTCGCCGGCCGGGCCTCACGCACGGAGGACGACGCCCTCTGGGAGCGGTTCAAGGCGGCCCAGGACGCGTTCTTCGGCGCCAAGGACGCGCTCGTCGCCGCGGAGGATCAGGAGTTCCGGGCCAATCTCGACGTCAAGGTCGGGCTGCTCGCCGAGGCCGAGAAGCTGCTCCCGGTCACCGACATCGAGACCGCCAAGAGCGCCCTGCGCGGCATCCAGGACCGGTGGGAGAAGGCGGGCAAAGTGCCGCGCGCCGACATCGAGCGCACCGAGAAGGGCCTGCGCCGGGTCGAGAGCGCCATCCGCGACGCGGAGGAGCGCAAGTGGCGCCGCAGCAACCCCGAGGTGGCCTCCCGCGCGCAGTCACTGGCGACCCAGCTCGAGGCCTCCGTGGCCAAGCTCGAGCGACAGCTCGACGACGCGGAGGCGGCGGGCAACGCCCGGCAGGTCAAGGATCTGACCGACAAGCTATCGGCCCAGCGCGCCTGGCTCGATCAGGCTCGTGGCGGGCTCGCCGAGTTCGGCGGCTGAGCGGCATACGGGCGAGTCGGGACGGGCATAGACTGCGGCCGGGCGGCCCACCCGGCCGCTGAACGAGCGACAAGGAGCGTCCCCCGTGAAGGTCGGTGTCCCCACAGAGGTCAAGAACCACGAGTATCGCGTCGGCATCACCCCGGTCGGCGTCAGCGAACTCGTCCTCCACGGCCATGAGGTCCTCGTCCAGAAGGGCGCCGGCCTCGGCAGTTCGATCACCGACGCGGAGTATGTCGCCCAGGGGGCCCGGATCGTCGACGACGCCGACGATGTATGGGGCGAGGCCGACATGGTGCTCAAGGTCAAGGAACCGATCGCCTCGGAGTACCACCGCCTCCGCGAGGACCTCCTGCTCTTCACCTACCTCCACCTCGCCGCCGACCAGCCCCTCACCGAGGAACTGTGCGCCAAGAAGGTCACGGCGATCGCCTACGAGACCGTCCAGCTGCCGTCGGGGATGCTTCCGCTGCTCTATCCGATGTCCGAGGTCGCCGGCTGCCTGGCCCCCCAGGTCGGCGCCCACGCGCTGATGAAACCCAACGGAGGCCGCGGGGTGCTCATGGGCTGCGTCGGCGGCGTCGCCAACGCCAAGGTCGTCGTCCTCGGTGCCGGCGTGGCCGGCCAGAATGCCGCCAACATCGCCCTCGGCATGGGCGCCGAGGTGACCATGCTCGACACCGACCTCGACAAGCTGCGGATGAGCTTCTGGCGCTACGACAACCGGGTCCGCCAGATCGCCTCGTCAGCGCTGTCGGTCCGGGAGGAGGTCCTGCGCGCCGACCTCGTCATCGGGACGGTCCTCATCCCGGGCGCCAAGGCCCCCAAGCTCGTCACCGACGAGATGGTCTCCCAGATGAAGCCCGGCTCGGTGCTCGTCGACGTCGCCATCGACCAGGGCGGATGCTTCGAGGGCTCCCGTCCGACCACGCACGCCGACCCGACGTTCACCGTCCACAACTCGATCTACTACTGCGTCGCCAACATGCCCGGCGCCGTGCCCAACACCTCCACGTGGGGCCTGACCAACGCCACGCTGCCGTATGCCGTGCGCCTCGCCGACGCGGGCTGGCGCGCGGCGCTCGCCAAGGACCCGGCCCTCGCCAAGGGCTTGAACACCCAGGGCGGGACGGTGACCTACCAGGCGGTCGCCGACGCCTTCGGCATGCCGTGTCAGGACACCGCGGCCCTGCTCGCCTGACCGCCGCCGGAGCGAGGCCGCCGGTCGGGGCAGGCGTGCCCGACCCGGCGGTCGGCGACGGCCCGCCGGTCGTGCCCGCGCTGGCCCTGGATCAGTGGCTGACGCACCTCGACGTCGAATGCGGGCGGTCGCGGCATACGCTCGCCGCGTATCGACGCGACGGGGAGCGCTATCGCGCGTTTCTCGCCGTGCGGGGGATCGGGGACCTGCGCCTCGTCACCGAGTCGGTGGTCACCGACTTCCTCGCGCACCTGCGGGCCGGCGACGCCACCCATCCGCCCCTGGCGGCCAGCAGCGCCGCCCGCACCCTCGTCGCCGTGCGGACCTTCCATCGCTTCCTCGCGCTCGACGCGGCCCTCGAGGCGGACCCGGCCGCCGGGGTCTCGCCGCCCCGGCGCCCCGACCGGCTGCCCAAGGCGATCCCGCTCGACGCCGTCGAGCGCCTGCTCGACGCGTCCGCCGCGGGCGACCCGCCGGCGTCGCTGCGGGACCGGGCGTTCGTCGAGGTCCTCTATGGCGCCGGGGCCCGGATCTCCGAGGCGACCGGACTCGACGTCGACGACATCGCGTTGGCGGAGAAGGTGATCCGGTTGCGCGGCAAGGGCGGCAAGGAGCGTCTGGTCCCCCTCGGGTCGTATGCCGTGGACGCCCTCGGCGCCTACCTGGTCCGGGCGCGCCCGGCCCTCGCCGTCCACGGACGAGGCACGCCCGCGGTCTTCCTCAACACCCGCGGGGGGCGCCTGAGCCGGCAGGGCGCCTGGGGCATCGTCCGCGCGGCGGCCGAGCGGGCCGGGCTGGGC
>JBDIAJ010000071.1:0-19715 GCA_039812345.1 Nostocoides sp. | reverse complement strand
CCTCGACCCCCGCCTCGACCCCCGAGCCGACCCCCAAGTCGGGACCCGAGCCACCTCGACCCGACCCCTCAGGAGCACCGATGCCCACCCCCGACGCCCGCCTGACTCCCCGGCCGGTGATCCGCCCGCAGGCGGGCCGGCGGCATACGATCCAGGACGCCGCGACCACCCCGGGACCGCCACCGCCGACGATGGACGCGCTCTTCGGCGCCATGTGGCCCGAACCGGACCTCCCCGGTCGACCCCGCCTGCTCGCCCTCGCCGCCGGCGTCGGGATCCTCGCAGCCGCCATCCTCCCCTACCGAGAGAACGGCGTCGGCTCGACCCTCGTCCTCGTCGCGATGGCCGGTGCCATCCTCGGGCCCGCCCGTCGCCGAACGGTCACGACCCACGTCTGCGCCGTCCTGCTGCTCGGCCTCGGCCTCATCCCGATGCTGCGGGCGAGCGCCTGGCTCGTCCCGCTCGTCCTCCTCTCCGGTGGCGTCGTCCTCGTCGTCGCCGTCACCCCAGCCAGGTCCGTGTCCGCGCTCATCGGGGAGGCGCTGGCCTGGCCGCTGTCGGGATTGCGCGGCCTGCCGTGGCTCGGCCGCAGCCTTCGGGTCGGCGGCTCCCGCCGCACCTGGTGGACCGCCGCGCGCACCGTCGTGCTGTCGGCCCTCGCGGGCGGGGTCTTCCTCGCCCTGTTCGCCTCCGCCGACGCCGTGCTCGGCTCGTGGGTCTCCGCCCTCATGCCCGACCTGTCGCTGAGCGGATTCGTCTTCCGCGCGTTCGTGTTCGGCTTCGTCTTCGGCGTCACGCTCGCCGGGATCTACCTCGCGCTCAACCCGATCCCGGACCCGGCCCTGACGCTCCCGCCCGGCCGGCCGACTCGCGCGTCCTGGGAGTGGCTGGTCCCGGTGGGGCTGGTCATCGCGGCATACGTGCTGTTCATCGCCGCCCAGGCGACCGCGTGGCTCGCCGGCCACGACTACGTCCAGCGGACGACCGGCCTGACGTATGCCGACTACGTCCACCAGGGTTTCGGCCAGCTCACTGTCGCGAGCCTGCTCACCCTGGTGATCGTGGCCATCGCAGCGCGGAAGTCCCGGCGCACCGAGCCGGGCGACCTGCGCACCCGGCGCCTCGTCCTCGGGACGCTGTGCGCGCTGACCCTCGTCGTCGTCGCCTCCGCGCTCTATCGCATGCACCTCTACCAGCAGGCCTACGGCTACACGACTCAGCGGCTCGTCGTCGACCTGTTCGAGTTGTGGGTCGGTCTCGTCGTCGCCCTCGTCATGGTCGGTGGACTGACGCGTGACGGTCGCTGGGTGCCGCGGGTCGCGGCGCTGACCGGGGCGGCGATGATCCTCGGCCTCGGACTGCTCGATCCCGACGCATGGGTGGCGAATCGGAACATCGACCGCTACCTCGCCGCCGACGGCCACCCCCTCGACACGCAGTATCTGAGCACCCTGTCCGCCGACGCGACCCCGATCGTCATCCGGCGGCTGCCGGCGACGGCCCGCGACTGCGCCCTCACCTATCCCGAGTGGTCCGACGTTCGGGCGGACGATGCTCTCGGGTGGAATCTCGGGCGGGCGCGCGCCCGCGCCGCGCTCGCCGGTGTGACGATCGACCATTCGGGGACGACCTGCGACGCCTTCGCGGACGGCGGGGCGCGGCCGAGCTGACGGCACGCGGTGCCGTCGTCTCGGCATACGAATCGACGGGCACGGACACGCCGTATGCCGAGCCTCGCCACGGCGGGCCTGTGCCCGACGACTCGAGGAGACCAGGCGACTCGGGGAGACGGGGTGAGGAAAGTCCGGATCCGGAGGCAACCGGACGCCTCGCTCGGGCGTCGGAGAGATGGATGTGCCCGGCCGCAGGGGGGCCAGGCACCGACGGAAACGACGAGGGGCCGGACGGCGACTGCCGTCCGGCCCCTCGTCGCGTGCGGGCGAGGTCAGCGCACCCGGTCGGTGTCGACGATGTCGATCCGCACGTTCTGCCCGCCGGCGAGGGCGGACATGACCGTGCGCAGCGCGCCAGCTGTGCGGCCGGAGCGACCGATCACGCGGCCGAGGTCCTCGGGATGGACGCGGACCTCCAGCAGGCTGCCGCGGCGCAGGTCCTTGGTCCGCACCGCGACATCGTCCTTGTGGTCGACGATCCCGGTGACGAGGTGCTCGAGCGCCTCCTCGAGGACGCTCACGCGTCCGCCTGGGCGGCGTCCGCGTCGGCGTCGACACTCTCCGCAGCGGCGCCGCTGCCGTCGGTGTCGGCAGCGGGAGGGGCCTCGTCGGCGGCCTTGCGCGTGCTCTTGCGCGGGGTCGTCGCCGACGGGCCCGCGTCGACGGTCTTGCCCGCCGCGGCGACGGCCGCCTCGTAGAGCTCCTTCTTGCTCGGCTTGGCCGGAGCGACCTTCAGCGTCGAGCCACCGGCCTCGCCGCTGAACGCCTGCCAGTCGCCGGTGATCTTGAGCAGGTTGAGCACGGCCTCGGTCGGCTGAGCACCCTGGCGGAGCCAGTACTGCGCCCGCTCGGTGTCGATGTCGATGAGCGAGGGCTCTTCGGTGGGGTGGTACTTCCCGATCTCCTCGATCGCCCGGCCGTCCCGCTTGGTGCGGGAGTCCATGACGACGACGCGATAGAACGGGGTGCGGATCATGCCCATCCGCTTGAGACGAATCTTGACGGCCACGAGTGTGGACCTCTCCATTTCACATCATGAGCACGGCGAGACCGGGCAGGGCTGCCCGGGGTGCCGGAACTCGGGGTAGGTATCCGTCCGGGAGACCCCGGCGGAAGGTGTACGCGCGTCGATTGTGCCAGAGGCCGTATGCCGCGGGCCAATCCGCCCCCCTCCCCTGACCTCTCGACCCCCGCTATGTGACCTCTCGACGAAGCCCCCGCCCCCGTCGAGAGGTCACATAGGAGGCATCGAGAGGTCACGCGGAAGCCGGATCCGGGAGGCGCGTCAGCGGTTCGCCCACGCGCCCGGGGCGCTCGCGAGGGCGACGACGTGCTCGGGCAGATCGCCGGCGACGACGTCGGCGAGCGTGACCTCGTCGAGCACCCGCCGCAGACTGGCGCGCACGGCGACCCAGACGGTCGGCAGGTGCTCGGCGGATCCGGCATACGAGAGATCCTGCGGGCGCAGCCCGCGGACCTCGGCGAGTGGGCCGTCCACGACCCGGAACACCGCGCCCAGGGTGATCTCCCGCGCCGGGCGCGCCAGCCGATACCCGCCGCGCGCGCCCCGGACGCTCATCACCAGCCCACCGCGTCGCAGGTCGGAGAGGATCGCCTCGAGGAACTTGCGCGGCAGGCCCTGCCGCTGGGCGAGGACGTCCACCGAGATCGCCGAGCCGGTCGCCCCGATGTCGACCGCGTCCGTCTCCGCGAGCGCGATCAGCGCGCGGATCGCGTAGTCGGTCTTGGCGGAGATGTCCATGGAGCTGCCAGGATACGGGCCGGGTCAGCGGGTGACGGGGTCGCGCAGCACGCCGCGCAGGAACACCGCCACCGGGCCGTGCAGCGCGCCGAGGTCGGCGCGCGGGTCCGCCCTCAGGACGAGGACGTCGGCGTCGGCGCCCTCCTCGATCCCCGGGTGCCCCAGCCAGGTGCGGGCGCGCCACACGGCCGAATCGAGCACCGCGAGCGGCGGCAGGCCCGCCTTGGCGAGTTCCATCGCCTCGTATGCCGCGAGGCCGTGCCGCAGCGACCCGCCCGCGTCCGTGCCGAGATAGATCGGCACGCCCGCCTCGTATGCCGCCCCGATCGTCACGTGGCGCCGCTGCCAGAGGTCGATCATCCGGTCGTGGTAGCGGGGGAACTTCGCCTGTGCCGGCTCGGCGATGGCCGGAAAGGTCGCGATGTTGATCAGGGTCGGGACGATGGCGATGCCCTGCGCCGCAAAGGATTCGATGGTCTCCGGTTCGAGCCCGCTGGCGTGTTCGACACAGTCGATGCCGACGGCGGCCAGGTCGTGCAAGACATCCGGCCCGAAACAGTGGGCGGTCATCCGCGCCCCCTCCTCGTGCGCGGCGGCGACGGCGGCCGCCACCGCCTCGCGCGGCCAGCACGGCCCGAGGTCGCCGGTGTCGCGGTCGATCCAGTCGCCGACGATCTTGACCCAACCGTCTCCCCGGCGCGCCTGGGCACGCACCGTGTCGGCGAGCCGATCCGGCTCGACCTCCTCGGCGTAGTCCCGGATGTAACGCCGGGTCCGGGCGATATGCCGGCCGGCGCGCACGAGTTTGGGCAGGTCCTCGCGCGCGTCGATCCAGCGGGTGTCGGAGGGCGAACCGGCGTCGCGGACGAGCAGCGTCCCGTGGGCCCGGTCCATCGTGATCTGACGCTCCGCCTCGGCCGCGTCGACCGCGCCCCGCCCGTCCAGGCCCACGTGACAGTGGGCGTCGACCAGCCCCGGAACGACCCAGCCGGGCACGGTCGTGACCTCCCCGGAGATGGGCGCGGTGAAGCTGATCCGTCCGTCGACGATCCACACCTGGTCGCGCACGTCCTCGGGGCCGACGAGGACGGGACCGGTCAGGTGATAGGTGGTGAGCGCCATACGCACCGACAGTAGTGGCGGCCTCCGTCAGGCGACCAGCATCCTCCGCAGGGTCGCGACGACGACGTCGGGCGCGTCCGTGTGCACCCAGTGCCCGGCGCCCTTGACGACGACCCGGCGGACCGCGGGGAACAACTGCCGCATCCGCTCGCCGTCCGCGTCGCGGACATACCCGGACTCCCCGCCGACGAGCCACACCACCGGTTTTCCGTATGCCGCGGGCTCACTCCCGGCGGCCGCGTACGGGAAGTCGGCGATCACCGACCCCGCCCCCCGTGCCGCGTCCGCGGCGACGAGGTCGAGATTGCACTGCCAGGCCCAGCCGCTGCCGTGCCGGCGGAGGTTCTGCAGAAGGAAGGCGCGGATGCCGGGATCGGGCTCGACCAGAGCGAGCCGGTCGTCGGCGTCGGATCGGCGCTCCAGCCGGTCGAGCGGGAGGGTCCGCATCGCGTTGATATAGCCGGTGAACCGGTGGAGGTCGCCGTAGCCCCTGGGGGCGATGTCGACGACGCAGAGCTTCGCGATCGCGTCGGGGTGCTGCAGGGCGACGACCATCGCCGTCTTGCCGCCGAGGGAGTGCCCGACGAGGGTGACGGGCTCGTCGCCGGCCCACGCGGTCACCGTGGCGGCGACGGCATCGGCATACGCCGGATAGGAGAAGCGCTTGCTCCACGGGGACCGGCCGTGGTCGGGCAGGTCGATCAGAAGGCAGCGCGCCTCGTCCCCGCGGGGGCCGGCGAGGGCCTTGGCGATCTGGTTCCAGTTGCGCCCCTGCCCGAACAGCCCGTGGACGAACGCGATCCGCGGCCCGGCCGTCCCGACGGTGAGCGTGTGCAGACTCACCGCGCCTCAGCCGCCGAGGAACTTCTCGAATCCCTTGGGCAGCTTGCTCGGGTCGAGCCCGGCCGCCGGATCGGCACCGAGGCCGAACGCCGAGCCGGCCCCGCCCGCGGGCCGGTTCGCGGCGGCCGACGCGGCGGCGCGCTCCTGCTCGGCGCGCTTGGCCGGGTTGCCCGACTTGGCCTTGCGGCGTTGGGGAAGCTGCTTCTGGCCGCGCTTGCCCGGCCCGGTGATCCCGGGCATCCCCGGGACGCCACCCTTGGCGAGCTGCTTCATCATCTTCTGCGCCTCGCCGAACCGGACCAGCAGCTGGTTGACGTCGCCGATCTGCATGCCGGACCCGGTGGCGATCCGCTGGCGACGCGAGCCGTTGATCTGCTTCGGGTGCGACCGCTCGAACGGCGTCATCGACTGGATCATCGCCTCCACGCGGTCGAACTCGCGCTCGTCGAGGGCGTCGAGCTGCTCGCGCATCTGGTTCATACCCGGCATCATCCGCAGCATCCCCTTGAGGGAGCCCATCTTCTTGATCGCGGCGAGTTGCTGGAGGAAGTCGTCGAAGGTGAAGTCCTCGGCGGCGAGGAACTTGCGCTCCATCTCCTCGACCTGCTTGCGGTCGAACGCCCGCTCGGCCTGCTCGATCAGGGTGAGCATGTCGCCCATGTCGAGAATGCGGGAAGCCATCCGGTCGGGGTGGAAGATCTCGAAGTCCTTCACCCCCTCGCCGATGCTGGCGAACATGATCGGCCGGCCGGTGATCTTGGCGACCGACAGCGCGGCGCCACCGCGGGCGTCGCCGTCGAGCTTGGAGAGGACGACCCCGCTGAAGTCGATGCCCTCCTGGAACGCCTTCGCCGTCTCCACGGCGTCCTGGCCGATCATCGCGTCGATGACGAAGAGGACCTCGTCGGGCTCGATCGCGTCCTTGATGTCGGCCGCCTGCTGCATCAGCGCCTCATCGACGGCGAGGCGGCCGGCGGTGTCGACGATGACGACGTTGTAGAGCTTGGACACCGCATACTGAATGCCGTCCTCGGCGACCTCGACCGGGTCACCGAACGAACGGGTCCCCTCCCCCGTCGGCCCGACCGCGTCGTGCCCGCCGACATTGCCCTTCTCGGGCGCGAAGACCGGGACCCCGGCCCGCTCGCCCACGACCTGGAGCTGGGTGACGGCGTTGGGGCGCTGGAGGTCGGCGGCGATCAGGAGCGGGGTGTTGCCCTGGTCTTTGAACCACTTGCCGAGCTTGCCGGCCAGCGTCGTCTTGCCCGACCCCTGCAGCCCGGCCAACATGATGACCGTCGGTGCGGTCTTGGCCAGCCGCAGCGGCCGAGTGTGCTGGCCGAGGATGTCGATGAGTTCCTCGTTGACGATCTTGACGACCTGCTGGGCCGGGTTGAGCGCCTGCGAGACCTCGGCCCCGAGCGCGCGTTCGCGGATCGCGTGGGTGAAGTCCTTGACCACCGGCAGGGCGACATCGGCGTCGAGGAGCGCCATCCGGATGTCGCGGATCGTCTTGTTGACGTCCGACTCGCTCAGGCGCCCCTTGCCGCGGAGGTTCTTGAACGTCGCGGTGAGGCGATCGGAGAGTGAGGTGAACACGGGGAAAGCCTAACCGCGGTCACCGACAGCGCGCCGAGTTCCGCGGGTCGGCCGGCGTCGCCGGGCGGCCGCCCGGCGACGGGCCTCCCGGCGACGGGCCTCCCGGCGACGGGCCTCCCGGCGACGGGCCGACGGGTGGCCAGCCGACGGGTGGCGGGTCACGCGTCGCACGTGTCGATGACCGCGGCGACGGTCGCGGCCACCTTGCCCGGCGAGAGGGGGGTCCCGCCGTACTCGGTGAGATAGAAGGTGTCGAGGGTCTGACCGGCATACGTCGCGATGTGCGCCGAGTGCACCGACAGACCGGACTTCGCGAAGGTGACCCCGAGGTCGTGGAGCAGGCCGAGCCGGTCCTGCCCGCGCACCTCGATCACCGTCGCCGTCGTCGCCGCGTCCGGGAGGACGAAGGCCCGCGTCTGGCGGTGCGGGCCCGGAGCCGCCGGCTTGGCGAACGTCCGGCGCCGGTGCAGCGACCCGAGCGGCGACCGATCGCCGCGGGCCAGTCGGTCGAGACCCCGGACCAGCCGATCGAGGTCCGGGGCGTCGCCGGACGGGGTCTCGACGTGCCATTCGTTCGCGGCGATGTCCTCGACCGTGCGGAGGATGGCGCTGCGCACCGTCAGCCCCAGGGCCGCGAACAGCCCGGCCGTGTCGGCGAACAACCCGAGTCGATCCCGGTCGTAGACGTCGACCCGATACGCACCCGACATGGCCGTCAGGACGACATGCGGAATGCCCGACGCGAGCAGGGCGGGGATGCTCTCGGGGAGGCGATAGTCCCCCGACTCCGCGTCCGACTTCGCGACGACGACTCCGGGCGGCTTCGCCGCCGTGGCCTTGACGAGCGCGGCGAGGAGGCTCGCCCGCCAGTCGGTCCAGGCCGCCGGCCCGGCGGCCCGGGCATCGGCGACGGTCAGGCAGCGCAGCAGGTCGAGGGTCTCGGGGTCGTCCCCCGCGGCCGCCCAGGCCGAGGTCACCGTCGCGGGGTCGGCCAGATCCCGCCGAGTGGCGAGTTCGATGAGGGTCAGATGCTCGCGCACGAGCCGGGTCACGACGGCGGCATCGTCCGTGGAGAGGCCCATCCGGACGAGGATTGCCGTCGTGATCCGGGCACCCTCGTGGCTGTGGTCGTGGGCGCCGGCCACCTTGCCGATGTCGTGCAGGAGGGCGGCCAGGAGGAGCAGGTCGGGCCGGGCGACGTCACGCACCATCGTCCCCGCCTCGACGACGCATTCGAGGAGGTGCCGGTCGACCGTATGCCGATGCACCGGGCTGCGCTGCGGCCGCGAGTCCACCGCGGCCCACTCGGGAATCCACCGCTCGATCAGACCGACCGAGTGCAGCCCCTCCCACACCGGGATCACACCGGGTCCGGCGGCCAGGAGGTCGGTGAACAGGTCCCGGGCCAGCTCCGGCCACGGCGCCGGCAGGTCGGGTGCCTCGGCGAGGTTGGCCAGCGTGCGCGGGGCCAGCGGCAGACCCGCCTGCGCCGCGACCGCGGCCGTGCGCAGCGGCAGCAGCGGGTCGCTGGTGCGCACCCCGGACAGGACGGCCTCGCCGTCGTGCTCGTACACGCCATACCCGAGCGAGGTCAGCTGCGGGCGACGCGGACCCACCCGCAGGGTGCGCGCCCGCTGGCTCTGGCCGGCCCGCCGCATCGTCCCGTCGAGGGCGTTGGCGATGGTGCGGCCGCTGGAACTGACCATGGTCAGCAGTTCGTCGCTGTCGGCATACCCGAGGAGGGCGGCGACGGCGTCCTGGTCCTCGCGGCCGAGGCGGTCGCGGCCGCGCCCGGTCACGACGTGGAGGGCGTCGCGCACATCCAACAACCGACCGTATGCCGCATCCACCGGCCCGTGCGGCCGGTCCGCCAGCCAGGCGGCCACCAGGGCGCGCAGGATGGTCAAGTCCCGCAGCCCACCCCGGGCCTCCTTGAGGTCGGGCTCGATCGACTGGGACAGCTCACCGTGGCGGGCGTGGCGGGCCCGCACGTCCTCCGTCAGCGACGGGAGGCGCTTGCGGGCGTTGGCGCGCCAGTCGTGGGCGAGGGTCGAGCGGATCGCCGCGACGAGTTGCGTGTCACCGGCGACCGGTGAGATGTCGAGCAGCCCGACGGCGGCGGAGAGGTCGTTGCTCGCGACCGAGCGGCACTCGGCGAGCGTCCGCACGCTGTGGTCGAGCCGGAGTTTGGCGTCCCAGATCGGATACCAGAGCCGGTCGGCGAACGCGACGAGGTCCGCGGTCGGGGTCGACCGGCCGTCGTGGAGGAGGACGAGGTCGAGATCGGACAGGGGGGCCGGCTCGTCGCGCCCGAGCGACCCGACCGCGGCGAGGGCCAGGCCCGAGATCGAGCGCCCCCCGGACGCCGCGGTCCAGACCTCCTGCAGCCAGTTCCGCGTGTAGTCGCTGATGGCCGCCCGACGCACCGCACCGGCACCCGGTGCCGTGAAGGCCCGGGTGCCGGCGAGGTCGAGTCGAGCGCCACTGACATCGCCAGATGCGCGCATCGCGTCTCTTTCCATGTGTTCTCTGGGGTGCGGCCCCGCAACGCTCTGGCGACCGGCTCATACCTGGCCGCCAGCGAGGGTCCGGCACCTCACTCGCTGTCGGGGATCAGATGGCGTCGCTGCCGTGCTCGCCGGTGCGGACCCGGGCGATGTCGTCGACCGGGATGACCCAGACCTTGCCGTCGCCGATCCGCCCGGTCTGGGCGGCCTTGACGATGACGTCGACGACGGAGCCGGCGTCCATGTCCTCGACGAGCACCTCGAGACGGATCTTGGGGACGAAGTCGACCGTGTACTCGGCTCCGCGGTAGACCTCGGAGTGGCCGCGCTGGCGACCGTATCCGGAGGCCTCGCTGAGCGTCATACCGGCGATGCCGTAGGCCTCGAGTGCGGTCTTGACCTCGTCGAGCTGGTGGGGCTTGATGATGGCGGTGACGAGCTTCATGCGGAAGCTCCTTCCTTGATGGGGGTCTCCTCGGCGCGGGTGAGACCCGCGAGGATCCCGGTGTTGCCGAGGCGACCACCACGGTCGATGAGGTCGTATGCCGATTCGGCGTGCTCGCTCTGGTCGATGCCGGTGACCTCGTCGTCCTCGGTGATCCGCCAGCCCATGGTGGCCTTGAGGGGCAGGGCGATCACCAGGGTGACGACGCCGGAGACGGCGACCGAGACGAAGGCGATGAGGATCTGGATGACGGTCTGCTTGACCCCGTGGCCATAGAACAGGCCGGTGGCGGTCGAGAACAGGCCGGCCCCGATCGTGCCCCAGAGGCCGGAGACGAGGTGGACGCCGACGACGTCGAGGGAGTCGTCGAAGCCGAACTTGAACTTCAGGCCGACGGCGTAGGCCGACAGCCCGCCGGCGACGGCGCCGAGAATGATCGAACCGACCGGCGACAGCGCGCCACACGCGGGGGTGATGGCGACGAGGCCGGCGACGACACCCGACGCGGCACCGATCGAGGTGGCGTGCCCGTCGCGCAATTTCTCCACAGCCAGCCAGCCGAGCATCGCCGCGCAGGTCGCGACGGTCGTGTTGATCCACACGAGGGCGGCCGTGCCGTCGGGCGCGAGTTCCGATCCGGCGTTGAAGCCGAACCAGCCGAACCACAGCAGACCGGCGCCGATCATGACGAGCGGGACGTTGTGCGGACGCATCGCCTGCGTGCCGAAGCCCAGGCGTTTGCCGATGACGAGCGCCAGGACCAGGCCCGCCATACCGGCGTTGATGTGAACAACGGTGCCACCGGCGAAGTCGATGGGCACGACGTTGGCGAGCCCGTCGGTCGAGCCGAAGATCTTGGCCGACAGGCCGTTGCTGGCGGCGGACAGGAGCCCGCCGCCCCAGACCATGTGCGCGATCGGGAAGTAGCAGAGGGTGACCCAGAAGCCGGAGAAGACCATCCAGGTGGAGAACTTGACGCGGTCGGCGATGGCGCCGGAGATCAGGGCCACGGTGATCGCGGCGAAGGTGAGCTGGAAGCCGACGAAGGCCAGTTCCGGGACGTAGCCGTAGCCGTCATACCCGAACGGGTTGACCAGACCGGAGGTGCCGTGGAGGCCGAACTTGCTGAACGGGTTGGCGATGATGCCCGCGAGGTCGCTCGGGCCGAACGACATCGAGTACCCGTAAAGCACATAGAGGATGCCGACGAGCCCGAAGGCGCCGAACGACATCATCATCATGTTGAGGACGGATTTTGCGCGGCTCATGCCGCCGTAGAAGAGGGCGAGCGCGGGGGTGGTCATCACCAGCACCAGGGCGGCGCAGAGGATGAGGAAGCCCGATGACGCGAGGTCGATCGTCGGCTCGTCGGCGCTCGCCAACGTGAGCAGTGTTCCTGTCATGGCAGTAGCGTCGACCGGGGCCGTTTCGCGTCGGGTCGCTCCGTGTTACGGGAATGTTGCCAAGTTCGCTCTCAGGTAAGCATCCCGTTTCCCCGGACGCACAATCTCGTATGACGAGACTCCCCGATTGCCATCAGCCCACGATGGCGTCGACGAACTGCTCGGGGTCGAACGGCGCCAGGTCGTCGGGGCCTTCGCCGAGACCGACGAGCTTGACCGGGACACGGAGCTTGCGCTGGACCGCGACGACGATCCCGCCCTTTGCGGTGCCGTCGAGCTTGGTCAGGACGATGCCGGTGATGCCGACGACCTGGGCGAACACCTCGGCCTGGCGCAGGCCGTTCTGCCCCGTGGTCGCGTCGAGGACGAGCAGGACCTCGTCGATCGGGGACTGCTTCTCGACCACCCGCTTGATCTTGCCGAGTTCGTCCATGAGGTTGGTCTTGTTGTGCAGCCGTCCGGCGGTGTCGAGCAGGACGACGTCCGCCTCCAGCTCGATGCCCTGCTTGACCGCGTCGAACGCCACGGCCGCCGGGTCCGCGCCATCCTTGTGCGAGCGCACCGTGGGAACCCCCACCCGAGCCCCCCACGTCTCCAGCTGATCCGCGGCGGCCGCGCGGAAGGTGTCGGCCGCCCCAAGCAGGACGTCCTTGTCCTCGGCCACCAGCACCCGGGCGAGCTTGCCGACCGTCGTCGTCTTGCCCGTGCCGTTGACGCCGACCACGAGCACGACGGCCGGCCGGTCCCCGACACGCGTCGAGGCGATCGTCCGGTCCATGCTCGGATCGACCAGCGCCAGCAGATCGGTGCGCAGCCACCCCCTCACGGCGGCCTCGTCGCGCGTTCCGGCGACCTTGACCTGCGTCCGGAGGGAGTCGACGAGTTCGGTGCTCGCCTCGACGCCGAGATCGGCCCGGATCAAGGTCTCTTCGACCTCCTCCCAGACCCCCTCGTCCAGACCACCGCGGGTCAGGAGGTTGAGCAGGCCCTTTCCGAGAGCCGAGTTGCTCCGGGCCAGCCGGGCGCGCAGGCGCTGGAGTCGGCCGGCCGCGGCCTCGGGACGCTCCAGGCGAAGGAGTTCCTCGAGATCGTCCTCCTCGACGACCGTGTCGTCGACCGGCGGCGGGGGTTCGACGGGGCGCGGAGGGGCCGCGACGCCCCCGCCCCGCTCCTCGGGCGTTGTCGATGGGGCGGGTGTCGTCGGTGTCGTCGTCCGGGTGGGCGGCGGAGTCGGCAGTTCTCGAGTGCCCCCGCCGCGCCCTGGGCGAAAGAAGGCGACCAGGCCCCCGAGGAGGACGACGAGCAGCGCGCCCGCGACGATCAACCACTCCATGGTGTTCACGGCCCAATCCTCACATCGCCCGGGCGGCTGCGGGGGGCCGGTCCGCCACGGACCGTCAGTGGCGGCGCTCCTTCGGCAGCACCTTCGCCATGCCGGAGGCAGCCTGGGAGGCGATCTCCCCCGCCTTGGGCCCGATCTCGCCCGCACTCGTCTTGACCCGGACGAAGACCGCCTCGCCCCGGTCGGTCAACAGATCGCGTCCGGACCGTCGGGCGGGGATCGCGACGAGCCCGAGGACCACGACCGCGAGGACGAGGCAGATCAGCAGCGGGAGAAGGACACCGAGCATGGGTCCAGCTTTCCCGATCAAGCTGGACGGATCCTGGACCGACACGACATCGGCCGGAATTCTCGCCTCACGCGCTCTCGTCGACCTCGCGCAACCGTTGCGAGACCACGGTGGTCACGCCGTCCCCACGCATCGACACGCCATACAACGCGTCGGCGATCTCCATCGTCCGCTTCTGGTGGGTGATGACGATCAACTGGCTGGAGTCGCGCAGCTCCTCGAACAACGTGAGCAGCCGACCCAGGTTGGTGTCGTCGAGGGCCGCCTCGACCTCGTCCATGATGTAGAACGGGCTCGGCCGGGCCTTGAAGATCGCGACGAGCAGGGCGACGGCCACGAGCGACCGCTCCCCACCCGACAACAGCGAGAGCCGCTTGATCTTCTTCCCCGGCGGCCGCGCCTCGACCTCGATCCCCGTGGTCAGCATGTTGTCGGGGTCGGTGAGGTGCAGGCGCCCCTCCCCGCCGGGGAAGAGCCGGTCGAAGACCCGCTCGAACTGCGCCGCCGTGTCGCGGTAGGCCTCGCTGAACACCTCCTCGACCCGCGCGTCCACCTCCTTGACGATCTCGAGCAGGTCGCGCCTGGAGGACTTCAAGTCCTCCATCTGCTTGGTGAGGAAGGCGTGGCGTTCCTCCAGCGCGGCATACTCCTCGAGCGCCAGCGGGTTGATCCGGCCGAGGTCGCGCAGTCCCCGCTCCGCCCGCCGCAGCCGCTTCTCCTGCACCTCCCGGACGTATGCCGCCGGCTCGCCCGGCTCCTCCCCCTCCGGCACGAGCGCGGGCACCGGCTGGTGCGGACCGAAGTCCTCGACGAGCACCTCGGGATCGATGCCGAGTTCCTCGAGCGCGTGGGAGCGCAGCTGCTCGACCCGCGCCTGCGCCGCGGCGCGGGCGACCTCGTCGCGGTGGAGATCGTCGGTCAGCGCGGTGAGGTCCTCGCGATGTCCGTCGATCCGCGCCCGGGCCAGTGCGAGGTCCCGGTCGCGGGCCACGCGTTCGGCGTCGGCCGCCGCGACCTGCGTCTCGGCCAGGTCGGCAGCCGGCATCAACCGCCCGACTCCGACCTCCGCGGCCGTCAGGACCGTCTGCGCGACCGCGGCCTCGCGGCGGCGGCGTTCCTGGCGGGCCCGCAGCCGGTCCCGGGCCGCCTGCTCGTTGCGCGCCGCGCCCTCGAGGGAGGCGGCCCGGCCGTGCACCGCCTTGGCCCGCTCCTCCTTGGTACGGACCTGGAGGCGCGCCTCGGTCTCGTCGGCCCGCGCGGCCGCGGCGACCGCCTCCAGCTCAGCGCGCGCGTCGACCGATTCGCCATCGTGCGCGCCGGGCTCGGCCTGGGCTGCCGCGAGCCGCTCGGTCAGGCCGGCCAGCTCGGCTCGCGCGGCCTCGGCCCCCGCACGGGCCGAGCCGACGGACCGCTCGTTGCGGTCGACCTCGGCGTGCGCGGCCCGAATCGCGGCGCCCAGCGCCCCGAGCCGTTCGGCCAGCGCGGCCATCCGGGCGTCGGACTCGTGCAGGCGGTCGAGGGGCGCGTCGACCGCCTCGCCGCTCTCGGCGAGCTCGTCGCGGGCTCTGGTCAGGGCGAACCGGTTCTGCTCGGCCGCTGACGTCCGCGCCCGGATCTGGTCCTCCGTCTCGGCGACCGCGGCCTCGAGCTCGATCGGGCTCGGGGCGTCGGCGCTGCCGCCGCGGGCGAATCCCGGCCCGATCAGATCCCCGTCGGGTGTCGCCGTCGTCAGGTGGAGCCGGTCGGCGATCTCGAGCGCGGCGGCGAGGTCCGGGACGAGGACGACGCCCGCGAGCAGTCGGTCCAGGGCGGCCGACAGCTCCGCGGGCACGGTGACGGCGTCGCGCGCCCACGTCATACCGGCGGGCAGGGCGACCCGCGTCGAGTCCGCCAGCGGCGGCGCATCCGCGGTGACCAGACCCGCGCGGCCCCCGTCACGGGCGCGCAGTTCGCTGAGCGCGGCGACCGCCGAGGCGCCGTCGTCCACGGCGACCGCGTCTGCGGCCCAGCCGAGGGCCGCGGCGATCGCCACCTCATGGCCCGGGGTCACGCGCATGCGCTGGGCGAGGCTGCCGACGATCCCGCTGACGCCGACGGAATCCCCGAGGAGGACCTCGCTGCCGTCCCGGCGGCGCAGGCTCAGCCGCAGCGCGTCGAGCCGGGCGACGAGCGCCAGGCGTTCCCGTTCGAGGGTCCGCTCGGTCTCGACGAGTTCGTCGACGCGACGGCAGCGCTGGTCGTGCAGGGCCGCCGCCTGCTCGTATGCCGCATCCAGCCCCTCCTCCCCCTCCTCGTCCGCCGCGATCGACCCCTCGAGCGCCTGGAACTGCTGCTCGGCCTCGACGGCACGCGCGCGGGCGGCGGCGATGGCCTCCTCGAGGCGGCCGACTTCGGCATCGGTCGCCTCGATCCGGGAGGTCCGGGAGGCGACCTGGCCGGTCAGCCGGGCCAGCCCCTCACGCCGGTCGGCCTCGGCCCGGGCCAGGCGCGCGACGCGTTGCTGTTCGGCATACGCCGCCTCCTCCGCCGCCGCACGGGCGGCGACGGCCTCGGCGAGCGACGCCGTGGCGGTCTCGACCTCGGCCGCGAGCGCCGTCTCCTGCTCGCGGGCCGCCGCGGCCTGCCGCAGCAACTCCTCCGGATCCCGCCCGCTCACCGTCTCCTCGGCGTCGTCGCTGCGCAGGAGCCGCAGTCGTTCGGCGGCGACCGACCGGGTCGCCTCCAGGCGATCCCGCAACGACCGTATGCCGATCCATCGGTCCCGCGCGGCCGCCAGCGCCGGTGCCGCGTGCGCCGCAGATTCCTCGAGCGCGGCCAGCCCGGCCCGGGCGTCGGCGAGCGCCGCCTCGATCTCGGCTCGACGGGCGATCAGCGCGCTCTCGTCCGCACTCTCCTGCTCCATCGCCGAGACGATCTGGACCAGGTCGTCGGCGAGCAGCCGCAACCGCGCGTCCCGGGCCTCGGCCTGGATGACGGCCGCCCTCCGGGCCGCCTCGGC
This sequence comes from Nostocoides sp., assembly GCA_039812345.1. GTDB lineage: Bacteria > Actinomycetota > Actinomycetes > Actinomycetales > Dermatophilaceae > Nostocoides_A. Next base: position 3,732 of record JBDIAJ010000071.1, on the reverse strand, counting down.
CTGCCGCCCCAGTGGTCCGAGCTGGCGCCGGATCTCCCCGGTCAGGTCGGCGACCCGGGTGAGATTGCCCTCCATCGACTCGAGCTTGCGCAGCGCACGTTCCTTGCGGCGCCGATGTTTGAGCACACCCGCGGCCTCCTCGATGAATCCGCGGCGCTCCTCCGGAGTCGCCCGCAGGACCGTGTCGAGCTGCCCCTGACCGACGATGACGTGCATCTCCCGCCCGAGGCCGCTGTCGGACAGGAGTTCCTGGACGTCGAGGAGCCGGGCCGGGGTGCCGTTGATCGCGTATTCCGATCCACCGGTGCGGAACATCGTCCGCGAGATCGTCACCTCGGTGTAGTCGATCGGCAGGGCACCATCGGTGTTGTCGATCGTCATCGCGACCTCGGCCCGGCCGAGCGGGGCCCGCCCCGCGGTCCCGGCGAAGATGACGTCCTCCATCTTGCCGCCGCGCAGGCTCTTGGCCCCCTGCTCCCCCATGACCCAGGCGAGGGCGTCGACGACATTGGACTTGCCCGAGCCGTTGGGACCGACGATGCAGGTCACGCCCGGTTCGAGCCGCAGCGTCGTCGCCGACGCGAAGGACTTGAAGCCCTTCAGGGTCAGGGTCTTGACGAACACAGGGGTCCTTCGGCGCGGGGAACGGCGCCCCACTGTAACCGCCGGGTCGTCACCCGCCGGTGGAGCCGCTCTCCTCCGGCGAGCCGTGGGCGGCGCTGATCGCCTCGTGGTGGCGGATCACCTCGGCGATGATGAAGGCGAGGAACTTCTCGGCGAACTGGGGATCGAGTCCGGCCTCCTGAGCGAGGCTGCGCAGGCGGGCGATCTGGCGCTCCTCGCGCGCGGGGTCCGCGGGCGGCATACCCGCCGAGGCCTTGAGCCGTCCGACCGCCTGGGTGGCCTTGAAGCGTTCGGCGAGCAGGTGCACGAGGGCGGCGTCGATGTTGTCGATCGTCGCCCGCAGTCGCCGCAGGTCGTCGACGGCGACGGTCGGCACGTTCTCGTCCACGTCGCCATCCTAGGGACCGCGCCGTATGCCGATCCGCTCCTCACCGCTCGGCGAAGCCGCTCGCCCCGCGGGGGGCGCCCCAGTGCGGGTCCGACACGAACCGGACCCGGCCCGGCCGGCGCTGCATCGACGGCCACTCGGTGAGCAGGTCGAGCAGTCGTTCGCACGCCTCACGACTGCCTTCGGCGTCGATCTCGACCCGGCCGTCGTCGGTGTTGCGGGCGTGCCCCGCGAGCCCGAGTTCGAGCGCCCGGGCCCGGGTCCACCAGCGGAACCCGACCCCCTGGACGAGGCCGGCGACGAAGACCACCATGCGGACCGGCTCGTCGCGCGGTGCGGTCAATTCGGCACCTGCCTCTCGCTCCCCCCGCGTGGCTCCCACGGGCTGTCGGTGCCCCACTTTACGGTGAACACCAATCGCCCATCGGGCTCGAGCGAGGGAGGCAGCATGACCGCGGTCGCCGATCCGGCGCGCAAGGCGGAGCCGTCGCGGCGGCACGCCGACGCACCGACGAGGGAGCCGGATGGCCGGCTGCTCGGACTCGACGGGCTGCGGGCCCTCGCCATCACCGCCGTTCTGGTCTTCCACCTCAACCCCGGGTGGCTGCCCGGCGGGTATCTCGGCGTCGACGTCTTCTTCGTCGTGTCCGGCTTCCTCATCACCACCCTCCTCGTCCGTGAGCGGGCGAGCACCGGCCGGATCGACCTGCCGGCCTTCTGGGTCCGCCGGGCGCGACGGCTCCTGCCCGCGCTGCTCGTGTGCGTCCCGGTCAGCGTCGTGCTGGCCCGGTTCGTCCAGACCGACCTGTTGGTCGGGATCGGTCGCCAGATCCTCGGTGCGCTGACGTTCTCGACCAACTGGGTCGAGATCGCCGCCGGCTCCGACTACTTCCACGCCACGACGCCACAGCTGTTCATGAACCTGTGGTCGCTCGCGGTGGAGGAGCAGTTCTACCTCGTCTGGCCGCTGGTGACCCTCGCCCTCCTCGGTGTCGTCCGCAGTGCCCGACTGCGGGCGGGACTCGCGATCGCGGCCGCGTTCGCCTCCACGATCGCCATGGCGCTGATGTGGGAGCCGGGCGCCGGCGCCACCCGCGTCTATTACGGCACCGACACCCACCTCATGGGCCTCATGCTCGGCGCGGCGCTCGCCTTCACCCACGCCGGACCCGACCGCGACTTCTTCGCCTCGCCCCGCTGGGCTCGACTGAGCCGGCCGGTGACGCTCGGTGCGCTCCTGGTGCTCGGTGCGTTGTTCTGGTTCGCCGATGAGTCCTCGGCCCTGACCTTCCGCGGTGGCTTGGCGCTCGCCTGCCTCGCGACGACGGCGCTGGTCGCCACCGTCGTGAGCACGCCGGGCACCCTGCAACGGGTCTTCCAACTGCCGCTCCTGCGCTGGGTGGGCGAGCGGTCCTATGGCATCTATCTCTGGCACTGGCCGGTCATCCTCATCGTCAGCCAGGACATCCGCACCGCCCCCGGCGGACCGGGTTTCCTCAGTTCCCGGCTCTGGTGCGTCGTGGTCACGCTCGCCATCGCCGACCTGTCCTACCGCTTCGTCGAGACCCCGGTGCGCCGACTCGGCTGGCGGGGCGCGGGCCGCCGCCTGCGGCGTCTGCCGTCGCTCGGCCGGTTCACCCCGCTGCAGTGGCTCGGCGGGATCGTCGCCGTCGTCGTCGCGGTGATCGCCGGGATCGTCGTCACGGCCCCCCGCACGACGTCGACCGAACGCCAGATCGACGCCAACGCGGCCGCCGCGTCCGTGGCGTCGACCCGGACGACGACGGTCACCCCGGGCGCGCTCAAACAGTCGTGGGGGATGCCGGGCGGCCGGTCCATCGATGTCTACGGCGACTCGATGACCGTCGGTTCGGTGCCCGCGTTGCAGTACTACTTCCCCGGCGTCCGGATCGACGCCAAGTCCAACCGCTTCTGGAAGGACGGGCTGGCCGCGGTCGAGGCCTCGGGGGCCAACATCCGGCGCGCCGTCGTCCTCGACTTCGGCACCAACGGCGGGGTGGACGAGAGCGCATTGCGCGACACCCTGCGCCTCCTCGGCCCCCAGCGGATGGTCGTCCTGGTCAACCTCCACGTCAACATGGCGCGCACGGCGACCGACAACGCGATCCTCGCCAAGGTCGCCGGCGAGAACCCCAATGTCATCGTCGCCGACTGGAACTCCGCCGTCACCGCCGACCCCGGTCAGCTCCAGCCCGACGGCATCCACCCGAGCATGACCGGCCAGCATCTCTATGCCAAGGTCATCCGGCAGGCCCTCGCCGACCTCTCAGAGCGGCGTACCGGCCGGACCGTCACCCTCAAACCCCTCCCCATCCCCTGACCTCCCGGTCCAGACTTGCCGGCGACGGTCCAGCCAGCGCGGTGCTGGTAGCACGGGTCTTCCGCTCACCCAATCCGCGGGTATATACTCAATTATATGAACTGGGCCGGGATGAGTAGAACATGGCCATGACCAGCGTCGACCTGGACCCGGGGCTCATCGAGCGCGCCCGGGAGCTGACAGGCGAGAAGTCCAACCGCGCGGTGCTCGACCTCGCCCTGCGCCGACTCATCGCGTCGAAGCAGAAGGGCGCGATGATCGAGGGCATCGCCGAGCTGACGGACCTGCCCGCCGAGCTCGGCGCTCCCGTCGTCCCCCCGGCCACGTGACGGACTACCTGGTCGACAACTCGGTCTGGGCGAGGCTCGCGACGGGCGAC
>JBDIAJ010000070.1:0-19965 GCA_039812345.1 Nostocoides sp. | reverse complement strand
GAGCGGATGACCGGCCTCGAACCGGCGACCTCAACCTTGGCAAGGTTGCGCTCTACCAACTGAGCTACATCCGCACGCGGCACCGCCGGAGTCCGGCTGCGCGCGCTCAGAGACCTTAACCGATCGGCGACCGCTTCCCCAAATCGCGGGGTCACCTCCGGATCCGCACTGCCCTCGGGGAAGGGAGTGAGGGGCCTGCGGATGCGATCACGCAGCGTCACGACCTCCCGTTCGGCGGGGCGCAGACTCAACGTCGCCGCGTTGAAGGCGGCGCCGATGAGCACGGAGATGGCGATGAAATAGAGCCAGATGAGCAGGACGATGGGGGTCGAGAGGGGACCGAAGATGGAGCTGCCGCCCAGGGAGGCCGCGATGGTGCCGCGCACGACATACGACGTGATCGCCCACAGGACGAGGGTGAGCACGGCCCCCGGGAGGTTGCGCATCCACGGCGTCCGGCGGGGCGTCGCGATGTGATACAGCGTCGTCAGGGTGGCGATGACGAGGATGGAGACGACCGGCCAGTAGAGCGCGACGAGGATCTCGAGCCGGGCGGGCAACATCCGACCGAGCAGCGTCGGACCGATCAGCAGCAGCGGGATGACGATGACCCCGACCATGAGCGTCGCGAAGTAGAGCGTGAAGCTCAGCGCCCGCGTGCGGACGATGCCGCGGACACCGGACTGGCCATACATGATCGAGATCGTGTCGACGAAGACGTTCAACGCGCGCGATCCCGACCACAGGGAGAGGACGAAACCGATCGAGATCAGATCCCCCCGCCCGCCACGGAAGACGTCACTGACCGTCGGGAGAAGGAGATCGTCGATGATCTCCTGGGTGAGGAACTTCCCGGCATACAGCTGGATCTGGTGGATGAACGACTCGATGGTGACATCGCCGATGAAGCTGCCGAGATAGCCGACCCCGCCGAAGAGCCCGAGGACGAGCGGCGGGAAGGAGAGCAGCGCGAAGAACCCCGCCTCGGAGGCGAGCCCGGTCACCCGATAGCGCAGGCACACCCGGACCGTCTCTGCAACGAGACGGGCGAGGGTGAGCCCACCGGGCACCCGGCCGAGCACCCGCTTGAGGGCGCGTTTCCTCTCCACCACGGTTCAAACGGTAACTGTGACGGATGTTTCCGCTGGGACGACACGCGCGGTCGCGGCCAATCCCGGCCGTATGCCGTTCACGACCCGGCCACGCTCGGCCAGGTGTCGGGACGACAGGCCCGAGCGTCGAACTCGGCGCGCGTCCACGACTCACCCTCTCGGACCATCACCCGGTCCGCGTTCACCGACGCGTAGGCCGCCCGGCTCACCTGAACCGGAGTCGCGACCTGGTCTCGACGCGTCGATGCGGCGTTGACGACGACTGCGCTCTGACTCTCGGGGTCGAAGTGGCCGGTCACCGACCAAGCCGACCCCGGCGACGTGAGGGACACCTCGAATCGCTCCCCCGGGGGTGCCGAGGCGGTCAGCTCGACGAGGACCGGGTTGCGCGTCTCCTGGCTGACCGTGGTGCGGTCGAGCAGTTCGACGACCGAGACCTGGTCGAGGTCGGCCCCGCAGGCGGCGACCACGGCGACGGGCCGGCCGGACGCGTCCGCGGTCAGGCCGACGATGCCCCGCACATCGGTGGTCACGAAGTTCCCGCAACCGGCCAGCACACTCGTGGCGGCCAGCGCGACCAGGCCGCCGGCCAGTGGACTCGTTCGCATATCGGCATGGTCTCGCGCGAGGCGTGGCCGGTCGTGAGTTCCGGTACTCAATCCACCCCCGCTCCGGTGCCCGGGACGGGGCGCCTATCCTGCGCCCATGCCCACCCACGAGGTGTTCAACCAGCCGCCGCCGTTCGCGGCATACGACCTCCTGGCCAGCGATCCGGCCCTGACGGGCGCCCTCGACCGGTGGGCCGGCGGCGAGGCCGACGACGTCGCCGACCTGTCTCGCCTCGCCGCCACTCCCACGGCCGCGACCTGGGCGGATCAGGCCGACCGGCACCCTCCCGTCCTGCGCACCCACGATCGCGTCGGGAACCGGATCGACGAGGTCGACTATCACCCCGCGTACCACGACCTCCTCCGGACCGCCGTCGGCCATGGACTGACCGCGGAACCGTGGACGCGGCCGGCGGACTCCGGCGCCCACGTCCGGCGGGCCGCCGGCTTCTATCTGTGGTCCCAGGTGGAGAACGGTCACCTGTGCCCGGTCTCCATGACGTATGCCGCGGCCCCGGCCCTGCGGCATACGCCCGACCTCGCGGCGCTCTGGGTTCCACGACTCGCCGCCCGCACCTACGATGCCGCCCTCGTCCCGGTCGCCGGCAAAGTCGGCGCCATCGCCGGCATGGGGATGACCGAGAAGCAGGGCGGGTCGGACGTCCGCGCCAACACCACGACGGCCACCCCCGACCCGGCCGGTCCCCTCGGCGCCGGCAGCCACGTCCTGCGCGGGCACAAGTGGTTCTGTTCCGCGCCGATGAGCGACGCCTTCCTCGTCCTCGCCCAGGCACCGGACGGGCTCAGCTGCCTCCTGCTCCCCCGGGTCCTCCCGGGCGGCGACCGCAACGCCATCGCGGTCCAACGACTCAAGGACAAGCTCGGCAACCGCTCCAACGCGAGTTCGGAGGTCGAGTTCGACGGCTCGTGGGCGGTGCTCGTCGGGGACCCGGGGCGCGGCGTGCGCACGATCATCGACATGGTCGCGGCGACGCGGCTCGACTGCATCCTCGGCTCGGCGGCGACGATGCGTCAGGCCCTGCTGCGCGCGGTGCATCACACCGGGCACCGATCGGCGTTCGGCGCGAAACTCGTCGATCAGCCGCTGATGCGCAATGTCCTGGCCGACCTCGCCCTCGAGTCCGAGGCGGCCACCCTGCTCGCCCTGCGGCTCGCGCACGCCGTCGACACCGGCGAGAGCGACCTCGCCCGGCTGGGTGTCGCCATCGGGAAGTTCTGGGTCTGCAAGCGGTCCGCCCCGATGGTGGCCGAGGCCCTCGAGTGCCTCGGCGGGCTCGGCTACGTCGAGGAGAACGGCCTCGCCCGCCTCTATCGCGAGGCGCCGCTCAACTCGATCTGGGAGGGCTCGGGCAATGTCAACGCGCTCGATGTCGTCCGGGCCATGACCCGTGAACCGGCCAGCGTCGCCGCCCTGGTCAAGGAGTGCACGCAGGCGCGCGGGTCGTTCGTCGTTCTCGACGAGGCGATCGACGCGATCGAGCCACTCGCGACCTCGGCGTATGCCGCGGACGCGCCTCTCGTGGCCCGCTCACTGGTCGAGCGCCTCGCCCTGACCCTCCAGGCCGCGCTGCTCGTCCGGCACGCGCCGCCGCAGGTCGCCGAGGCGTTCGTCGCCTCCCGCCTCGGAGCGGATCACGGCGTCACCTTCGGAACGCTGGGCCCCGGCGTCGTCGATCTGGCCGCCACGACGCTCATCGAGCGGGCCACGCCGCGCCCGGCGGTCTGAGCTGAGGTCAGCTCTGCTCGAGCCGGGCCTGCTGCTCGGCGACGTCGAAGTTGCCAGGGGGCCACTGCGGGTTCATCCCCTGGAGGGCGCCGAGGAGCAGGTTCATGACCGCGAGCCGCGCATACCACTTCTTGTCGGCCGGAACGACATACCAGGGCGCGACCTCGGTCGAGCACTTCTCCAGAGCGACCTGGTAGGCGGCCATGTAGTCGTCCCAGTAGCCGCGCTCGTCGAGATCGCCCGGGTTGAACTTCCAGTGCTTCTCCGGGTTGGCGAGCCGCTCCGCCAGCCGCGCCTTCTGCTCCTCCTTCGAGAGGTGCAGCATGACCTTGACGATCGTGGTCCCGGAGGCGGCGACCTTCTTCTCCCACGTGTTGATCTGGTTGTAGCGCCGGGCCCACTGCGCCCGCGGCACGAGGTTGTGCACCCGGACGATGAGCACGTCCTCGTACTGCGACCGGTCGAACACGCCGATCATCCCGGCCCGTGGCAGGGCGTTGGTCATCCGCCACAGGAATGGATGCGCGCGCTCCTCCGCGGTCGGTGCCTTGAAGGCGGTGATGGTGACGCCCTGCGGGTCCACGGTGCCGACGACGTGGCGCATGATGCCGCCCTTGCCGGAGGTGTCCATGCCCTGGACGATGAGCAGCAGGGACCGGGTCCCGCCGCCGCGGGACTCGGCATACAGCCGCTCCTGCAAGTCGCCGACGGCGGCGCCGAGGGCCGGCATCACCGCCTCGCCGGAGGCCCGGTCACCCCCGAATCCCGGGGTCGATGCCGGGTCGAGATCGGCGAGGACGAACCCGGGACCGACCCGGAGCGCGGACTCGAAGTCGGGTGGACCGGCGATCCGCGCCTTGCGGGCCTTGAGGATCCGGGCCGCCTCCTCCTCGATGACATGCTGTGCGGCGGCGAGTTTGACCTTGTCGCCCTTGCTGAGCTTCCTCGTCGGTGCCTTCTCGCCGCGGCGTGTCGGGCCCGCCGTCGCCTTCTTGTCCTTGCCCTTCGCCTTATCGTCCTTGGTCTTCGCCTTCTTGTCCGTCGCCTTCGTGTCCTTGGCCATGCGGGCATCATGGCAGGTCAGGGCCGAGCCCCGACAGGGGCACGCGGGCGGCACAATCGCCGTCATGGACATCAGCCTCCTCCGCGGCGCGACCGTGGGGCCGCCCGACCTCCGCACGCTCTATGCCTTTCCGCCCGGACCGGTGATCCGGATGAACTTCGTCGCGACCATCGACGGGGCGGCGAGCGGGGACGACGGCCGCTCGGGGTCGATCAACAACCCCGCCGACAAACTCGTCTACGACCTCAACCGCGACCTCGCCGATGTCGTCCTCGTCGGTGCGGGCACCGCGCGCGTCGAGGGCTATCTGCCCGCGCTCGGTGCCGAGCCGCCGATCGTCGCGGTGAGCCGGTCCGGCCATGTCCCGGACCGCTGGCGCACCGCGCCCGGCCGAGCGGACGGCGGCGCCGTGCTCGTCACGTGTGCCGCCGCGGGTGCCGACCGGATCGCCGACGCGCGCACCGTCCTGGGCGAGGACAACGTCCGGGTGTTCGGGACCGACGCGGTCGACCTCGTCGCGATGCGGGCGGACCTCACGCGACGAGGACACGGGCACATCCTCTGCGAGGGTGGCCCGACCCTCTTCGGCGCGCTCCTGGCCGCCGGCCTCGTGGACGAACTCGCGCTCAGCTGGGTGCCGCGCCTCGTCGCCGGCGACGGGCCGCGCATCACCCACGGCGCCCTTTCCGAGGCGCACCTCCGACGCCGCCACCTGCTCGACATCGACGGGACGCTGCTCGGGCTGTGGTCGATCAGCCGCTGAGCACTCCGCGGAGGAAGGCGACGATGGCGTCCTCCCAGCGCCCGGGATCGGTGTTCCACTCCTTGCAATGGCGGGCGATCGCCCAGGGGATCCAGGTGACCAGGTCCGGACGGGCCTTCGCCAGGGCCAGCGACGGCCCATAGGGCACGAACTCGTCGTCCCGGCTGTGGATGATGGCCATCGGATGGCGCAGTTCCGCGGACCGGGCGACCCAGTTCGTCCGAGCGACGTCGACGGCCTCGTGGACGCCGACCAGCCGCCGGGACCACTGGCGCCCCATGATGGTCGTGCTCAGCCGGTGGATCGGCGACGGGACATGGTTCACGCGCGCGTGGAAACGCAGCACGTCGGCCCAGTCGACGACCGGGCCGTCGAGGACCACCGCCCGGACCAGCCCGGCCAGCTCGGAGCGGTCAAGGGTCTGCAGGACGATCGCCCCGCCCATGGACCACCCGACGAGGGTGAGTTCCCGGGCGCCGTGGGCCACGGCATACGCCATCGCCGCGTCGATGTCGCGCCATTCCGACAGGCCGAGATTGTGTCGTCCGTCCGGTCCCGGTGGAGCGTCCTCGTCGTTGCGATACGCCGGCACCATGACCGTATGCCGCGTGGCCCGCAGCGCTGACACGGCCCGGAGGCACTCCTGTCGCCGCGCGCTGCGCCCGTGCACGAGGATCGCCCAGCGCCGCTCATCCTCGCCCGGCACCACCCAGGCCGGCATCGGACCGACCTCCGAGGAGACGACGACCGATTCGGTCGGCAGCGCGAGACTGACGTCGGGAGACGACCAGTAGTAGTAGGGATTCCATCGTGCCCCACCCGGCCTCAGGACGCCGGCGTCCACACCCTCGAGTCGACGGATCACCCGCCCCGCCGCTGGGTCGGTCGCGAGGATCTCGCCCACGCGCGCGTGACCTCGACCTCCATCGAGCCAGAGGCCGTATCTCCCGTCGACGAGGGTCTCCGGATGGGCGCCGAGAACGACGGTGTCGGGACCGACGTCGAGGACGACGGTGTCGTCCGGGCGTCGCCGGTCGGGAGTCAGCACCCGCCGGGCGAAGTAGGCGGCTCCGGCGAGCGAGGCCGCGCCGGTGCCCACGATGGCGCCGCCGCCGAGCGCGGCGGCGCCCGCGACCAGCCGCGCCGTCGGGGCACCGCGCGTGGACCGAGTCACCGATCGACCGTGCCTCACGCCGAAAGACTCCTCCGATCAGGGCACTTGTGGCCTATCCGTTACCCGCGCGAGCGCGGGGCCGACTAAGTGAAATCGACCCGATTGCCCTATTGTGGCGGCGCGGGATCTCACGATCCAGTCCCACCACCGCACTTCCGCTCCCGGCCGGTCCCCCCGTCAGGGCCGCGAGCACCCGAGAAAGGCCCCGCGTGTCGCCGTCCCCCAACACCCCCTCCCGCCGCAGCATCGCCAAGGGGGCGGCCTGGTCCGCCCCCGCCCTGGTGCTCGCAACGCCAGCCCTCGCCTACGCCGGATCCGGCGCCGCCGACCTCGCCGTCATCACCGGTATGGGCGGCGGCCAGCCCTATGCCAATGGCGAGGCCGGCAGCCAGAGCGCCACCTTGTCCAATGTCGGTGCCAAGGCGTTCACCTCCTCCGCGATCATCACCATCGCGGTGAGCGAGTTCTTCACCAACCCGACGGTCAGCGGCAGCGGCTGGGCGGTGCAGAGCACGGTCGACACGCCGGGCGCGACGATCTACACCCTCGCCTACGGCCCGGCCATCCCGGCCGGCTCGTCGAGTTCCACCGTCACGATCTCCTGGACCTACAACAAGCCGACCAGTGAACCGGTGAACGGGACCTGGTGCGCGCAGATCCAGAACGACCCCACTGGCGGCTCGAATGACAGTTCCTGCCAGACCTGGAGCGGCAACGGCGCGTGAGCGGACTCGAGGGCGGCTCCGATGCGTATGCCGTGAGCCACACGGATCGGCAGTGGCGCGATCGGTTGTCCGCCGCCGAGTATCACGTGTTGCGCGAGGCGGGAACCGAGCGGCCGTTCACCGGGGAGTTCACCGACGCCAAGGAGGTCGGGGTCTACGGCTGCCGTGCCTGCGGCGCCGAGCTGTTCACCTCGGGCGAGAAGTTCGAGAGCCACTGTGGCTGGCCGTCCTTCTTCGCTCCCCTGGCCGGTGACCGGGTCGAATATCTCGAGGACCGGTCCCTGCCCGGGCGGCCACGGGTGGAGGTCCGGTGTGCGACCTGCGGAAGTCACCTCGGCCATGTCTTCGAGGGCGAGGGCTACGACACCCCGACCGACCAGCGCTACTGCATCAACTCGATCGCCCTGACCTTCCGGGCGTCCTGACCTTCCGCGCCTCCTGAGCGCGAGCCTCAGCGCAGGCCGGCCACGAGGTCGCGGATCGGCATACGTGGGCCGGTGAAGAAGGGCGTCTCCTCCCGGACGTGCAGCCGGGCGCGGGAGGCGCGCAGTTCGCGCATCAGGTCGACGATCCGGTGGAGGTCGTCCGCCTCGAAGGCGAGGATCCACTCGTAGTCGCCCAGGGCGAACGAGGCGATGGTGTTGGCGCGCACATCGGGGAAGTCACGGGCCATCTGCCCGTGCTCGCGCAGGAGGTCCCGTCGCTCCGCGTCGTCGAGGACGTACCAGTCGTAGGAGCGGACGAACGGGTAGACGCAGACGAAGTCGCGGGCCATCTCGTCGGCGAGGAAGGCGGGGATGTGGCTCTTGTTGAACTCGGCGGGCCGGTGGATCGCGAGATTGGACCAGACCGGCCGCAGGTGGCTGCCGAGGCGGGTGCGCAGGAAGTCCTTGTAGGCGCGCTGAAGGGCCGCCGGGTCCTCCGCGTGCCACCAGATCATCAGATCGGCGTCCGCGCGCAACCCGGCGAGGTCGTAGCTCCCCCGAACGACGACGCCGTCCGCGCCCAGGCGGGCGAGAAGGTCCTCGACCTCGGCGGCGAGGGCCGCGCGATCCTCGTCGCCGAGTCGGGTCTCGACCGCGAAGACCGACCACATGGCATACCGGATCGCGTCGTTGATCTCCCGCATGCGCGACGGGCTGGGCTTGGCGGGCACGGGCCGCTCACTCATGGCCGTCACTCTCCCACCCCGAGCGCGGTGCGCACCGCACGCGCGGCCTCGCGTCCCGAGGCGATCACGGCCGGTATGCCGACGCCCCGGTAGGCAGCGCCGGCCACCTCCACCCGGGAAATGCCCGCGATCGCGGCGTTGAGGGAGGCGATCGTCGCGAGATGCCCGACGGCATACTGCGGCAGGCCGTCGGTCCACCGCTGGACGTGGAAGTCGAGGGGTTCGGGAAGGTCGATCCGCAGGATCGCGCAGAGGTCGTCGAAGGCGAGATCGACGAGGTCGTCGTCGTCGAGGCCGAGCTCGGCGTCGTCGTGGTGGCGTCCCAGGGAGGCGCGCACATAGGTGACGTGCGGCGCCGAGTCGGCGAGCCAACTCCACTTCGAGGTGCTGAAGGTGCTCGCCTTGACGGGATGACCCTCGATCGGCGGGACGAGCAGCCCCGATCCCGTCAACGGGGGCATCTCGCCGGTGTCGAAGGCGAACGTGACGACGGCGACAGACGCCGACTCGATGCGGGCGAGGGCCGCCGCGGCGGTCGCGGAATGTGGTGCGAGCAGGTCGCGGGCGGCCGCGGCCGGGAGGGCGAGCACCACCGCGTCGGCTTCGTGTCGAGCCTCGCCCTCGGGTGTGGTCGTCACCACCTCCCAGCCCTCCCCGGTCCGCGCGAGCTCGACGGCCACGCTACGGGTGACGATGACGGCACCGCGCGCCTTGACGGCGTCGGCGACCAGGCCGGGGAGGCGTCCGACGCCGCCACGCACACCGGCGAACGGTGATCGGGGACTCGGCTCCGCCTCGACGTCGGCGGTCGACGCCGGAGCCGAGGCAGGGGCCGAGGCAGGGGCCGTGGCCGGGGCCAGGGTGGCCACGGTGGTGAGGAGGCTGCGCCCCGTGGTGGCCGCGGCATACACCCCGGGAAGGGTCGCGGCGAGGGAGAGATCGTGCGCGCTGCCGGCATAGACGCCCCCGAGGAGCGGGTCGACGAGCCGGTCGACCACCGCGGCACCGAGGGCCCGCTCGACGTAGTCCCCGACGCTGATGTCACCGCTGATCGGGGGCACCGGCCGCTCGTCCCGCGCCCGGATGACCTCGTCCTCGGTGAGCACGCCGGCCGCCGTCGCGGGGTTCGCGGGTATCCCCATGAGGGTGCCCGGTGGGAGCGGATGCAGCGCCCCGCGGGAGACCACGGACGCCGCGGTCGTGGCCGGGGTGACGACGTCCCCCCGGGCCCCGATCTCGGTGAGGAGGTCGACCGCCTCCGGCCGCGTCGCGAGCATGGCCTCGGCCCCCACGTCGACGAGGCGGCCACCGACGGCCTCGCGGCGCAGCTTGCCGCCAACCCGATCGGAGCGCTCGAGGACCGTGACCCTCAGGTTCGCCGGCGGCTGCTCGAGGTGACCCAGCAACTCCCAGGCGGCGCTCAGTCCGGCGATGCCGCCTCCGACGATAACGATCCGATGCACGGACTCACCATGACACGCGGCCCTGGGAACCGCGAAGTCGCCCATCGCGTCGCACCGGTGTTGACGCGACACCCGAGAGGACCGATGACGATGGAGACGACCAGCTCAACGACGCGGCTGACCCGTGGGGGGACCCGACTGCAGGCGGGCGCGCTGACGCTGGTGGCGGCTGCGACACTGCTCGCCGGCTGCAGCAGCGGGAGCAGCCACAGCGCCGCGACCATGTCGACGGCCGCCGGGTCCGCGGTGCGAGTCGCCGACGCCCCGGCCGCGGCCCCGACGGCCGGGTCCGCGGATGCCGCGGCGCCGACCTCGATGGAGGGTGTGGACGTCACCGGCCAGAAGCTCGTCCGGACGGGGACCCTGTCGCTGAAGGTGGTCGACATCGGGCAGGCGACGGCCCGGGTCCGGGCGGTCAACCTCGCCGCCGGCGGCATCATCATGTCGGAGAACATCGGCAGCTATCCGTCGGGGCAGCCGACGCCCGCGGCGACCGGTGACCGGGTGGCGGTCAGCCCCAACACCTATGCCGTGCTGGTCATCTCCGTCCCGGTCGACAAGCTCGACTCGACCCTCGACGAGTTGCAGAAGATCGGGACGGTCCTCGACCGGCAGTCCGAGACCGAGAACGTCACCGCGACCTATGTCGACGTCCAGGCCCGGGTCGCCTCGATGAAGAAGTCGGTCGCCCGCGTGCAGGACCTCATCGGCAAGACCGCCAACATCGACCAGCTCATGCGGCTGGAGGAGGAGCTGTCGACCCGTCAGGCGGACCTCGAATCGATGGAAGCCCAGTTGGCCAGCCTCGACCGGCAGACCGCCCGGTCGCCGATCACGGTGAATCTGACGACCGACCCGGCCCTCGTGACCACGTCGACGACCCCGGCGGACGGGTTCACCGACGGCCTGGCCAAGGGCTGGCGGGCGTTCGTCGTGTCCGTCGTCGCCGCGCTCACGGTGCTGGGGGCGGTGGCGCCGTTCGCCCTCATCGGGGCGCTCGTGATCGTCCCGTTGCTGCTGTGGCGCCGCGCCCGCCGGTCCCGTCGCGCCCCGGTCGAGCGCACCTATGCCGGAGCGGCGGAGGCGCCGAAGGAGAAGGTGGGCGCCCCCGGCTGAGCCGGGCTGGCGAGCCCGGGCCGGCCGCCGGTGACCTCGTGGACGAGGGCGACGAGCCGGGTCAGCACGTCCGGATCGGTCTCGGGCAGCACGCCGTGACCGAGGTTGAAGACGTGCCCCGCGGCGGTCGCGCCCTCGGCGAGGATGCGGCGGGTCTCGCGCTCGAGCACCGGCCACGGCGCGAAGAGGAGGGCGGGGTCGAGATTGCCCTGTACGGCATACGTCCCGCGCAGGCGGGTGATCGCCTCGGCGAGGTTGACCCGATAGTCGACGCCGATCACGTCGGCGCCCGCCTCGGCCATCGACGCGAGCAGCTCCCCGGTCCCGACGCCGAAGTGGATCCGCGGGACCCCCAGGTCACCGACGGCGGACAGCACGGCCGCGCTGTGCGGGCGGACGCAGCGCTCGTAGTCCGCCCGCGACAGCGCGCCCGCCCACGAGTCGAAGAGCTGGACCGCGGACGCGCCCGCCTCGACCTGGACCCGGAGGAAGGCGGCGGAGATCTGGGCGAGCCGGGCGCACAGGGCATTCCACAGCTCGGGCGCGCCGTGCATGAGCGCCTTCGTCTTGACGTGATTGCGGCTCGGGCCGCCCTCGATGAGATAGCTGGCGAGGGTGAACGGCGCGCCGGCGAAGCCGATCAGGGGCGTGTCGCCGAGTTCGGCGACCAGGAGCCGGACCGACTCGGCGATGTCGGGGATGTGCTCGGGGGTGAGGTCCGGGAGGCGGTCCAGATCGGCATACGTCCGGATCGGGTCGGCGACGACCGGGCCGACCCCGGGGACGATGTCGATGCCGAGGCCGACCGCCGCCACGGGAACGACGATGTCGGAGAAGAAGATCGCCGCGTCGACGCCGTGCCGGCGGACGGGCTGGAGGGTGATCTCGGTGACGAGGTCGGGCCGCCGGCAGCTCTCCAGCATGCCGACGCCGCGGCGCACCGCGCGGTACTCCGGCAGCGAGCGGCCCGCCTGCCGCATGAACCACACCGGCGTATGCCGCGGCCGCTCCCCTCGGGCGGCCCGCAGCAGGGGCGCGTCGACGAGGGCCGGATGGCGGGTGGCGGCACTGAGGGGGGCGGTCACGCGCCCGATCGTATGCCGCTCAGAAGGCGCCGTTCGGCGGGCGGCTCGCGGTGACCATCGCCATCGACTCGGGATCGAGCGGCGTGAACAGGGTGCCGTCCTGGTATCTCCCACACCGGGTGCACTGCCGGCTCGCGATCCGCCGGTCCTCGGGATTGGGGTGCACGGTCCGCCAGTGGTGCAGGTGCAGACGGCAGAGCAGCGGCACGGCGAGGCGCCGCCCGGCCGCGACGTCGGCCTGCTCGAGTTCCCAGCGAAGGCTCGGCGCGTGCACCAGGGTGCGCAGGGCGAAACCGGTGTGCTCGCTGGTCGGCAACTGGGCGAGTTCGGCGGCCCACTCCTCCCGGTAGCGCGCCTGATGCTCCACGGGCAGCAGCCCGAGGGCCATCTCGACCAGACGGTGGGAGAGTCCGTCGGAACGCGGGTCGGTGCTCATGCCAGTCCTCCTTCGAAAGCGGTGCGCGCTCCCCTGGCCTGGCGGCGCCGGACGGCCTCCTCGGCCACCGCGAGGGCGGAGCGGGCCGATCGGGCGCCCTGACCGGTCAGCCGGTAATAGCGCCGCCGCGGACGGCCGGCCTCGCTGGCGTCGATGTCCTCCCACTCGCTCTCGACCCAGCCGAGGCCCTCGAGCCTCGCCAGGATCGGGTGGACGGTCCCGCTGGCCAGCCCCGTGGCCGTGCCGATCTCCAGCCCGTAGGCCCCCTCCCGGCTCCGGTCGAGCAGGCAGGCGAGCACCTGTCGCGTCGTCCCGGTCATCCGTGGGCCAGACCTCGTCTCCATGGTCTAACTCTACCTAGCCTAAGTAGAGAACGTCAATGGTCCCGGACGGCCGAGACGGCGGCGTGCGGAGCGGATGGCCGCGGGGGACCCGGGCGGTCACCCGCCGGCGGCGATCAGCGCGACCCCCGCCATGGTCAGGGCGACCCCCACGGTCTGGACGGGGCGGAGCCGCTCGTGCAGCACGGCATACGCCCAGACCGCGGTGACCACGGGATAGAGCGAGCCGAGGACGCTGGCGACGCTGACATAGCCACGCGACGAGGCGACGGCGAACAGGCCGTTGGCGCACAGGTCGGCCACGCCGACGAAGGCGAGCACGGGCGCATCCCCCCACGTCATCCGGCCGGTCCGGCGCAGCACCAGGGCGGCGAGCGCGAACAGCAGCACCGACGTCATGCGCATGCCCCACAGGGTGTGCACCACCGAGACCCGTCCCCCACGGTCGAGGGAATAGAGCGTGACCCCGAACCCGGCCCCGGCCAGACAGGCGAGGAGCACCGGGCGGCGGGCGACGTCGCCGTCGAGCTCCGGCCCGGACGCGAGGAGGACCCCGACGACGGCGAGCGCCATCCCGCCCCAGGACAGCCGGGATGGCGCCTCGCCCCCGATCACCCCGAGGAGGACCGGGACGACGACCCCGAGGGAGGCGATCGGCGCGACGACGCCCATCGTCCCGGTGCTCAGCGCGGCATAGAAGCAGACGAGAGCACCGGCACCGGACAGGCCGGCCACGGCCGCCCACAACGGCCACGGCCCGGCCGGCCAGGTCCCGAGGCCGGCCACGATGAGGCTCATCACCACCAGGCTGACCGACTGCGACCCGCCCACAACCGCCGCCGCCGGACGCCGCTTGGCGACCAGACCGGCGGTGAAGTCGGAGGTGCCCCAGACGAGCGAGGAGGCGAGCGCGAGAAGGGCCGTCACCCGCGCAGGGTAACCGCCGCGGCGACACGCCCGGGGCCGGCGGAAGTCAATGCCGCCCAACGGCGGGCAGGTGCGCCTAACCTGCAGGAGTGGCGACCCGCACGAACTCCTCTGCACCGCCCGCGGTGTTCGCCGAGGCGCTGGCCGCCCTGCGGTCGGCGCGGGTGCGCCCGGAGTTGCGGCTGACCGAGGTGCCGCCCCCGGCGCGGATCGCTCCGCATGCGGTGGCGCTGACCGCCGAGGTCATGGCCTCCTCCGACGACGAGGTCGACCTCGCTTCGGGCCGATTCGTCCTCCTCCACGATCCGTCCTGTCCGGAGCCGTGGGGCGGGGCATGGCGGGTGGTGACCTTCGCCCGCGCGGAGCTCGAACCGGAGATGGGCACCGATCCCCTGCTCAGCGAGGTCGGGTGGTCGTGGCTCGTGGAGTCCCTCGAGTCGTATGACGTCCGGTTCACCGCCGAGGCCGGCACCGTGACGACCGTGGTCTCGGAGAGCTTCGGAGGGCTGAGCGATCGCCCGCG
Source organism: Nostocoides sp. (assembly GCA_039812345.1). Classification (GTDB taxonomy): domain Bacteria; phylum Actinomycetota; class Actinomycetes; order Actinomycetales; family Dermatophilaceae; genus Nostocoides_A. The sequence goes on along the minus strand of JBDIAJ010000070.1, from coordinate 5,711 downwards.
GGTCGTCGAACTCGAGGTCCGGGCGTCGTGGACGCCCACGGACGACGACCCGGCCAGCCACCTCGAGGCGTGGGCCGACCTCCTGTGCACCGTCGCCGGCCTGCCGCCGCTGCCGGAGGGAGTCGTCGCCCTCCCCGGCCGACGCCGCTGACCCATGACCGACCCCCCGGTTGCCCCGGTCGAGAGCCCGCCCCCGACGAGCCGGCCCCTGGACGTCCCGGCGGACGGGGTCCCCGACGTCGTCACCTCCGAACGGCGACTGGACGAGGCCGCGTCGGCCATCGCCGGTGGAGTCGGGTCGGTGGCGATCGACGCCGAACGAGCCTCCGGCTACCGCTACGGGCAACGCGCCTATCTCGTCCAGGTCCGCCGCGACGGCGCCGGCACCTGGCTCATCGACCCGATGGCCGTCCCCGATCTCGGGCCGATCGACGCCGCCATCGGCGGCGCCGAGTGGATCCTCCACGCGGCGACGCAGGACCTCACCTGCCTCGCCGAGGTCGGGCTGCGCCCGCGGCAGCTCTTCGACACCGAGTTGGCGGGCCGCCTCCTCGGTATGCCGCGGGTCGGCCTCGCGGCGGTCGTCGAGCACTACCTCGGCCTGACCCTCGCCAAGGAGCATTCCGCGGTCGACTGGTCGACCCGGCCGATGCCGCAGTCCTGGCTCCGGTATGCCGCGCTCGACGTCGAGGTGCTCGGCGAGGTCCGCAATCTCATGGGCGTCGACCTCGCCCGGGCGGGCAAGGACGAATGGGCTCGGCAGGAGTTCACGGCTCTGCTCGGATGGCAGCCGGCGACCCGCGTGGATCCCTGGCGCCGGCTCGCCGGCCTGCACAAGGTCCGCGGGCCGCGCGGCCTCGCCTTCGCGCGAGAACTCTGGTACGAGCGGGACCGGGTGGCCGCGGAGCGCGATGTCGCCCCTGGTCGCGTCGCCCCGGACGCGGTCCTCGTCGAGATCGCCCAGTCGGCCCTGCGCGACCCGCTCGCCCTCCCCGATGGCAACCGATCCGTCGCCCGACATCGGCGCGAGTGGCTGGCCGCCCTCGCCCGGGCGGCGGCGCTGCCCGACACCCGGCTGCCGCCACCCTCGCTGCCCAACGACGGGCCACCACCGCCGCGCGCCTGGGCCGAGAAGAACCCGGTGGCGGCCCGCCGGCTCGCGGACACCCGGGAGTCGCTCTCGGTGTTCGCGTTCGAGCACACGGTCCCGATCGAGAACGTCTGCTCGCCGGAGCCGTTGCGGCGGGTCGTCTGGTCCCCGCCGGAGGAGGCCCCGGACGCGGCCGCGTTCGATGCGGCCCTCGCGGCATACGGCGTGCGGCCGTGGCAGCGGGCGATCGTCGTCCCGCTCCTCCAGGACGCCTGGGCGGCCACCGGGAGCTGAGTGAGCGCCGTCACCGGTGTCGGCACTGCCGGGCTAAGCGAGCGCTTAGTATCGTGTCTCTGACCGGGGCCGTTCACTCGCGCGCCCGCGGTTCCCAAATCCAACGAGGAGGAGCGCTGTGGCGCGTCAACGTCGTGAGGTCGTCTTCGTCGACGGGGTCCGCACCCCGTTCGGCAAGGCCGGGGCCAATGGCATGTATGCCGAGACCCGGGCCGACGACCTGGTGGTCCGGTGCATTCGCGAGTTGCTCGCGCGCAACCCGCAACTCCCACCCGAGCGGGTCGAAGAGGTCGCCATCGCGGCGACCACGCAGATCGGCGACCAGGGCCTGACCCTCGGCCGGATCGCCGCGCTCCTGTCCGGGCTGCCCAAGACCACGCCCGGCTACTCGATCGACCGGATGTGCGCGGGGGCGATGACCGCGGTCGCCACCACCGCCGGGATGATCAGCTTCGGCGCCATCGACATCGCCGTCGCCGGGGGCGTCGAGCACATGGGCCGGCATCCGATGGGCGAGGGCGTCGACCCCAACCCGCGGATCGTCGCCGAGAAGCTCGTCGACCCCTCCGCCCTGGTCATGGGCAAGACGGCGGAGAACCTCCACGACCGCTACCCGCAGCTGACCAAGGAGCGCTGCGATGCCTATGCCGTCGGCTCGCAGAACAAGCTCGCCCAGGCGTATGCCGACGGGAAGATCCAGCCGGACCTGGTCGCGATGGCGACCCGCAGCAAGGCGAAGGGTTACGGCCTCGCCATCGCCGACGAGCCGCCGCGCCCCGGGACGACCGTCGCCGACCTGGCCGCCCTCAAGACGCCCTTCCGCCCGCACGGCCGGGTGACCGCGGGCAACGCGGCCGGCCTCAACGACGGCGCGACCGCGTGCCTGCTCGCCGAGGAGGAGACCGCCAAGGAACTCGGCCTGCCGATCAAGATGCGGCTCGTCGAGTTCGCCTTCGTCGGTGTCGAGCCCGAGGTCATGGGCATCGGCCCGGTCCCGGCCGCGGAGAAGGCCCTGGCCAAGGCGGGGTTGAGCATCGAGGACATCGGGCTGTTCGAACTCAACGAGGCCTTCGCCGTCCAGGTCATCGCCTTCCTCGACCACTTCGGGATCGCCGACGACGACCCGCGGGTCAACAAGTACGGCGGCGCGATCGCCACCGGGCACCCCCTCGCCTCCAGCGGCGTCCGGCTGATGAACCAGCTCGCCCGGCAGTTCGAGGAGCACCCGGACGTGCGCTACGGCATGACGGCGATGTGCATCGGCATCGGCATGGGCGGCGCCGTCATCTTCGAGAATCCGCACCACGCTGACTACGGACAGGAGGCCTGAGCCATGACCGAGACCCTCAGCCCCGTGACCACCAGCCCGGCCCCGAAGGCCGCGCCCGAGTTCACCGACGAGGTCGTGACCAAGGCGCTGGTCCAGGACGTGACGATGCCCGGCGGCGCCGGCACGATGGCGCTGATCACCCTGGACAACGGGTTCGACCACACCCGGCCCAACACCTTCGGACCCGCCTCGCTCGCCGAGATCTCCGCCGCCGTGGGCACGCTGAAGGCGCGGGCCGAGGCCGGTCAGATCCAGGCGGTCGGGATCACCGGCAAGCCGTTCATCTTCGCCGTGGGCGCCGACCTGTCCGGCATCCCGTATGTCCGGGGGCGCGACCAGGCGCTGGAGATCGCGCGGGCCGGCCACGCGGCATACAGCCAGATCATGGACCTGCCGGTGCCGACGTTCGCGTTCGTCAACGGTGCCGCCATGGGTGGTGGCGTCGAGATCGCGCTCGCCTGCGACTACCGGACGATCTCGGCCGGGGTGCCCGCGGTCGCGCTGCCGGAGACCTTCCTCGGGCTCGTGCCAGGGTGGGGCGGCTGCTATCTCCTGCCGAACCTGGTCGGCGTCGCCAAGGCGCTCACGGTCATCATCGAGAACCCGATGAACACCAACCGGATGCTCAAGGGGCCGCAGGCGTTCAAGCTCGGGATGGCGGACGCGATGTTCGCGCCGGCCGAGTTCCTCGAGGCGTCGATCGCCTGGGCCGCCGGGGTCGTCTCGGGGGTCGTCACCGTCACCCGACCCGAGGTCGACCGCGACGAGGCCGCGTGGACCACCGCCATCGCGATGGCCAAGGGGCTCGTCGACGTCAAGACCGGCGGGAAGTCGCCCGCGCCCTATCGCGCGCTCGAGCTCGTCGCCGCCGCCCGGACCGCCGACCGGGAGAGCGCGTTCGCCGCCGAGGACGAGGCCCTCGGCGACCTCGTCATGGCCGACGAACTGCGGGCCGGGCTGTATTCCTTCGATCTGGTCCAGAAGCGCGCCAAGCGGCCCGCGGGCGCGCCCGACAAGGCGTTGGCCCGCCCGGTGACCAAGGTCGGGATCGTCGGTGCCGGTCTCATGGCCGCCCAGCTGGCGCTGCTGTTCGCCAAGAGCATGGAAGTCCCGGTCGTCATGACCGACCTCGACCAGGAGCGCGTCGACAAGGGCGTCGCCTATGTCCACGGGCAACTGGCCGACCAGGTCACCAAGGGCCGGATCAACCAGGACACCGCCAACAAGATCACCGCGTTGGTGACCGGGTCGACGAGCAAGGAGGGCTTCGCCGACGCGGAGTTCGTCATCGAGGCGGTGTTCGAGGAGATCGGGGTCAAGAAGCAGGTCTTCGCCGAGGTCGAGGCGGTCGTTTCGCCCGAGTGCGTGCTCGCCTCCAACACCTCCTCACTGTCGATCTCCGAGATGGCGGCCGACCTGGCGCACCCGGAGCGGGTCGTCGGCTTCCACTTCTTCAACCCGGTCGCGGTCATGCCTCTGCTCGAGATCATCCCCGGCGAGAAGACCGACGACGCGGCGTTGGCGACGGCGTTTGCGGTCGGCCGCGCGTTGAAGAAGACGACGATCCGGGTCAAGGACTCGGCGAGCTTCATCGTCAACCGGCTGCTCGGGCGGTTCATGGGCGAATACACCCGGATCGTCGACGAGGGCACGCCGTCCGCGATCGCCGACCAGGCCGTCGCCGGCATCGCCCCGATGCCGCCGTTCGTCCTCCTCGGTCTCGTCGGCCCGGCGATCGCGCTGCACAACTCCGAGACCCTGCACCGGGCGTTCGGGGACCGGTTCTATGTGTCGCCGTCGCTGACGGCGATGGTCGAGGCGAAGAAGACGGCCTACGACCCGTCGCTGCAGATCCCGCCGGAGAACCCGGTGGCCCTCGACGTCGCGGCCACCCGTGAGCGGGTGCTGTCGGCGATCTGCGAGGAGATCGGGCTCATGCTCGCCGACGGCGTCGCTCAGGCGCCGATGGACATCGACCTCGCCATGATCACCGGCGCCGGATTCCAGTTCTGGAACGGCGGCATCTGCCCCGTGCTCGACCGGGAGGAGATCAGCGAGAAGGTCCTCGGCAGGCACCTCCTGCCCCCGGGCGCGGCGAGCGTGCCCGCCTGAGGCCGGGAACGGCATACGACCACGGTCCGGACGTCCTCCACGGCGTCCGGGCCGCGTCGTGTCGCGGCACTGTGCAGAGGCAGCCCATCCGGCGCCCCGAGGGAAGATCCTGCGCCCGAACACGTCGATCCTTGTCGGCACGCCTGTCGACGATCGGCCGGCGGTCGACCGGATGTGCAGTGCGCGGAGGCTATCGCCATACCGGACGGCGTTTCCTCGATCGGTGAGCCCGGCTCGCGATTCCTTGACCCCCCCCGCGACCAAGTAGCCTGTCAGGGATCACGATGGAGGGCCCCATGGACACAACGGCAAGGGTCGGCCGATGGGCGGTCCCCGTCTTCGGGTTGTTGGCTTTGTTGGCCGCCGCGCCCACGCCCGCGCTCGCCTATGACGGTGGGTCAGCAGCGGCGTACGCTGACCTTTGGGCGAATTCATACAACAGTGCTTACTACGTCTTCGATAGTGACTGCACAAACTTCGTATCTCAATCCATGTGGCTCGGAGGTAACCACAAGCTGGTCGGCACGGCGCGACCATTCGTGTCAGGAAATCGAGCAGAGTGGTGGATCTGGGATGATGGCAGCGGTCGGACAACTTCGTGGTCAGTTGCCGACGACCTTCACTACTTCTTGGAGAAGACCAGCCCCGGCGGCATCAACAAGGGGCTCACTTACGGCAAGAACGATCCCGGAGCATACACACCTGCTGGGGTAGTGACTGGGGACGTTCTCTTTTACAATTTCAGAGCGAATAGCACTTCCTCATTCACGCATGCGTCCATTCAAGTCGGCATCGGAAGTGACTACGCAGGGAGGTTTATTCAGGCGGCTGGAAATGTGATACAAACGCGACATTCTGACCGGAGCGCCTAACAAAGCGACAGCC
>JBDIAJ010000069.1:0-20018 GCA_039812345.1 Nostocoides sp. | reverse complement strand
TCCCCGACGCGGACGCGTGGAACACCCCCTCCCTGTGCGCCGGGTGGACGGTCCAGGACGTCCTCGCCCACATGACGGCCACCGCCACGACGACCCCGGTCGGGTTTCTGGTCGGCCTGGCGGGGTCGGGCTTCAACTTCTCCCGGTTCGTCGGAGCGGGGATCGCGCGGGAGCGCGGCGCGAATCCGCAGCAGACGCTCGACCGGTTCGAGGCGCAGATCACCTCGACCAAGGCGCCTCCCGGGCCCAAGCCGAGTTGGCTTGGCGAGACGATCATCCATGCCGAAGACATCCGCCACCCGCTCGGGCTCGAACGGACCTACCCGGTCGACGCGCTGGTCGCCCTCGCGGACTTCTACAAGAAGTCCAACACGCTCATCGGCGCGAAGTCCCGCATCGCCGACCTCGCGCTGCACGCGACCGACACCGACTGGAGCACCGGAGCCGGCGGCCTCGTCGAGGGGCCGATGCTCGCCCTCGTCATGGCGATGACCGGACGCCAGGGCTACCTCGATCAGCTCACCGGTCCGGGCGTGGTCACCCTTCGCGGCCGCGCCTGACCGCGCCACCCCGTCCGCGGGCAGAGACACGCCGTATGCCGACCCGGCATACGGCGTGTCGGTGCCCGTCGACCGGTGACGCTCGGCCGTTGGTGCGCAGGACGCAACGCGTGTCCTCCTGCGCAACGCGCATCGGTCGCGAACCATGCCGACGCGACGACCGCGGCGTAGAGTTGGGACGCAGGTCACACCGTTTCGAGGAGGCGACGGCAGTGCAGAGCGAGCGGCGAGCACGGCGCGGCCCCGGCGGCGGCCCCCCGCCGGCCGAGCCCGCCGATCCGGAGCGGGCGCGCGGCATACGTCAGATCGCCGAGGATCGCGCCGGCGACCGCGGGCCGCTGCTGCCGATCCTGCACGCGGTGGTCGACCGCTTCGGTCACCTCGCCGACGACGACATCCCCGTCATCGCCGATGTCCTCAACCTCAGCCGAGCCGATGTCCACGGCGTCGTCAGCTTCTATCACGACTTCCGTCGCACTCCCCCGCCCGCCCGAACGGTCCGCATCTGCCGCGGCGAGGCCTGTCAATCGGTCGGCGCCGACGCCCTGTATGCCGCGACGACCGCCCGCTTCGCCGCCGACCCCGAGGTCGAGGTGGTCGAGGTCTTCTGCCTCGGCAACTGCGCGCTCGGCCCGTCGGCCACCATCGACGGACGGCTGCGCGGCCGGGTCACCCCCGAGGACCCGCTGCTCGCCGCGGGTCCGAACCCGGCGCCCACCGCGTCCGCCGTCGCGGACGCCGCCGAGGCGCCTCGCCCCCCCTCCGGCCCGACGGTCTGGGTCCCGCAGGACTCGGCCGCCGTCGCGGTCGGCGCGGACGACGTCGCCGCCGCCTTCGCCGAAATCGATGGAATCACCCTCCGGCGCAACGGTTCTCGTGGTCTGCTCTGGCTCGAACCCCTGGTCGAGATCGAGACGGACAACGGCCGGATCGGCTATGCCAATGTCGCGCCCGCCGAGGTCGCCGCGCTCGTCGCCGACGGCTTGACCGGTGGCGAGGTGGAGGGCGTCGACTGCATCGGCCTCGTCGATGACCACCCCTGGCTGACCCGGCAGCGACGGGTGAGCTTCGCCCGGGTCGGGGTCATCGCGCCGACCGATCTCGCGGCCTACCGCGCGCACGGCGGGTATGCCGGGCTCGCCCGCGCCCTGACCCTCGACCCCGGCTCGGTGGTCGCCGAGATCACCGGCTCCGGCCTGCGGGGCCGCGGCGGCGCCGGCTTCCCCGCCGGCATCAAGTGGGAGACCGTCCGCACGGCGCAGTCCGACGTCAAGTTCGTCTGCTGCAACGCCGACGAGGGCGACAGCGGGACCTTCGCCGACCGGATGCTCATCGAGGGCGACCCGTTCACCCTGATCGAGGGGATGACGATCGCCGCGCACGCCACGGGCGCCGCCGAGGGCTATGTCTATCTGCGCAGCGAGTACCCCGCCGCCATCGCCACCCTGCGGCGCGCGATCGAGATCGCCTACGCCCATGGCCTGCTGGGCACCGACATCCTCGGCAGCGGGCTGCGTTTCGACCTCGAGGTCCGGGTCGGCGCCGGCGCCTACATCTGCGGCGAGGAGACCTCGATGCTCGAGTCCCTCGAAGGGCGGCGCGGCGAGGTCCGCGCGAAACCGCCGATCCCCGCCCTGCACGGCCTGTTCGGCCGCCCGACGATCGTCAACAACGTCCTGACACTCGGCGCGGTCCCGATGATCCTCGCCGACGGCGGCGCCGCGTATGCCGCTCTCGGAGTGGGGCGTTCGCGTGGCACGCAGGTCTTCCAGCTCGGCGGCAACGCCGCGCGCGGCGGCATCGTCGAGACCGACTTCGGGATCAGCCTCGGCGAACTGGTCGAGGACCTCGGCGGGGGCACTCGTTCGGGCCGCCCGGTCAAGGCGGTCCAGGTCGGCGGCCCCCTCGGCGCCTATCTCGTTCCGGCACAGTTCGACCTGCCGATGGACTACGAGGCCTTCGCCGAGGCCGGCGCCATGCTCGGCCATGGCGGGATCGTCGTCTTCGACGACGCCATGGACGCCGCCGCGATGGCCCGGTTCGCGATGGAGTTCTGCGCCAAGGAGTCCTGCGGCAAGTGCACCCCGTGCCGGATCGGCTCGACACGCGGCGTCGAGGTCATCGACCGGATTCGGGGCGGCGCCGACGCCGATGCGAATCTCGTTCTCCTGCAAGACCTCTGCACGACCATGACCAAGGGCTCGCTGTGCGCCATGGGCGGCCTGACCCCGATGCCGGTGCAGAGCGCGCTCGCCCACTTCCCCGAGGACTTCACGGGAGGCCCCCGATGACCGTGCTCGTCGAACCCGACTACGGCACTCCCCCGGTCGGCGCGACCACCGATGGCCCCGCTCCGGCGCGAGTGACCATCGACGGCCGCGAGGTGACCGTCCCCACCGGGACTTCCGTCATCCGGGCCGCGAAGGAGGCCGGGATCGACATCCCGAAGCTGTGCGCGACCGACTCGCTGGCCGCGTTCGGCTCCTGCCGGCTGTGCCTCGTCGAGGTCGAGGGCGGCCGCGGCACGCCCGCCTCGTGCACGACGCCGTGCAGCGACGGGATGGTCGTGGCGACCGACACCCCGGCCGTGCGGGACCTGCGCCGCGGGGTCATGGAGCTCTATCTCTCCGACCACCCCGAGGACTGCGCCGGCTGCGCCCGCGGGACATGTGAGATCCAGGCGCTCGCCGTCCGGACCGGCGTGGCCGAGGTCCGCTACGGCCGGGCCGGCGCCAATCACCTCGCCGACACCGCCGACGTCAGCAACCCCTACTTCGCCTACGACCCGGCCGCCTGCATCGTCTGCTCCCGCTGCGTGCGCGCGTGCGGCGAGACCCAGGGCACCTTCGCCCTGACCGTCTCCGGGCGCGGCTTCGACTCCCGGATCACCCCGGGCAACACCGATTTCCTCGCCTCCGAATGCGTCTCGTGCGGAGCGTGCGTCCAGGCCTGCCCGACCGACGCCCTGACCGAGAAGTCGATCATCGACCTCGGTATGCCGACCCGCACCGTCCTGACCACCTGCGCCTACTGCGGGGTCGGGTGTTCGTTCAAGGCCGACGTCCAGGGCACCGGCCCGGACACCCGCGTGGTGCGGATGCTTCCGTGGAAGGACGGCGGCGCCAATGCGGGTCATTCGTGCGTCAAGGGCCGCTTCGCCTACGGCTACGCCGCCCACGCCGACCGGCAACTGCGCCCGATGGTCCGCGAGCACATCGACGACGAGTGGCGGGTCGTCTCGTGGGAGGAGGCGATCGGCCGCGTGGCCGACGGCTTCCGCGGCATCCAGGAGCGCCACGGCGTCGGGGCCATCGGTGGCATCTCCTCCTCGCGGTGCACCAACGAGGAGGTCTACGTCGTCCAGAAGATGGTCCGCGCGGCCTTCGGCAACAACAATGTCGACACCTGCGCGCGGGTCTGCCACTCCCCCACCGGATATGGCCTCAACCACGCGTTCGGGACATCGGCCGGAACCCAGGACTTCGCCTCCATCGAGCAGGCCGACGTCATCCTCCTCATCGGCGCGAATCCGACCGACGCGCACCCCGTGTTCGCCTCGCGGATGAAGCGGCGACTGCGCGAGGGCGCGCGGATCATCGTCGCCGACCCGCGCCGGATCGACCTCGTCCGCAGCCCGCACGTCGAGGCGGCATTCCACCTTCCGGTGCGGCCCGGGACGAATGTCGCGTTCGTCAACGCGATGGCCCACGTGATCGTCACCGAGGGACTGCACGACGAGGCCTTCCTCCGGGAACGCTGCGAGGACGTCGGGGAGTACCTCGCCTTCGCCGCCCAGCCGGAGAACTCGCCCGAGGCGACCGAGGCGGAGACCGGCATACCGGCCGCCGACCTGCGGGCCGCCGCGCGGCTCTATGCGACGGCCGGGAACGCGGCCATCTACTACGGACTGGGCGTCACCGAACACAGCCAGGGCTCGACGATGGTCATGGGTATGGCCAACCTCGCCATGCTCACCGGCAACCTCGGCCGCGAGGGCGTCGGCGTCAATCCCCTGCGCGGGCAGAACAATGTCCAGGGGTCGTGCGACATGGGCTCCTTCCCGCACGAACTGCCCGGCTACCGCCACGTGTCCCGGCCGGAGGTCCGCAAGATCTACGACGACCTGTGGGGGGTGCGCATCCAACCGACGCCCGGTCTGCGGATCCCCAATATGTTCGACAGCGCCATCGGCGGGTCCTTCCTCGGCCTCTATGTCCAGGGCGAGGACATCGCCCAGTCCGATCCCAACACCCAGCACGTCGAGGCCGCCCTGCGGTCGATGGAACTCGTCGTCGTCCAGGACCTCTTCCTCAACGAGACGGCCCGCTTCGCCCACGTCTTCCTCCCCGGGACCAGCTTCCTCGAGAAGGACGGGACCTTCACCAACGCCGAGCGCCGGCTCAACCGGGTCCGGCCGGTCATGCCGTCGGTCGTCGGCCGGGACGAGTGGCAGGTCGTCTGCGACATCGCCACCGCGATGGGCTACCCCATGTCGTATGCCGATCCCGCCGCGATCATGGACGAGATCGCCGCCACGACACCGACCTTCGCCGGGGTGTCCTTCGCGCGCCTCGACGCCGAGGGCTCGATGCAGTGGCCCGTCACCGACGCCGCGCCGCACGGGACCCCGACGATGCACGTCGGCGGGTTCGTCCGGGGCTTGGGGCGGCTCACCCCGACCGTCTATGTCCCGACGACCGAGCAGGCCAACCGCCGCTTCCCGCTCATCCTCACGACGGGGCGGATCCTCTCGCAGTACAACGTCGGCGCCCAGACGCGCCGAACGGCCAACACCGCCTGGCACCCCGAGGACATACTCGAGATCCACCCCTCCGACGCGCAGTTGCGAGGCATCACGACGGGCGACGTCGTCGCCCTGTCGAGCCGCGTCGGCACGACCGCGTTGACCGCGCTCGTCTCCGACCGGATGCAGCCGGGGGTCGTCTACACGACCTTCCACCACCCGGTGACCGGCGCCAATGTCGTGACGACGGAGAACTCCGACTGGGCGACCAACTGCCCCGAATACAAGGTGACGGCCGTCCAGGTGACGGTGACGACGGAGGCGAGCCGAGCGGCATACGCCCAGGATGCGGTGGGGGCGAGCGGATGACGACCGGCCATGCGCCGCACGAGACGCCGGAGATGCGCCTCGGGCACGATCTGGTCCGCGCGTTCGCACACCTGCCGCGGGAGCGGGCCGCCGAGGAGATCGCGACTCACATCGCGAAGTTCTGGGAACCCCGGATGCGACACGCCCTGATGACCCAGATCCGGTTCGGCAACACCGATCTTCATCCGCTGTTGGTGCGGGCGGCCGAGCACTTCGTCGACGGCGACATCGACCGGGGCGAGTTGGTGGAGTCCTCCGGCGGCTGACTCACCGGGCCCGCAACAGCCGCCGCGCGGGGACCTCGACGAGGATGTGCAGCGTCCAGGCGGCCGCGGCGAACATCACCACCAACGCGATGAGCGCCACGCCGGCGCGCCACGCTGAGACGACGCCCCAGTGCCCGAGGGCGGCGACGGCGTCGCGCAGCAGATAGTGGGTCAGGTAGAGGCAGTAGCTCGCCTCCCCCGCCGCCACCATGAACGGCGTCGACAGCAGCCGGGCGAACAGCCCGGCCGACGGAGCGAGCGCCGCGACGGCCAGGCCGAGCAGCGGCGCCAGCCAGTAGTGCCCGCTGTGGGTCGCCGGCAGGAACCAGACGCAGGCGAGGACGGTCAGGACCGCCGGCCAGACGAACCGGGCCAGGGACCGGCCACCGCGGATCCAGGCGAGGCAGAGCGCCATACCGCCGATGAACTCCCCCATGATCCGGACGAAGAACATGTGCTCGACGTTGCCATTGGGCAGCCCGAAGGCGAGGTAGGTCGCCAGCATCGCGGCATACGCGAGACCGGCGAGGAGCAGCGCGGACCGGGCCCGGCGCAGGGTTGCCGTGGCGAGGAAGAGCACCGGCGCCCAGAGGTAGGCGAACCACTCGCTGGCGATCGACCACGCGGGCCCGTTGAAGCTGGGGCGGTCGGTGGACCAGTTCTGGACCATGACGAGATTCTGGAGGTATGCCGAGAGCGTCCGCCGGTGACCGCCCTCGGTCACGCCCATCCGTCCGAGCGCCAGCGAGGTGATCAGGTCGATGTGCAGGGTCACCACGTGCGCCGGCCACACGCGAGCGACACGGTTCCGCCAGAACGCCATCGAGCCACGCCACGACCACGCGCGCAGGCGGTCGGCGTAGTTGTAGGCGAGGACGAATCCCGAGAGTGGGAAGAAGAGATCGACGCCGAGATAGCCGGCCCGGAAGATCTCGTCGAAGACCCGCAGCCACGGGGCCAGCGACTCGAAGGTGGTCCGGAAGTGGAACAGGACGACCCAGGTCGCCGCCAGCGCGCGCAGCCCGGTGAGGGCCGGCAGCGGGGCGCGGCGGGCGGGACTCCCCGCGGTCGAGAGCATCGGCGGGTCACTCACCGCGCATCGTGCACGACCGCCCCGGCGACCACGGTCGCCGCGACCCGCACCTCGCGCAGATACCGCGCCCGGGCCTGCGTGTCACCCGACCCGTCGCCGGGGTCGGCGAGCGGGTCATCGTCCAGGAGAACGAGATCGGCACGGCTTCCGACGCCCAGGGTGGCCTGGCCGTCGGTGCTGGCGGCGAGCGCCTCGGCCACGGTGAGGGCCTGATCGGGGTGCCAGGCGGGCTCCCCGTCGCCGGCCCGGTGCACCGCGGCGGCGATGCTCAGCCACGGGTCGAGGGGCGCGACCGGCGCGTCGGAACCGAGGGCGAGCGGGATGCCGGCGTCGAGGAGGGTCCGGAAGGCGTAGGCGCGGTCGCCGCGGTCGGGCCAGTAGCGGGCGATCACCTCCCGGTCGTCGACACAGTGGACCGGCTGGACGCTCGCGGTCAGGCCGAGTCGGACCATCCGGGGCACCGAGGCGGCATCGATGAGTTGGGCGTGCTCGATCCGTCCGCGCTGCCCGCTCGCCTCGATGGCCGCGAGGGTGTCGGCGACGGCCTGGTCGCCGATCGCGTGGATTGCGCAGTCGAGCCCGAGCCCGCGGGCCCGGGTGAGGAGGACGGTGAGGTCGTCGACGCCGATGTTGGACCGGCCGCGGGAGTCGGGGGGATCGGCATACGGCTGGCTGCACCAGGCCGTCAGGGTGTTGAGGCTGCCGTCGCCGATGACCTTCAGTGGGCCCATCGTCACCCGATCGGACTCGGGGACAAGCCGATCGCCGGTCCGCAGCCCGGCCGCGGCGACGTCGTCGAGGGCATCGGCATACGCCGCGGCCCGCACGCGCAGGGGCGGGTCGCCACGAGCCAGCCGCTCCGGCCACATCCGGAAGGCGGACCCGAACTCGAAGTCGACGATCCCGACGACGCCCTTCGCCACGGCGGCGGCGAGTGCCGCCGAGAGGGCGGCTTCGGGGTCTTCCGTCTGTGTGGCAAGGCTTTCCAGGCGACGGTAGGCCGCATACCAGGCGTCCTCGACGAGGGCGTCGCAGCGGGCCGGTTCGCCGATCAGCCTGAGGGCGGCGGAGTTGAGCCAGCCGTTGTGCCCGTCGCCGCTGGCGAGGGCGACCGGCCGGGGACCGGTGACCGCGTCGAGTTCGGCGACCGTCGGCTGTCGTGGCCAGGTCGCGGACCGGTGGCCGTAGCCGAGGACGAGACCGTCCCCGGGACGCGCGGGCAGCGCCGCGGCGAGCCGGCGGCATACGTCCTCGGCGGAGGTGGCCCCGGCGAGGTCGACCCGGGATCGCGCCAGAGCCCACATGACCGGGTGAACGTGCGCGTCCCACAGGCCCGGCATCGCCCATCGGCCGACGGCGTCGAGGACCCGCTCGCCGGGCCCCGCCCGCAGACCGCGGGCCACCTCGACGATCCGGCCGTCACCGATGCGGACGTCGACCGGATCGGTCGTCGGCACCGGCCGGCCCACCGGCACCAGGCGAGTGGTCCGGATCAGCAGGCTCGACACCCGGTCATTCTCCCTCAGCGGGACGCGGTCACAGCACCAGGCGCCAGGTGCTCACGCCCTCCCCCGAGTCGGTGCTGAGCACGACGTCGCGATCCCAGGTGCCGACGAGAGTCCAGTCGGGGTCCTCCGACCACCCGAGCGTGTCGAAACTCGTCGCGTGCTCACGGACCTCGCGGATGGCCAGGTCCACCTTGTCCTTGAGCCACAGGTCGTCCCCGTGGATGACGAGCCGCAGTTGCAGGTTGCCGGGGAGCCCGTTGGAGAACTCGATGCCGTGATCCGGATAGGGCATGGGATCGCGCCCGATCCCGGGCGGCAGTGGTTGGGTCCCGTGGAAGATCTGCGGGAGTGGGACGTAGAAGTAGTCGCGGAACGACCCCCGCTCGAGATCGTTCTCGGTGGCATAGTCGAGATGCAGGTTGATGATGTCGTCTCCCTCCCGCACGACCATCGCCGTGACCAGACTGTCCGTCCCGGCGGTCGGGGTGTCGCCCGTCCAGACACCGACCCTCATCGAACCGATCCACATCTCGTCGTCTCCCTTCGCCGACATCCCGTCGGTGCGTCCTGCCGGGCGATGGTGCGCTCGGTCACCATGAAGAGAGGCACCCGGGAAGATCTGATACCTCAGCGCCCGAGGAGATCTGATACCTCACGACGCCGGCCGGTCCGGAAGCCGGAGCTTGCCCGATGCGGCCGTCTCTGGGTGCGCGAACGGGCCCGACACGAATGCCCGCCGAGCGGGGCGGCGACGCCGATCAGGCAGACGTCGGCCCGGGATCGGCTGCGCCGAGGGCGGCGGGAATGGCCGTCGCAACCTGGTCGAGCAGGCCATCGACGTGCAACCGGGCGATGGCGCTGGGCCAGGCCGACCCGATCGTCCATTCCCGGTGCGCTGCTTCGGTTCCCAACGCGTCAGTCGCGGCGGCCAGCGCCCGTGCGAAGTCGGCACCGGGCGGGTCGTCCGTCCCCGTGGGTGATGGCGAGACGAACTCGGCATGTGCGACGAGACGGACGACGAGACCGTGATCGCCGGCCCGATGAGCCAGGATCGCGGCCGCCCGCAGGCACTGGGCGAGGGCAAGAGCGTTGCTCGTGCGGTCGCTCAGCACGAATCCCTCCCGCAAGAGTTCGGCCGCGGTCCTGTGGTCATCGATGCCGGCGTACCCCCGAGATGCGGTGATCGTTGCATCGCGGCGCTCCGGGATCCAGGCCGGACCCGCGATCGCGAGCGCCTCCTGCGCATAGCGCAATGCCTCCGCGGGCCGGTCACCGTCGAGGGCGATCTCGGCGAGGGTGTTCAAGGTGTCGGCGATCCGGGCGACGTCCGCGTGCCGGCGCACGATCTCGAGACGGCGAAGATAGAGGTCGTTCTCCCGTGCGAAGTCGCCCTCGATGGCGTGACTGATCGCGATCACCGACAGGGCAACGGCAGGAAGCGGATACATGCCCCGTGCCGTGGCCTCCTCCAGCGCCCGTTCCGCCAGGACGCGTCCTCCGGACGGATCACCCTGCACCACCATCGAGGCCGCGAGATAGCAGCGAGCCAGCGCCAGGGACGCCCCGTCCGCCTCCTGGCCGGCGAGGGCGAGTGCACGCTCGGACGCGTCCGCTGCGGCCGGGAAGTCCGCACTCTGATACGCGAGTTGCGCGACCGAGGCGGCACTGGCTGCCCCGGCCCGGCCAGGCAGCCGCCACCCGTCGATGATCGCCGCGAGTGCTCGGCCCTCCGCGACTCGCCCGGTTGCCATCCAGAACGGCGTGGACTCCTCCACCAACTCGGCCGCGAGCCCGGTGCGCCCCGCCTCCCCGGCCCACCGAACCGCCCCCTCGATATCGGCAGCAGCGTCGTCGAACCTCCCGATCGCCGTGACCCCGGTGGCGCCGTCGAGATCGCTGCGCCACGCGCGAACACGGTCCAGCAGGTGACTTGCGAGGCGCTGGCGCAGGGTGTCCAGCTCGGGCGCTGCCTCCAGCCGGCGGCGGGCAAAGGCGCGGACCGTCCCGGTCACGAGAAACCGCACGTCGACGCGGGCGTGATCCGGATGGACCAGCCTGGCGTCGATGATGTCCGCGAGCGCGTCCACGACCTCGGGCACGTCGCTGCACACTGCTTCGAGGGCATCGAGAGTGAAGCCTCGCTCGAAGAGCGCCAACCGGACACAGACCAGCTGGGCGACGTCGCTCAGACGCGCGAAGCTCCACTCGATCGTCGCGAGCACCGATCGCTGCCGCACGGGCACGGACGTCATCGTCGTGGTGAGGATGTCGAGGCTCTCCCGCAGAGAGGACATGACCCGGGCCGGACCGAGAACCTTGACACGGGCCGCCGCCAACTCCAGAGACAACGGGGACCCGTCGACGAGACGGCAGATCTCGGCGACTTGTGGCTCGGCGCCCGCCAGACGGAAACCGGGCGCGGTGGCGATCGCGCGCTGGACGAACAACCGCACCGCCGGGGACTCGGCGATGGTGGCCGGATCGTCGTCCACCGCAGGGATGTCCAGCGGAGCGACGAGGAAGTCGACGGCCTGGGGCAGGTGGAGTGCGCGACGGCTCGTGGCCAGGACGGTCAGGGCGGGACACGATCGAGCGAGATGGGCGATGATGCCGTCGCCATCGGTGACGGATTCGAGGTTGTCGAGGAGCAGGAGCAGGCGGGGCTCGGCCGGCAGTGCGGCGAGGGCATCCGCCGGTTCCTGGGCACCGTCACGCGCCAACAACGCCGCGGCCTCCCGCAACAACTGTTCCGGCTCCGTGAGTTCCGTCGCGCAGAGATAGACGACCGCGCCGAAGGACGACACGGCCTGAGTGGCCGCAGCGACGGCGACGCGGGACTTCCCGCAGCCCCCGAGCCCAGTCACGACGACGATCCGTTCTCCGCGCACCAGCGCCGCGACGATGTCGGCGACGAGGTCCTCACGACCGAGTAGCTCGGTGGCGAACGTCGGCAGGATCGCGGGCGGACGCGTTGGGACCGCCTGATCCTCGTGCTCGGAGACTGGCGTGGCGACGGCGGGTGGCGCGATCGCGGGATCGTGGCGCAGAATCGCCAGTTCCAACTGTTGAAGCGCCTCGCCGGGGTCGATGCCGAGTTCTTCGGCAAGCTGGTCACGCGCCCGTCCGAACGCCGCGAGGGCGTCGCTCTGTCGATCGGCGCGATAGAGCGCGGTCATGAGCATCGCCCACATCCGTTCGCGTGTCGGATGTTGTCGGACGAGTTCCTCCAGACGCCCGACGAGGTCGGTATGCCTGCCCAGACGCAGGGCGAGGTCGATCCGATCTTCCTCGGCGGTCAGATGCGCCTCATCGAGTCGCACGCATTCGGCGTCGGCGAACGGGAGGTCGCGCAGGTCGGCGAGTGCAGGTCCACGCCAGAGGTCGAGGGCAGCGGTCAGTTCACGGTATGACGTCTCCGGCTGGGCCGTCGCTGCTCGTCGGGCGTTCGCGACATGCGCCTCGAATCGCGCGGCGTCGATCGCGTTCGGGTCGAGGCCGAGCCGGTAGCCGGGTGCACGCCGCTGGATCGCCTCCGGCGCACCGACGCTGGCGCAGGCCTTGCGCAGGTTGTGGATGAACACCTGAAGCGTGGCCAACGGCTTGGTCGGCGGCTTCTCCCCCCAGATCCCGTCGATGAGGCGGTCGGTGGAGACGACATCGGGTGCGGCGAGCGCGAGCATGGCCAGCACCGCGCGCTGACGTGGGCCGCCCAACGCCACCGGCGTGGGCATGGCCACCTCGACCGGCCCGAGAAGTCGGATCTCCATCGCGGCAGAGTATCCAACCAGTCGTTCGGGCAAGGCGCGGCGCCGCGGTCGTCCTGGCGTTTCCAGGGCGACCACGGCGCCGGAAGGGCCGCCTGTGTCGCGTCTGCTCACCCGACCATGGTCGGGGGCAGCATGGTGGGAGCGGCCGGGACGGTCGCGGGCTGCGCGGCGACCGCCGTCGGGGTCCGACGACCCCTGCTGATCGCGAGGACGAGACCGCCCTGCGCGAGCAGGAAGGCGAGCCCGCCGACCGCATACAGACCGAGATGGGATTCACTCGTTCCCGTGGTGGCTCCGGTCGTGACAGAGCCGGACCCCGGTGCCGTCGAGGTGCGACCTCCTGGTGAACTCTGCTGACCCGCGGCCCCGTTCACCGCGGACGGACCGTTCGCCGTGGCCCCGCCCGCCCCGGCCGCGCTCGCTCCAGTCGCTCCGACGATGCCGTCGGTTCCGGCCGAGGTCGTCGTCGCGGGCTCGATTCCGTTGCGGGTCAGGAACTCCCGCATCATCTTGAGATCGGTGACGAAGTTGAACGCCTGTGACTCGCCGTTGATGGTGAAGGAGTTGATCCCGATGACCTTCCCGTCGGCATCGAGGGTGGGGCCACCGGACATCCCGGGGGTGACGGCCGCGTCGATCTCGGTGCTCGGGACGCCACGATTGCTGTATTGCCGGGAGCTGACCGACCCCGATTTGTGCGAGGGGTGTTGGCGATCAACGTCGGCGAAGCTGCTGACGGAGCCGGCAAATCCGATGGACGTGACGGCCTCACCCGTGTCCGGCACGCCGTCCGCGAGACTGAGCGCCGGGGTGTTCTCGAGGTCGGCCACCCGGATGAGGGCGTTGTCCCCAGCCAGGAAGTCCTGGGCCGCCATGATCTGGGCGGTGTAGTGGCTGCCGTTGGTGAACGGTCCTCCGGTGACGCCGCTCGGCTGTCCGACCTGAACGGTCGGGGCATCCATGGTGACATCCCAGTCGCCGAGGACGTCGGCGGCCTTGATGTCCCAGTCGGGGTGTTGACCGACGAGCGTCTGCAGGAGGGCGAGTTCGACCTCCTCGTCCGGCTTGACGCAGTGGCCGGCGGTGGCGATGTCGCCGACGGTGCTGACGAACCACCCGGTGCAGCCGAAGGTGGCGGAGGCGGAGAACTTCTCGTGCGTACCGTCGGTGAACGGGACGTTGACGACGCCCGTGAAGGTGGAGTCGACCCAGACGATCGACTTGTCGACGTCGCCGGTGACGGCTGCGGACGCGGACGTCGTGGTGAAGGTGGCTCCGGCGCCGGCGAGAAGGAGAGCGGCGGCGGTGCGGGTCATGCGGGTCATCTCGGTTCCCTTTCTGAAAGTCCGGCCGGTTTCGGCCGGTGACCTCAGACTGGAGTCGGACCCTTAAGACCTGCTTAGCGCACCGTCATCTGCCCGACAAGCACCGCTTAACGCGCATGCGCGACCGCGTTCAGCGCGCCATCCACCGGCTGAACTGGGTCGTGCGGACGACCATGAGGATGTCGCCATCGGACAGCTTCCGGCTGCTGACGCCGGCGATTCCGCGCCGGTCGACGCAGGACAAGCCGGAGGGAGGCACGCCGTTCGTCTTGCAGGCGGGCACGAGCGCGTAGGTCGTCGCGCTGTCCGCACGGCGCAGGACCTTGACGTCCGCGACGGTCTTCGCGCCGACGAGTGACTTGTCATAACGCAGGTTGAGGATCACCGGGTTCGCACTCGTCGTGCTGAGATCTGTCACCGCGATGCGCACCGGCTTTCCGAAGATTCCGGGCTGACCGGGCTCGTTCATGTTCTGCACCTCGAGGCTGACTCCCCCTGGCTCGGTGCCGGGAATCCGCACGAGGCTGGCCTGCTTGTCCAGGGCGTCGGCGACCGGGATGCAGGCATACCCCTGGGTCGCACAGACGCCGTGGCCGTAGGTGGATCCGGGTGCGACCCTGACCGCGTGCGCGGCGCCGTCCGGCAGCGCGAGGACACCGGCATCCACCTGGGCCGTCCCCCCACCGGTTCTGCTGTAGGCCGCGTCGATGAGGCTGTTCTGTGTGCCAGCTGATTTCCACACCAGACCGCCGTTGACGAACTGAGACTGGGTCGTGATCCCGTAGTGGGTTCGCCCCTCATACCAGCCGCCGTTGTTGGTGACGACGAATCGACCGACTCCCGGCCCCACGCTCTTGGGCAGGAGCGTCAGCCCAGTCCCCCGGTCTGCAGCGACATAGCCCAGATTGGACAGGACGACCGAGCCGCGGACCTCGAGTCGATAGGAGTCCTCGAGATTGACCCCGTGACCGTTGACGTTCAGCACGCCAACATCGCCGACGACCATCCTCCCCGGGGTCGCCGGTGCACTGCCGCATGGCGCGGAGCCCCCATTGAGATCGCAGTCGCGGGTCACGATGGTCGATGCGGTGGTCGGGCCGGTTCCGCTCTGCCAGTTGACGGTTCCGTCGACCTGGATGAGGCCTTCGCCGCCGAGAACCCCATTGAGCTGGATCGTGGCGCCCGAGCGGATGGTGGAGGGCCGCGTCGCCTGGTCCCCGTGGACATAGATCTTGGTGCCGAGTTCGATGACGAGGGTGGTCCCGGCCGCAATGTCGATCGCCTGGAGGTTGACCTTCCAGCCGTTGGCGGCGTCGTAGGTCACGGTCCGGGCGGCATCGAGACAGACGTAGCCGTCGGACCCGTCGCCGATGCCGGGAGCGACGTCGCCGACCCAGTTCGTGGCAGTCGTCCACAGCCCGTCCCCGCCGCCACCGTCCCATGTGAAGGTGTGCATCCCGGAGAGTTGGCACGTCAGCTCGCGAGCCGCGACGTCGGCCGCCGGCTGGGCGAGGGCGAGCGCGGCCGCTGCGGCCGTTGCCACCCGGGCAAGTCCAGACATGGGGTCATCCTCACCGTCGTCGGCATCGTTGCGGGGCAGGATAAGCCCCCGACGGACGGGGCGGAAGGATGTCGGGATCAGAGGGTCAGTGTGACGATCTGGCGGACGACGTGCCCGTCGGCGAGAGCGTCCATCGCGTCGTTGATGTCACCGAGCCGAATCCGCCGCGAGACGAGGCGCTCCACGGGAAGGCGACCTCGGCGCCAGAGTTCGGCGAAGCGCGGGATGTCGCGGGCGGGGACACACGAGCCGAGGTAGCTGCCGATCACCTGCTTCCCGCCGGCGACCAGGTCCAGCGGCGACAGCGACACCCGCGCCGCCGGCGGTGGGAGGCCGACGCTGACCAGCCGCCCACCCGGACCGAGCAGCCCGTATGCCGACTCGAACGCCCGCGCGCTGCCCGCCGCCTCGATGACGACATCGGCGGGCGGCGCGCTCTGCCCGGGCTCGACGGCGAGGTCGGCACCCAACTCGAGGGCCTGGGTTCGCTTCTGCGGGGACGGATCCACGGCGATGACGCGGACGCCATCCAGGGCGCGGGCGGTCAGGAGCGCCGCCATCCCGACCCCACCGAGACCGACGACGGCAAGGCTCTCGCCCGGCTTGGGGTGGCCGGCGTTGAGGACGGCTCCGCCGCCGGTGAGGACGGCACAGCCGAGGAGGGCGGCGACCTCGGCGGGCACCGAATCGGGGACGGGGACGAGCGAGCGGCGGTCCACGACGGCATGGGTGGCGAACGCCGACGCGCCGAGATGGTGATGGATCGGGGAGCCGTCGCGGGACAGCCGGCGACCACCGCCGAGCAGTTCCCCGGCGGCGTTGCTCGCGCTGCCGGGCACGCACGGGCGCACCCCGCCGCTGGCGCAGCCGGGGCAGGCGCCACAGCGGGGCAGGAAAGTCAGCACGACCCGCTGTCCGACAACCAGATCCGTGACCGCGTCGCCGGCCGCGAGGACGCGGCCGGCACCCTCATGGCCGAGCAGCATCGGCACCGGGCGCACCCGGTTGCCGTCGACGACGGAGAGGTCGGAGTGGCAGACACCGGCCGCCTCGATCGCCACGAGCACCTCCGTCGGCCCGGGGTCGTCGAGTTCGAGGGTGGTGACGCGCAGGGGACGGGACTCGGCATACGGTCGGGGGTGGCCGATCTCCTCGAGGACCGCGCCGGTGATCCTCACCGGGCCGCCTCATAGACGACGCGCGCCTCGGCCGGGATCGGGCACGGACGGCGGGTGACTCGGTCGACGTAGACGTGCACCCAGCGACCCGCCGCGGCGACGGGCGCCTCGGGGGGCGAGCCGGCGGCATACAGGGCGAGGCGGAAGGTGACCGACGCGGTGCCGACCCGGTCGACGCCGATGCCGACGACGAGATCGGCCGGGTAGGCGAGCTCGCCGAGGTAGCGGCAGCCGGACTCGGCGACGAGCGGGAGGGCGTCGTCGGTCATCGGGTCGGCGCCGGCGTCGCGGGCGATCCACGCGTTGATCGCGCTGTCCCACAACGCGTAATAGACGGCGTTGTTGAGATGGCCGAACATGTCGTTGTCGGTCCAACGGGTCTGCACCGGCCAGGTCACCGGGTAGTCCGCGACCGTGGGCGGCCGGTCGTCAGGCACCCGTGGTCGCCTCGATCGCGCTCTGCTGGAGCAGATCCCACAGCGCCGCGACATCCGCGCGCTCGGTCGCCTCGGCACCGATCGACACACGCACCATCCACCGGTCGCCGAGGATGCTCGGGGAGACGAAGGCCCGGCCGCCGCTGTTGACCGCGTCCGCCCACGCGAGCGTATGCCGATCCAGCGCCTCCCCGTCGAGCCCGGCCGGCTCGTGCCGGATGCAGACGGTCTGCAGGTCGACCGGCGCGAGGACGCGCCAATCCGGCTGTGCGGCAACCTGCTCGGCGAACCACTGGGCATTGGCGAGGTCGCGGCGCAGCCGGGCCCGGATGGCGTCCACGCCGTCGAGGCGCAGGTGGAACCAGAGCTTGAGCGCCCGGAACCGGCGCCCGAGGGGGATCCCCCAGTCCTTGTACTGGACGACGTCGTCGTCGACGGCCGAGCGCAGGTAGCTCGGCGTCGTCGACATGCACCGGACCAGGTGGTCGACGTCGCGGACATAGAGGAGCGAGCAGTCGAGGATGGTGCCGAGCCACTTGTGTGGGTTCCAGACCAGCGAGTCGGCGTCGTCGACCCCGGCGAAGAGGTGCCGCATCTCGGGCAGGAGCATCGCCGAGCCGGCCATGGCGGCGTCGACGTGGACCCACGCGCCATACCGTCTGGCGATCTCGATGATCTCGGGGACCGGGTCCATCGCGCACGTGCCGGTGGTCCCGATGGCGGCGATGACGACGGCGGGCTTGCGGCCGGCGGCGACGTCCGCGGCCATCGCGGCCTCGAGGGCGTCGGGGCGCAACGCGAAGGTCTGCGGATCGACGTCCACGTGGCGCAGGTTGTCGGCTCCGAACCCGGCCAGGAGGATCCCCTTGGGCACCGAGGAGTGGGCCTGCGGGGAGGTGTAGGCGACCAGGGGCTGGGGCACCGACTGGAGCCCGCCGGACTCCTGCGAGTGGTCGCCGGCGCGCTCGCGGGCGGCCAGCATCGCGACGAGGGTGCCGGTCGAGGCGGTGTCCTGGATCGCGCCGCGCCAGGCTGGGTCGAGGCCGCACAGGTCGCGGAGCCACTCGGTGACGACCTGCTCGACCTCGGTGAGGGCTGGGGCGGACTGCCAGGTGATGCCGAGCCCGGCGACGCCCCCGGAGGCGATGTCGCCGAGGACGGAGGCGAGCGAGGCGTTGCTCGGGAACCAGCCGTAGAAGCCGGGGTGCTGGGTCTGGGTGATGCCCGGCACGACGATCCGGTCGAGATCGGCGAGGACGTCGGCGAGTGGTTCGGGGTGCTCGGGGGCGTGGGTCGGGAGGGCGGCGCGGATCTCGCCGGGCTTGACCTGGGCGGCGACCGGCAGGGTCGGGATGCGCTCGCGGTGGTCGGCGACCCAGTCGATGAGCTCGTGGGCGGCGGTGCGGAACTCCTCGGGCGTCATACCGTCATCCTGACGTATGCCGCCGGCCGGCAGGCAACGGGCAGTCAGTTGAGCGGGACGATGGCGAACGCCTCGGCGAGCCGGCCCTCGGGCAGGCCGAACCGACTCGCCACGCCGCCGGACATCCTCCGCAGGAAGACCTCGAGCTGGTCGCCGCGGTGCGCGGTCTGCGAGGCGTGGGCCTGCAACGCGGCGAGCTTGCGCGGGAAGGTGTCGGTGATGTCGACGACGTGGTCGGGAGTGGGATGGGCCATCAGCCACACCTCCCCCACGTGGTGGAACGGCAGCCCGAGTTCGGGCCAGGCGAACGGGTTCTCCGCGGCGGGGTACGAGGCCCGCAGCGTGGCCTCACCGGCGGCGAGGTGGTCGGGATGGGAGGCCTGGATCCGAGCGTAGATGCGCTCCGGCGACTGGCAGACCAGGCGTTGCGGCCGGACGTCCCGGATGACGGCGACGATGTCCCGGACCAGGTCGAAGCTCGGCTCGAGCCACCCGTCGCGGTAGCCGTCGAGGAAACGCACGTCGGTGATCCCGACCTGCGCGCTCGCCGCCCGCTGTTCACGCTCTCGCAGGGCCGGTATGCCGCCGATGTCGGCGTCCGGCCGCGCGCCCTGCTCGCCTCGGGTGAGGCAGAGGAGGGTCACCGCGATGCCGGCGTCGGTCCAGGTCGCGGCCGTGCCGGCGAGCCCGAAGTCGGCATCGTCCGGGTGGGCCGCCACGATGAGGATGCGGTCGATCTCGCTGTCTGGCCTGGGCTCTGGCACAGGCGTCAGCGTATGCCGCGCCGCCCGCCCGAGCACACGAGTGCCCGCGGTTCGGCGACGATGCGCCGAGCCGGGGACGCGACGAAGGAGCGAACCCGGCGAGGCGAGGAGGAGCCGAACCAAATGTCACAGAACGGCGACGGCGCAGACCGACGCACCACGCGCGAGAGTGCCCGCGGTTCGGCGACGATGCGGCGAGCCTGAGTCGTGCGCGCAGCGCACTACTCAGGCGAGGCGAGGAGGAGCCGAACCAAAGGTCACAGATCGGCGACGGCGCCGCCCGACGCAACCACCCGCACGAGTGCCCGCGATTTCTCGACGATCGGCGAGCCGGGGACGCGACGAAGGAGCGAACCCGGCGAGCCGATGAGGAGAGAAATCAGAGAATTACAGATTTATCATGTGGCCGACGATGCCCTCGACGGCCTCCTTGACCGCCTCGGACAGCGTCGGGTGGGCGAAGACATTGCGAGCGACCTCGTCGGCGGTGAGGTCCCACTTCTGGGCCAGCGTGAGCGCCGGCAGCAGTTCGGTGACATCAGGCCCGATCATGGCCGCGCCGAGGAACTCGTTGTGGGTCGCGTCGGCGATGATCTTGACGAACCCGACGGCGTCGCCGAGGCCCTGCGCCTTGCCGTTGGCGGAGAACGGGAACGAGGCGGTCTTGACGGCATACCCGGCGTCTTTGGCCTGCTGCTCGGACAGCCCGAAGGAGCCGATCTGGGGGTGGCAGTAGGTCGCCCGCGGGATCATCGAATAATCCACCGGCATCGTCTCGGCGCCGGCGATGGTCTCGGCGGCCACGACGCCCTGGGCCTCGGCGACGTGGGCGAGCATCAGCTTGGCGGTGCAGTCGCCGATGGCATAGACGCCAGGCACATTGGTGCGCATGAAGTCGTCGATGGCGATCGCCCCGCGGTCGGTCAGCGCCACGCCGGTCGACTCGAGGCCGTAGCCCTCGGTCCGCGGCGCGAAGCCGATGGCCGAGAGCAGCTTGTCGGCCTCCAGCACCTGCTGCGCTCC
>JBDIAJ010000068.1:0-20341 GCA_039812345.1 Nostocoides sp. | reverse complement strand
ACAACCTCGCCAGCGCCTACGAGTCGGCCGGCGACCTGAGCCGCGCCATCCCCCTCTACCAACAAACCCTCACCGACCGCGAACGCGTCCTCGGCCCCGACCACCCCAACACCCTCACCAGCCGCAACAACCTCGCCAGCGCCTACGAGTCGGCCGGCGACCTGAGCCGCGCCATCCCCCTCTACCAACAAACCCTCACCGACCGCGAACGCGTCCTCGGCCCCGACCACCCCAACACCCTCGGAAGCCGCAACAACCTCGCCCTGGCGCTTTGGGGGGGACGGCCAGCGGCACGAGGGGTTGGCCATGATGAGCGAGGCAGCCGAGCGGGCGCGCAAAACGCTCAGCCCAGGCCATCCGCTGATCGCGCACATCGCCGACCAGGAGCGCCAGATGCAGGCGGCCATGGGGGCCTTGATCAATCCCGAACGCGGCTACTTCACCCATCCGCCCGGGACCTACGTCAGCCTGCGCACGACCTTCAGCGGCAGGTGACGCATGGCGGTGCCCATGGGGCGCCAGGGCCAGGCGGGGACGCGGGCATACGGCTTGCGGGCTTGGATCGCGGCGGCGATGGCCTTGGTGCCGGTGACGGTGTCGACCATGAACGGCATCGGCTTCCTGACCTTGTCGTTCATCTCCGAGCGGATGTAGCCGGGCAGGATCACCGAGACATCGATATCGAGGCCGGGCTCGCCGATCAGCTCGTTTCGGATGCCCTCGCCGAGGTGGGCGACGAAGGCCTTCGTCGCGGCATACACGGTCACCGTCTTGGGCAGGCCGCGCATCGCCGACATCGAGGAGATCAACACCAGATGCCCGCGCTGCTGCGCGCGGAAGATCTCCATCGCCGCCTCGGTCTGGGCGAGCGCGCCGATGACATTGGTGTATGCCGTGGCCCGGTTCGCGTCGAACCGTCCCGTCCCGACGGGCGCGCCCTTGCCGAGACCCGCGTTGACGACGACCCGGTCGATGGTGCCGAAGTCGGCGGCGAAGGCGCGGAAGACGTCGAACACCGCGGCGTCGTCGGTGACGTCGAGGGCGCGGACCTCGACGCGCCGGTCGGGTTGGGCCACAAGGATCTCCGCGCGCAGGTCGTCCAGCCGGTCGGTGCGCCGGGCGCACAAGGCGAGATCCTCACCGGCCGCCGCGAGCTGCCGGGCGAGCTCCGCGCCGATGCCCGAGCTGGCGCCGGTGATCAGAGTGACGCTCACGCCTCATCCTCCGCAGTCCGGTCGGAGGCGCCGATGAGCGCGGTGCACTTGGCGTCCAGGAACCGGACGATGCCGACGAACTCGCCATACATGGGGTTGGTCGTCTGGCCGTGGAAGAAGCGGTAGTAGATCTGCTGGGCGATCACCGCGAGCCGGAAGGCGCCGAAGACCTCGTAGAACCGCCACCGCCCCGCGTCCATGGTCAATCCCATTGCCGCGCAATAGTGCTCGACCACCTGATCGCGGGTCCACATGCCCGGGGCGTTCGTCGGCTGGCGGCGCATCGCCAGGAACGCGGCGGGGTCGTCGGCCTGCACCCAGTAGGCGAGACCGGAGGCGAGGTCCATCAGCGGGTCGCCGATCGTCGCCATCTCCCAATCCAAGACGCCGACCACGGCCGTCGGATCGTCCGGCGCGAGAACGAGATTGTCGAAGCGGAAGTCGTTGTGAATGAGCACCCGGGCGACGTCGGCCGGCTGCTGCGAGTCGAGCCACGCCATCGTCGCCTCGAAGTCGCCCACATCCGGCGTGCGAGCCGCGCGATAGCGCGCCGACCAGCCGCCGATCTGCCGCGCGACATACCCCTCGCCCTTGCTCAACCCGGCCAGCCCGGCCGCGGCCGGATCGACCGAGTGCAGCTCGACGAGGGTGTCGATCGCGTTGCGGCACAGGCGATCCACGGCTGTCGCATCGAGCTCGAGCCCCGCCGGAATCTCACGTCGCAGAATCGTCCCGGGGATCCGCTCCATGACATAGAACTCCGAGCCGATCACCGACTCGTCGCCGCAGTAGGCGACCATCGGCGCGACCTTGGCGAACACCGGCCGCAGCGCCGCCTGGATGTCGTGCTCCCGGCGCATGTCGTGCGCGCCGCGGGCCTTGGTCCCGCCCGGCGGGCGGCGCAGGATCAACTCGCGCCCACCGGCATAGGTCAGCAGGTAGGTGAGGTTCGAGGCGCCCCCCGAGAACTGCCGGACCTCCGGCGTCCCGCCGAGCCCGGCGGCGTCGGAAGCGTTGGCGCGCAACCAGGTCGCCATCACCTCGGCATCGAAGGAGTCCTCCGCCCGCACCGCCCCCGGGGTCGACGCGTCGCTCATCGTGCCTTCCTCTCCGCCCGCGCGGCGATCCGGTGGGCACCCGCCAGGGCGGCGCGGTCATACACCGGCCGGGCGAGCCGCTTGGACCAGTAGGCGGTCCGCCCGAACCGGTCGGTGAGGATGACGTGCTTGCCGCGCTCGACGCCGGCGATGACCCGCGCCGCGATCTCGTCGGCGGACAGTTTCGCCGTCGTGATCAGCCGCGTCCCCGACTGCTCGAACTCCTCGTCCTTGCCCTGGAACGACTGGTGCAGGTTGGTCCGGAAGAACGCCGGGCACACGACCGACACCCGGATCCCGAACGGCCGCAACTCGAAATGCAGGGTCTCCGACAGCGCCACCACACCCGCTTTGGTGGCGTTGTAGCTCGACATCCCCGGCCCGTGGATCAGCCCGGCGAGCGAGGCGGTGTTGACGATATGCCCGCTCCCCTGCTCCTTCAGCAGCGGCGTGAAGGTCTGGCAGCCGCGCACCACGCCGAGCAGGTTGACGTCGATCACCCGCTCCCAGTCGGCCATCGACTCCACGTCGATCCGCCCGCCGGTGGCCACGCCCGCGTTGTTGTAGAGCAGGTCGAGTCCGCCCCACTCCTCGCGCACCCAGGCCAGCGCGGCGTCCCAATCTTGTTGCGCCCGAACGTCAAGGCGCCGGTATGCCGCGGCGTCCGGCACCCCGGGCGGCCGCTCGTCCGCGAGATCCACCGCAAGAACGCGCGCGCCGCGCGCGCAGTAGGCCTTGACGAGCGCGAGCCCGAGCCCGGACGCGCCTCCGGTGACGAGCACCCGCTGACCCGGACCCGACTGCGGCACAGCGGAAGTCATGCGGTCGGCGCCGCGGAACGGGCGGCATACGGCTTGAGCAGGTGCCGCGCGACGACGCCGAGGTGGACCTCGTCGGGACCGTCGGCCAGGCGCAGCGAGCGCGCCCCGGCATACGCCGCGGCGAGTGGGAAGTCCGGCCCGGTGCCGCCGCCGCCGTGCAACTGGATCGCGAGATCGATGACGTCGCAGGCCATCTGGGGCACGGCCGCCTTGATCTCGGAGACCTCCGACAACGCCCCGGCGGTGCCGAAGGTGTCGAGCTTCCACGCCGCGTGCAGGACGTGGAGCCGGGCCTGGTTGATCGCGATCCGCGCCTTGGCGAGACGCTCGCGGTTGCCGCCGAGGTTGGCCAGCGGCTTGCCGAAGGCGACCCGGGTCGTCGCTCGCTCGCAGGCCAGCTCGAGCGCCTTCTCGGACAACCCGATCAGGCGCATGCAGTGGTGCACCCGGCCCGGGCCGAGCCGGCCCTGGGCGATGGCGAACGCCATCCCCGGGCCGCCGATGATCGACTCGACCGGCAGGCGCACGTCGGTCAGCGAGACCTCGCCGTGGCCGAGCGGCTCGTCATACTGCCCGAGCGTGGTCAGCAGCCGCTCGATCGTGACCCCGGGTGCGTCCATCGGCACGAGCACCATCGAGTGCTGGTGGTGCCGGTCGGCGCCCTCGTCGGTGAGCGCCATGTAGATCCCGACCTTGCAGTCCGGGTGACCGGCGCCGGAGGACCACCACTTGCGGCCGTTGAGGACGACCTCGTCGCCCTCGATCCGCGCGGTGGCCGCCATATTCGTCGCATCAGAGGAGGCGACACCCGGCTCGGTCATCAGGAAGACGCTGCGAATCCGCCCGTCCAGCAACGGATCCAGCCACTGATCCTTCTGAGCCTGGCTGCCGTACTTGAGGATGACCTCCATATTGCCGGTGTCCGGCGCGTTGGAATTGAAGATCAGCGGCGCGATGAAGCTGCGGCCCATCTGCTCGGCCACCGGCGCGTAGTCGAGGTTCGAGAGCCCGGTGCCACCGTCGGTGCCGTACTTCGCGGCATACGGGCCCTCGTGGCCGGCGGGAAGGAAGAGATTCCACAGGCCCTGCGCGCGCGCCTTCGCCTTGAGCTGCTCGATCGCCGGGTGCGGCGTCCACGGGTCCTCGCCCCGCGCCCGCCGGGCGGCGATGTCGGCCGCCAACTCCGGCTCGCTCGGCTCGATCTCGGTGTCGACGAACTGGCGGACGCGGGCGCTGAGGTCGGCCGCGCGCGGCGAAGGGGCGAAGTCCATGCGCTTGACCATAGCGGCTTATTGAGCAATGCTCAATAGCATGCCACGTCACTCCGCCGATCCGCCCGCCCCCCGGGCGCGGATGACTCCCGACGAGCGGCGCCGGCAGCTGCTCGGAATCGGCCTGCGCAAGTTCGTCGACCGGCCGGTGCAGGAACTGTCCCTCGACGAGGTCGCCGCCGAGGCCGGGGTCTCGCGTGGCCTGCTCTTCCACTATTTCCCGACCAAGACGGCCTACCACGAGGCGGTCGTCGCAGCGGCCGGCCGGCGGGTGCTGCGGACCGTGCGGCCGGACGCCGGGGTGACCGGCGAGGCGGCGGTGCGCCAGATCGTCGAACGGTTCGTCGCCCAGATCGGGCGGCGCCGGGAGTTCTACCTCGCGTTCGTCTACGGCCGCCTCGGCGGACCCGGCGATTCGGCCGAGGGCGTGGCGATCGGGTTGCGGCACAACATCTCCGCTCTCGTCTGCGAGGCGATGGCGTATGCCGATCCGCTCGCCGCCACCGTCCACGCCTGGGTCGCCTTCGTCGAGGATCTCGCCCTCCACTCCGCCGAGCCCGACATCGTGGACCGGTGCGTCGCCGCCCTCCCCGTCCTCGTCGCTCTCTAGTTCTGCAGGCTCGTCAGGGCGGCGACCACCCCGGCGAACATCCGGGACTTGATCGTGCCTAGCGTGGTCCGGTCCTTGCCGGCCAGCCCACGCACCCGGTCGGCGGCGACCGCGGCAAGGGCCTCGGCCGGCGCGACCGCGTCGACGATCCCGTATGCCGCGGCCTCCTCCCCGCCGAACCGGTGACCGGTCGTCATGCTCGCCATCGCCGCCTGCGGGGTCAGCTTGGCCTGGATCAGCGCCGACATCCCCTCCGTGAACGGGATGCGGATGTCCGCCTCGGGCAGGCACCAGAAGCCCCGGTCCGCCCGCATGACCCGGAAGTCACAGGCCAGCGCGAGCATCGCCCCGGCCCCGAAAGCGTGCCCGTTGACCGCGGCGACCGTCGGGACCGGCAGCGTGAGGACGCTCGCCAGCATGGCCTGGACCCGGGCGGCATACGGCACGAAGCCATCGGGATTGGCCAGGACCCAGTCGAGGTCGAGGCCGTTGGTGAAGAACTTCCCGGTGCCGCCGACGACGAGCGCGACCGGCCCGTCTGACGCGGCGACCTGAGCGATGAGGCCCTCGGCGACATCGAGCCAGGCGGGCGAGAAGCGATTCTCGTCGGTCCCGAGGTCGAGGGTCCAGACGGGGCCGTCGGTGGTGAGTGTGGGCATGGCGCCCATCCCAGCACGCCTCCGGTGCCGCCGACAGCCCGCGCCGTCGAGACCTCGCTCACCCGGGACCTGGGCCGCGGCGCCGGGCCGCATCCGGGTCCGCGATCAACGCTTCCAGGAGCGCGGGGTGTAACTCAGCGTGCTGGAGCCGTACAACAGACCCGTCACGCCGGTGCCGCTGGAGTTCATCAGGGCGAGATCGGGGTGGCCGTCGCCGTTGGCGTCGTAGCGCATGGCGAGCCTGGTGGAATCGGGCGACCAGATGAGATCGCTGGCGGGAGGGCCGTCCGGACTGCCTGCGGGCAGCCAGACAGACGCCCCGGTGGTGGTGTTCTGCTTGTAGCCGGACGGGTTCGCGTCGTAGTCGTCGCTGAACCCGGACACCCACGTGCCGGTGGAGTTGAACTCGTTCTGGATGCCGATCAGTCCGACGGTGTCGAGGACGCCGTTGAGACGCATGAGGCGTCCCTTATACGCAATGTGATCACTCCAGGTCACATAGTCGACCGCGAGCTTGTCCCCGCGCGGCGACCAGTCGGGTCGCTCGAAGGTGTACCAGACGCCTTGGGAGACGTAGTCGGCCTTGATCAGCCGTTCGGGGGCCCCCGGTGTGGCGGCCATCTGATAGATCCCGCCTCGGTCGCTGGTGGTGTGCATGCGATCGAAGGCGATCGTGCGCCCGTCGGGGGACCAGGTGGGATACCTCTCGTCCCAGGTGGAGGTGTTCGTCAGCCGGGTCACGCCGGTGCCGTCGGACCGCATGACGTAGAGGTCGCGGTGGCCAAAGCTGCCCTTGTGGAAGGCGATCTTGGTCCCGTCGGGAGAGTATGCCGCGTCTCCGATGCGCCCGCCGGTGGTCAGGGCGTGCAGGCCGCTCCCATCCGCGCGGACCGAGTAGAGATTGCCGTTGAGCGTCAGCAGGATCGTTCCACCGGCAGGGCTGTTTCGGGCCGCCTGCTGGGCCACCGCCACGCCGGACGGGGCCGCCGTCGCGGCGGGAGTCGCCGCCCCGACGCCGACCGCCAAGGCGATGGTGATGAGGAATGAGGCTTTCTTGGGCATGGGTTTCCCCTCCGTTTCTTCGGGGCGGCCGCCCTGGTGACGACCCGCGCTCGGAAGCGTAGGAAGCCCGGGCGCGCGTGTGCCGGTTTTGACGAAATCTGCCCGCGGAGGAGTCGATCGCCATGGCCCAGCGGGTTGGGTCGACCGGGGCACCGCTCGACGACTGGTGCCGGATCCCGCCCGACCGGGAGGTTGACCCGCAGGCTCACCGCCAGCGGTATGGCGATGCTCGACGGGCCCTGGCGCCGACGACCTGGGATGCTGGCGAGGTGCTCCCTGTTCGGGCTCGGCGCCCGGTGGCCGTGGCCGGCTACCTGGTCGCGTGCGGCCTGTTCGTCGCCGCGGCACTGGCCGAGATCGACCTCGCGCAGCGATTCGGCCACGCGCCGGCGATGGACTACACGATGGCGATCGGGGCCGCCGTCGTCTGGGGGTGGGCGGGCGTCGCCGGCCGGCTGATCGTGCCGTCGAGCCGGGTGGGCACACTCATGATGACCCTGGCCGGTCTGTCCTTCGTCAACGCCCTGGGCGTCCTGGGCCTGCCCGCCGACTTCCCCGGCCGGAGTTGGATTCATGCCGGCCACCTCCTGTCATTCTGGTTGCAGGCGGCCCTCGTGGTGCACCTGCTCGTCACGCACCCACACGGCATCGCTCGCACCGCCGGCCAACGCCGACTCGTCCGGGCGAGCTACGCATTGGCGGTCACCATCGCCCTCGCCATCCTCCTGGCCTGGGCGCCGGCCTCG
Source organism: Nostocoides sp. (assembly GCA_039812345.1). Taxonomy (GTDB): domain Bacteria; phylum Actinomycetota; class Actinomycetes; order Actinomycetales; family Dermatophilaceae; genus Nostocoides_A. The sequence goes on along the minus strand of JBDIAJ010000068.1, from coordinate 12,861 downwards.
CCTGCCTGCGGTCGCTCCTGCGTCACCAGCCCGATCTCGATCAACGACGATCTCGACCTCGGGTTGGCGGTCAGCGCGGCGGGGGCGTTGTGCGCCTTGGCGATGTCCGTCGTCGTCATGGCCTATCTCACCGTTCAGTACGCCCGGGCATCGCCCCGGCATCGCAGCGAGGCACGCGCCCGCTGGCTGCTGGCGGTCCTCACCCTCGTGATCTTCGCGTGCACCTTCGCCATCCGGGCCGCTTTGGGCGTGGCCTCACCGTGGTGGCTTCAGGATCTGGGCATCTGGCTCGCCGTCACCGCGCTCGCGGGAGCGTTGGTGTTCGGGCTGGCGCGCGAGCGGCTCGCCCAGGCCTCGATGGCCGAACTCGTCGGGCGCCTGGTCGACAAGCCACCCGCCCGGATCCAGGCCGAACTCTCGGCCGCCCTCCGGGACGACGGTCTCCGTATGCTGCTTCCCCGCGGCGACTCCTTCGTCGACGCCTGGGGTGCCCCGGCGGCGCCCGCGCCACAGGACCACCAGCGCACCAGCGTCCTCGAATCCGACGGGTACACCCTGGCTCTGGTGATCCACGACGTCGATCTGGAGGAGCAACCTGCTCTGCTGGCGGCGGCGACGGCGGCGGCGACCGTCGCCCTGCAGAACGCCCGGTTGCGTGACGAGCTGCGCCACCGGCTCGATGAGGTGACCGATTCCCGTCGGCGGCTCGTCTCGGCCGCCGACCAGGAGCGCGAACGGATCGAGCGCAACCTCCACGACGGCGCCCAGCAGCACCTGCTCGGCATCGGGATGCGGCTGCAGAGCCTCAGGGGCGAACTGCGCGACACCCCCGACGCGCTCGCCAACCTCACCAGCGCGGAAGGCGATCTCCGCCAAGCGATTCGGGAGCTGCGCGAGCTGGCGCAGGGGATCCATCCCGCGGTGCTGGTCGATGAGGGGCTGACGGCGGCCATCGGCATACTCATCCGCCGGACCGGTGTGCCGATCACGTTGACGACGTCGGGCGAGCGGCGCAGCGATCCCGAGGTCGAGGCGGCCGCCTACTACATCGTGAGTGAGGCCATCCAGAACGCCGTCAAGCACGCCGCGCCCGACAAGCTCTCCATCGACCTGACGTGGGACGAGAAGTCCCTCGAGGTCCGCGTCGTCGACGACGGCCCGGGCGGGGCGACCTGGGCAGCGGGGTGCGCGGCATGCAGGATCGGGCCAACGCGGTCGGGGGGACATTCACGATCGACAGCCCGAAGGGCAGGGGGACCTCGATCCGGGCCACCCTGCCCACGGGCTGACGATCGATATCACGTGGTGACGCTCGCCGTCAACGTGTGCAGCTGCCCGCCTCGCGCCCGGAAGATCAGCGTCGCCGAGTAGCGCTGCCCAGCGGCCAGGCGGGCGCACTTCGGTGCGACCGTGACCAGGCCGGAGGTGGTGCCACCGCCGGCGACCGCCACATAAGCGGCATCGGAGCGAACGGTCCACGGAGCCTTCTTGACGAGGGTGACCGGGATCTTCGCCGGCGTCGGGGCGGAGCAGGTGCCGAGGTCGAGCGGTTCGGACGTGACATAGAGCCCTGCCGGCAGCGGCCGGACAGTGGCCGAGGTCGGATCGCCACCGCCGGTCACCTCGGCACCGTCAGCCGCCCCGTCGCTATCACTGTCCGGGTTGCACGGGTCGCTGCCGTGCTGCCATTCGGCGTAGCTGCTCAGCCCGTCGGCATCCGGGTCGTCCATCGCGTCGAACACCGTCGGGTTCAGGCAGGTCGATGCGGTCTCGACCTGGTCGGGGATTCCGTCCTGGTCGCCGTCGGGCAGGACGGTGATCGTCGTGGTGGCCGTCGCGGGCAGGCCGGCCGCGGAGGTGGCGGTGAGGGTGACCTCATGGCTGCCCGGCGCGAGGCCGGCCAGGGAGACGCGCTCCCCCGTGCCCAGCGGGGTGGTCTTGTCCACTGTCCAGGTCAGTGCCTTGCCGGCCAGTGTGCCCAAGCTGTCCTGGTCGTATGCCGCACCGCTCAGTTCCAGACTTCCACCCTGCGCCAGGCTCGGGTGGTCCGGGCCGACGATGCCGACGATCGGGGCCTTGGCGTCGATGGCGATCCCGCCGATCGTGGCGCTGCCGGTGTTGACCCCGTCCGTGGCCTCGACCGTGACCTCGCCGTCGGTCGTGCCCGGCGCGAACGAGGTGTCGAAGACGTACGCCGGGTCGGTCAGCCCACTTGCCACCAGATGGCGCAGGGCGCCGGGATGGGCGGCGAAGTAGACGTCGTACCGCAGATCGGTGCTGTCCGGATCCGCCGCGGTCCAGGAGAGATACACCTTCGCTCCGTCGGTTGTCGTGGTCAGCGCGTCAACCGTCGGCGCCGCCTTGGTGAAGACCTGGCGAAGCAGCGGCTTCCCGGCCCCCTGGTACTCGATGGCGAAGGAGGCGGTGCGGTCCGGCAGGTTGACGATGAGGACCTGCCCGCTGCCCGTGGTCCGGCCGCCGCCCGGGCGCTTCCGGGTGCCGGCGAAGGGGAGCCGGCTGATCAGGGCCCCACTCGAGTCGCGGATGGCGAGGGAGTATGCCGATCCACTCGCGGGTGTGCTCGGCTCCAGGTAGGTCCCGGACAACGCACGAGACACGAACGGGGTGACCGTCGGCGTGGTCGTGCTCGCGTCCAGCCCGAAGGCCACCTCCAACTGCCGGCCCGGGTGACCCGCCGACTGACGCCCCAACCATGGGGGTGTCGTCGGCCATTGCAGCAGCCGCGTCCGCAGATCGTTGAAGTCCCAGCCTTCGGTCGTCAACCGGCTGTGGTCGAAGCCGAGTGGAAAGACTCTGTCGGTGTCACGCAGGACGCTGATCGGCTCCGTGATCTCCTGGTGCGTCTGCGTATTGATCAGCGGGTTGCCATCCGTGAGCGGGACGACCGGGCCCCTGAGCGAGAAGTGGGGACTGGCCTCGCTGGGCTGACCCCAGCAGGATTCGGTGGCCGCGCTGACGTCGTGGGATGCCGTGCCCGGCGAGTTGTCGAACTGGGTCACGGGCGAACTCGCGGATGACTCGGCGCCGGTCCACGAATTGCACGAGTGACCGTAGTCGGCCCGGGTCGAGGCGACCAGGAGCTCCTGGAGGTCGAGGCGGTCGCGGTGTTGGCCGTCAGCGGCATCCGCCTGCGCCCACTGCCGGTTATAGTCCATCCGCGTGAGTTCGGCGCGCAGCGGCGCCGCCCAGGCGCATCGGGTCGCCGCCTGATCGGTCGTCTCCGCGCTCTGGGGCGTGCATTGATCGACACCGGGTGCGAAGAGCAGCCGCAGCCCGGCAGCACCGGCTGGCGGGGTGCCAAGGGTGGCGACCGGACCGATGCCGGCCGGGAGGGGGACGACCCGCTGCAGATCGGTCATCGCGCTCATCGCCGCGGTGTTCAGTGTGGTATCCCAGGCCCGGTAGGTGGGATAGCCGGGCGGCCGCTCAGCGCGCTGGATCAGGACGCGCAGGGACCGGGACGGCTGAGCCCACCGGGTGCCCAGGTCGAGGGTCCGACGGGGTCCCCCGGAGAGTTGGACGATCAGCGAGAACCGGAAGATCGCCGGGTCCTGCGGGGTCGGCGAGGTGATCAGCGATCCCGGCACCCAGCAGCGGAACATCCCCATGGACCCGAACGCCGCCGGACCGCGGCTGACGCGCGGATGGAGTGATTGATCCACCGGGAGCACCTGCGGCTGCCCCCAGGTGGGAGACAGTCGCTCCACCTGGCAGGCGCTGTAGATCACCGCGGCCGGATCCCCGACTGTATACAGATTGCCCTCCATCATCGCGTCCTTCCCGAGGATGAAGTCGACCGGAACATCGGTGCCATCCTGCCCATCGATGTCGAGGCCCTGGGTGACGCGCGCGCCGCCCACATGGACGATCCCGGGCGCCTCGCCGGGCACGACGAGATCGGCCCACGATTCGGGCTCCCACCGGATGCTGCCTTGTGGCCAGGCGAAGTAATCGTTCGGCACGAGCACCGAGTCCTGCCGGATCTGCAGACCGAGCGCCCGGTCCGCCGTCGGATTCCCGAGCTTGGCCCGCGAGATCCGGAACTCCGCGCTCCAGGTGATCTCCTCCTCCGGATTGGTCGCGGCGGTCCACCCCGAAACCGCGCCGAGAGCGAAGCCGATGCCATTTCCGTAGCGTTCGGTCAGGACGCCCCGCTCGTCGATGCTCAAGGCGATGTCGTCGCGGTCCGGGGCGGACGAGGCGTTGTGGTTGCGGTCATGACGATGGTCAACGCATCATCGACAGTGCTGCTCGGCGGCCGCCGGGGCAGGTCGCTCACGCACACCCAGACATCGGTCGGTGTTTCCACCACCTGGAAAGTCGCTGGATTCCAGTTGTACCGCGGACGATAGGTCACCACGCCGGAATTGGCCGGCCCCCAATACCCGGGCTCGCAACTCCCATTCAGACTCAGCGGGTCCGATCCGGTCGCCTGCGGCACGGCATAGAGCACGTCCCCGCTGTGGGCGGTGCCCGGCGGGGCCAGCACGGCCACCCCCCAGGTCACGAGCAGGGCAGCCAGCACTCCTCGAAGCATTGTCCGGAACGACATCGCGCACTCCTTCCCCTTGTATGACGCCTGTGCGCCGCGATACCGGTCGGGCGCCGCAGGGCGCAGGTGTGCCAGCCCCCGGCCGACACGGAGGCGACGTGGGGGCCGCGCCTGGACCCCCGCGCTTCGATCGTCATACCGTTGACGGCGTGGGGGATCGACGCAATCGAGGACGTCGGCTCATCGGAATCGATGACGCGTCAGTTCCGGGATGGACCCACGCTGGATCGTCGGACACGGTGGCCGACGGTGAGGACGGGGCGAGGTGTCGGTGCTCATGCGCGTGATCGTCGTCGACGACTCGATCGTGGTCCGGGAGGGCATCCGCAACCTCCTGTCCGGGTCGGGACATGACGTCATCGCCGAACTGAGCCGAGTGGACGGGCTGATGGCCCAGGTCCGCCGCGACCCACCGGACGCGGTCGTGCTCGACATCCGCATGCCGCCCACTCACCGAGACGAGGGCCTGCGGGCCGCGGAGCAGGTCCGAACCGCATACCCGGATATCGCCGTGCTGGTGCTGTCCCAATATGTCGTGCCCGAATACGCCAACCGTCTGCTCGACGGCGGGGAGCACAGGGCCGGCTACCTGCTGAAAGACCGTCTGCTGGACGGCCGCGACCTCTCGGATGCGCTCGAACGCCTCGTCGCCGGGGGGACGGTGATCGACCCCGAGCTGGTGTCCCACCTGATGCGAGCGCAGGTCCGGCGACGACCGCTCGCGGGTCTCAGCGAACGCGAACTGACGGTCCTGGCGTTGATGGCCGAAGGCCTGTCCGACCGTGGCATCGCCGAACGGATGCACGTGAGCGCCAACACGATCCGCACGCACGTGCAACACGTCTTCGACAAGCTGGCCATCGCGGAGGGCCGCCAGGACAACCGACGGGTCCAGGCGGTCCTGAACTTCCTGCAGTACGGCGGGTCGACTCAGCGCGGCGCCTGAGCTCTCCGCTCATCTTGCGGCCGATCCCCCGGAACGTCCCTCGGGCAAAGGCGTCACACCGCGCCGCGTATGCCGAGTCAGCCCGCGACGAGACCGTGCGCCGCGAGCGCTCCGGCGAGGCCGCCGAGATTGAAGTCACCGATCGCGCGGAAGTGCCAGTCCGATCCCTCCCGGAACACCTCCGCGAAGGTGAGGCAGTCCTGCCCCGCCGCGCCCGAGCTGAGCGAGAAGCGCGCCAGCTCACGGTTGTCGCTCTGGTTCACGATCCGGATGAAGGCATTGCTGACCTGACCGAAATGCTGCCCCCGCGAGGCTGCCTCGTGAATGCTCACCGCGACCCGAATCCGGTCGATGGCGGGCGGCAGCTTGCTGAGGATGGCGAGAATCTGCTCGTCGTCCCCGTCGCCCTCGCCGGTCAGGTTGTCGCCGCAGTGGGTCACGGCACCGGAGTGGTGCACCTTGCTGCCATAGAAGACGAAGTCACCGTCGGAGGCGCACCGACCCCACGAGTCGGTGAGGAAGGCGGAGGCATCGAGATCGAAGGGGGCGCCGGTGTCCGCCGGGTCCCAACCGAGGCCGATGAGGATGTGGTCGAGCGGAGCCGGTCCGGACTCCTTGGCCAAGGAGATGACGCTGCCCTTCGAGAGATTGATGGCCATGACGTTCCTGCTTTCTGAATCGAGGTAGTGGGTGGGGGTCGGGGTCAGGCGATCGCCGGGACGATGCCTTTCTCGTGGAAGATCCACAGCAAGGGGTCGAGCACGCGGAAGGGCGTGATCCCGTGGGGCGGCAGGAGTTCCCCGTCGGCGGCGTCCCCCAGCGCCGACGTCGCGAAGAACCGATGCGGGAGAACGACATTGTTGGCCGGGTTCTCGACCATGTTGACGATGACCGTCCCGTTGAGCAGCATCAGCGTCGAGCGCACCTCTTCGCTCAACAGCGTGGCCGCCTCCACGTCATACCCGGGGCCGGTCTGCGGGCTGCGCAGCACCGATTCGCGCATCATCGTCGTCCCCGGGTTGGCGAAGACCGGGCTGATCGGGCTGTTTTGATCGGCGAGTTTCTGCAGGGCATCGACCTTGGCGAGGCAGATCGCCAGGTGCGGCCGACCGGGACCGATATGCCGCAGGACCGTCTGGAGGACCTTCTGCGGTTCCTGTCCCACGGCCCGTTGGCGCGGGATGAGGTTCTCCAGGGCATCCCGGATGCTGGTGATGGCGAGCGGATCGAAGAGGAAGATGACGAGGTCGGCCCGCCCGAGGAAGCTGAGGTTGATCGCGCTCTGGGCCGCCTCGAGGTCCTCACCGGCGATATCGCGCAGCGCGAGATACCGGCGCTTGCCGTTGATCTGCCCGAGGCTGTAGAGCAGCGACCGTGCCCTCCCGGGAGGGGTAGACGGATACACTTTGCCGGTCAGGATCTGCTCGACATATTCCTCGTTCTCGTCGCTCTCCGAGTAACGCTTCTCGTAGTCGAGCGACGACCGGAGGCCTTCGACGAGCTTCTCCAGGAACAGCCGCATGACGCCGATCGACACCGACTTCCCGGTCGCGCGCGCGCCCGCGAGCGCCACGCAGACGACATCGGCCTCACCGACATCACGCGGCATCGGATAGCGGCAGACGGTGCACGTCCGTTCCATGTGCTGGCCGCAGGCGGTGCAGTGTTGCTCCAGGCGCGGTTTCCAGGTCCCACGGAAGTCGCTGGGCCGCACCTCTTCCCGGCGCTGCTTGACCGTCCGCTCGTGACCCAGATAGGCCGCGGTGAGCGGTTCGGGCGTCGACTCGCTCGGACACTGCGGATTGACGCACTGCCAGCGCGCCCGGATCGGGTCGAGACCGCTGAAGCACAGCGGGCACTTGCTCACGCCTCCACCGCCCGTCCGCATGCGCTGTTGGCGTCGAAACAGCCGCGCAGCAGGTCCTTGGCGAGCATCGGCATACGGGCGTCATCGAGGGGCTCGCCGGGCCACACCGTCACGTCGACCGGGCCGACGGCGCTGGGCGCCGACGCCGGGTTGGCGACGACGACGAGATGGCGGGCCTGCAGGTCGACATCGGCGAACTCCGCGAGCCGGCCCGGCACATCGTCGGAGACGAGATAGACGACCGTCAACTCGTTCCCGGTCGTGCTCGCCACGCCGGGGAGGTCGAGGGAACGACCGAGGCCGTATGCCGTGCCGTCCAGCGCCGCGAGCAGGCTCTCGGCATTCTCGAATCGCCGCGGGGGGTTGGTGGCCAGGTGCCATTCGAGGCGCTTGCCGCTCCCGCCGAGCACCCAGTGGATGCCGACCAGCCCGTCGAGGGCGTCGGCCAGGGCGGCGCGCGTTCGCTTCGTCTTCATCGATCCCGACGGGTCCACGAGCACGACGACATGGGCCCGCTGGGCGTCCGGAACATTGGCGACCCCGAGCGCCCGTCGCGCGGCGGCGGCCATCCGGGAGGCCCGCGGCGGAAGGTTCGTCGATCCCCCGCCGTCGTCGGCGGGCCGGGCGAAAGTCAGCCAGTCGCCGGCGACCGTGAGGGTGACGATGTCGGCCATCGGCAGACCGCCGAGGCCGGACACGCTCCAGGACACCGCATCGACGCCGATGCCGGCCGTCACCTGAAGGGGCGGGCCGGGCGGAAACGCGCTTCCGTCCGAGCGCGCCACACTGATGGTGACCTGCTTGGGCAGGTCCGCGACCCCGCGGTTGAACATCCCGATGTAGCCGGTGCCGTCCGGTGCCCAGAGACCGGCCATCGGCGCGCCCGGGTCCGCGGTGCGCAGCCGCAGTGGCACCGGTTCGGCACCGAGGCTCGCCGCCATCGTCAAGCGCCCGCGCCGCAGCCCGACGGGGTTGGCGCCGAGTTCGTATGTGGTCATCCTGTCTCTCCCTCGATCTCAGGCCTGTGGGCCGGGGGTCGGCCGCCCGAAGAACCGCCCGCCGGCCTGGCGAAGGCGATCGCCCACGCCCCGGCTCCCGCTGATCCGGGCGAACCAGCCGCGGGCGAAGTCCGCCACGTCCGAGCCCTCGCCATACAACCGCTCGGTGAGCGCGAGGAGGCCGTCGCGCACGCTCGCCACCTGCTCTTTGCTCAGCCCGGCATAGAACCCGGCCAGGCCGGCCGCCAGCGCCGGCGACCCGTCGACGTCACGCAGCGCGTGCGCCCGCATCGGCGGCGACGCGGGCGGCGGCGGTTTGGGCGAGCCGGGCGCGCACGCCATCGCGCGCAGGGCGATCGTGTCGAGCGACTCCCAGGTCCGCGGGTCGGTCAGCGGAAGCCGCAGGAGCGAGGCGAACAGCTCGGCCCCGCCCGGCACGATCGTCTCGGGCGGCGGCAGCACGGCGCCCCACAGGCCGCGCTCGTCGGTGCGGACGTCGGCCAGTTCGATCGCCGCCGCGAGGTGCCCGGCCCACAGCGATCCCGCCGGAAGCCGCGCCAGGGCCCAGAGCGTCGTGAACGCGTCGAGCACCGCCCGCGCGTAGCGCGCCACGACGATGTCCAGGTTCGGGGAGCCCCAGCCGGGTCGGTCGACGAGCAGGGACAGGGTCCGCAGGGGGGCGTCGACGGCCGGGCGCTCCCGCGCCACCGCGACTTCGCCGATGAGCCCGAGGGCATCCGCCGCCTCGTCCGCCTCCGCGATCAGGACCGCCGCGGCGACCTGGGTGTCGGTCGGGCGCAGGCCCGCCTGGAGGACCCGGCGCACCTCCGCGGACCGCATCGTCCGGGACTCCGCGACGACGGCGAGGAGTTGCCGACGGGTGTCGCCATCCTCCGGGCCGATCGATCCGATGGCGGCGTCGAGGAGCCGCTGGCGGGCTCGGTCCCGGGTGTCACCGGCTGCCGCGGTCGCGGCCAGCGCGAGCGCCTCGAGATCGAGCAATGACGGGTCCCGGAGCGGGTCCGTCGTCGGGTCGCTCGGGTAGAGCCAGGCGAGCACCGCCTCCGGGATGCGCCGACCGACGGGGAGATGCGTCTCCGCGGCGATGTCGCCCGGCCAGTCGGCGAGGGCCACGCGGATGACGTCGCGCCGGGTCGCCCCGCCGGGGTTGGTCGCCGACGTGAAGACCAGGCGCTGCTCGGGGTCCGACAGGACCGGTCGGACCTGGCGGGCGATGGCCGGAATCAGCGCTCCGCCACCGAACGCGTCGGGATCGGCGGTCGGCCAGCCGGCCCGCACCAGCAGGTCGGCGAGGTTGACCAGCGTCACGGCCCGGGACACCGGGTCATCGATCGCTCCGGTTCGCTCGACGGCATCCGCCACGTCGGCCGCCAGCCCCGGGTGCTCAGCGACTTCTCCGGAGGCGTCCCGGCGCGCGGGCGGCCCCCCGCGCTGGACCAGCCAGGCCGCGTCGCGCACCGCGCGGCCCAAGTAAATGCGTTGCAGGACAGCGGATATCGGTCCGGGGGCACAGACCTCAAGGGCCGCCCAGGCGTCCGCGGCCGTCTCTCCCGTATGCCGACCGACCAGGTCGATCGTCGCGTCCAGCAGGTCCGGCTGCGACGCCAGGGTCGCCGGGCTCCCCGCGCGCAGCGCCGCGGCGATCGGGTGCGAGAGGAAGTCCCACGCGTCCAGACGCCGCGCCATCGCCATGGCCAGGGGCCAGAACCGGGCGAGGTCGTGATCGCCCACCCGGTCGGCGAGAGCGTCGAGTTCGTCGAGGACCGCGGCCGGGTCCTCGGCGAGGCTGAACATGCCGACCGCCAGCGCGCCCCAGGCCAGGTCTGCGCGGGTGTCGTCGGCGGTCCAGTCCCGCGGCGCCGCGTCGTCGGACTCCAGCAGCGTGCGCACCTGCGGGAAGCGCTCGCGGACCGCGGCGACCTCGCGTTCCGGCATACAGAGGAACTCGCAGCGGGAGATGCGCTCGGGTTGCAGCGCCCGCGTCGTCTCCCAGACCCCGAAGCCGAGTCCGGCGGCCGAGCCGGGCGACATCAGGTGCGTGACGGCACCCACCCACAGCGCGCCCACGTCGGGGCTCGCGACGCCGAGGACGATCGGCCCGCGCTCCCCCCGGGGCAGGGCGAGTTCGTCGAGCAGCCGGGAGAGCACGCCGAGGCGCCAGGTGGACGGATCGAGGAGGAAGTCACAGATCTCGCGCCGTCCCACGACCGCCCCGGGTCCGGGCGCGGCGGTCGGGAGGACGCTGACCCGGACCTCCCCCACTCCGTATGGCGTGACCCAGTCCGGCGACCGCCACGCGTCGATCGCACGGTGGCCCCCGGTGCCGGCCGCCCGATCGAGCACCGCGTGAACGAAGACATTGCCCGTTCGCCCGCTCTCGTCGGCGCCGGCGGGTGCGGTGTGCCAGGTCGCGGTGGCACCCGGGGCCACCGGAGCGGAGACGAGATTGCGGTTGAAGAGCGCCTTCGCCTCCGGTGCCGCGAACCGGGGCAACTCCTGGCCGAAGTCGGTGCGCTCCGGATCGGCGCCTCGGACCAGCAGGTCACGCTCGGCGTCGGTCGGATCACCCACCTCCGCGTGGATCCCGAAGCCGGTCCGACCGGAGGTGTACCCGACCTGGGCGAATCGGGCGCCACCGGGCCCGCCGCTCATCAGCCCCACCTCAGCTGGGTGACCGGCGGGTCGAGGACGACGATCCTGCGCAGCATCTCCGGCCCGATCGACGGGGAGACGAACAGGCGCAGGTAGCCGCGGGACGCGCCGCTGGGAACGGCCACCCGCCACCGCGGGAGGGTGGCACCGCCCATCAGCGTCCGTGGCTGGAGGATCTGCGTGGGCGCGGCGTCGGGGGTCTCGTCCGGCACCACGGTGACGATCTGACCGTCGCGCGCGTGCATCGGGAGCCGGTCGTCGCGATAGACCATGACGAACGGCGGGGAACCCGGCACCAGATCGTCGGGCGCCCAGACGCCGACCCTGGCGAAATCCACCGGACCGACGCGCATCCGCCGACGGATCTCGACGGCATACCGCACGACCAGACGCCCGGGCAGGAGCACGGACACTCCCTCGCTCGTCGTCTCCCCCCGCACGGAGGTGAGGAAGATCGCGAGGTCGCGTGGTGGTTCCGGACCGCCCTGAGGCGCCAGGGATCGGCGCCCCAGCTCGAGCCGGAGTCCGCCGTGACGGCGATAGTCCTCCTCGGAGATCTGCGCGAACCACTGACCGCGGCAGACATCCTTGGGCGCCGCCGTCGGCGGACCCAGGTAGGCCCTGACGTAGGTCGCCCCCGCCGGCCAGATGAAGGTGATGACCTGTTGGGTGACCCGGTCGACGAGCCGCGGCGTGCCCGGGGGGATCTCGTTCCGATCCGAGGCGGGCCGGCCCGGCAGCGCGCGCTGGCCGAGGATGGTGACCGGCACGAAGTGGATCCGCGACCAGTTGGGTGGCCACACCACGCCGAACATCCGCGCCCGGCCGGTGGTCTCGTCCCGCTCGATCGGGTTCTTGCACCGCTCCTGGTCGGTGAAGCCCATCTGCGGCAGGGCCCCCGCGTCCGCCTCGACACCGAGGATGCCGGCGCCGACGGGTTCGTTGATGCGATAGAGGGGGGTGACGCCCACGGGCGGGGGCGTCCATTCGAGGTCGACGAGCCCGGGTTCGTACTTCGTCGGCGACGTGACGCGGTGGATCACCAGGTCGGTGATCTCGCGGATGACGGCCGGCCATTCGAGGTCGACGTCGACCGGACCCGACGTGTGCACGGCCCCCGAGGGATCCCGGGCCTGGACGACCATCCGGTAGGTGTAGGTGTGCCCGGCCTCGCCGCCCCGGTCCACGCAACCGGTGAGGTTCGTCCGGTCGGTGCCGATCTCGTATGCCGCGAGCTGCCCCTGCGGACGCCGAGGTCCCGTCGGCAGCCGGTGGACCCGGACCCGCTGGGCGCCCGGGGGCGCGGTCCAGAGCAGCGAGACCTGGCCGTAGTCGGCCGATCCCGATGCCTCCGTGATCGGGCCGACGCGGACGCACTCGGCGTGCAGGCGCGCCTGACCCGCCTTGGCCGAGGCGATCGAATCGCCGGTGTTGACCCAGACCTGGACGAAGCGGAAGAGGGACCCGACCGGCTCCTCGTCGACCGCCGTGGGCGAGGTGCTCGCCGCGAGCAGGTCGCCCATCTCGGGCACGAGCGGCCGCTTCCCGTCGGACACCACGACGCGATAGATGACCACCGGGCCGGGCGCGGACGGCCAGCGGTAGGTGACCGCCTCGCCGTCGGGCGCCTGGTCGATGACGGTGGTGGCCGGTTGGTCCGCGAGACTCAGCGTCTCGGCATACCCCTCGAGCAGGGACTCGGTCGGGGCACCTCCGGCCGCGGCGGGCGCCGCGGCCGGACGCGCCGGGCGCGCGGGGTCCGGCGTCGGCGGCGATGGGGCCTTCGGTGACGGTGCTCTCGGCG
>JBDIAJ010000067.1:0-20439 GCA_039812345.1 Nostocoides sp. | reverse complement strand
CTCCCCGGCCCGTAACCACCTCCGATGAGGCGCATCCGGAGCACGTCCATGTCCTCGCGCAACAGCGGCGCGGCCGATCGGAACGCCCGCGCCGTCTGCGCCAGCAACTCCGCTCGGTGGGTCAGCCAGAGCACCTTCTTCCCGTTGCGAACGGCATCGGTCATGAGCCAGGAGACGAGCGTCTTCGTCTTTCCGGATCCGGTAGGCATGACGACAAGCCCTCGAACCGGTCCGGGTGCATCACTGACATGTCGCCGAATGTCCGAGACGACTCGCTGCTGATAGGGAAACAGCGAGTAAGCCACCCCGTCCCGAGTGGGTACGTGTTGGTAGCACTTGATGTCCCTGGCGCTCCCCGAAGGTGTTGATGGCGGCCGCGTTCCCGTCAGGGACCTCCGCCCGCTGTCAAGGAGTGTCGTGAGCACAGCGCCGATGAGGCGATCGGTTCGATACTGCCTGCGAAGTCGGTCCAGGCGAACCTCCCGCGGATCAAATTGCCGTCCGGGCTTGTCGGTGGTTCCGGCGCGGTAGACCGCTTCGAAGTCCTTCGGACTCGATGCCAGCCACGATGAGAAAACGGCACTCCACACGTCAGTGTCGGCGAGGAACGCCTCGTCCGGAACGGGATGTTTCGTGCGCAAATAGGACAGGGCGGCCTCGTCGTTGATTCGAGCTCGACCGCTGACCGCGCGGGCGAACCCTCGCCTGGCCCGCGGCGGCAGACGCTCCCAATCGAAGCTCGCTTTCCCAGCCACGACTGATCCTCGCCCTCTCTCATCCGTCGGCAACGCACGAGAGGCGTACTGCGCCCCGGCGAACCTACCATCGCACGAGGGCCGTGTCAGCACCCGAGGGTGTCGCGGTAGGCGGGCACGATCAGGTGTCCCTCGGTCCGGACCTCGGCGAGGATGTCATGCTGCGCCAATACCGCGGCCACGGCCTCGCCGTCGAGGCGCCCGTTCTGCACGAGGGCCCTGGATAGGGCGATGAGCGCCGACTTGTGGTCGGCGAGTTCCGAGCGGGTCTCCGCGGCGAGGCGCGTGACCATCTTCTCGATGTCGGGCTCGGGGACGGTCCGGTCCATCGAGTACTCGTTCCCGAGCATGTAGTTCGCCTGGAATTCGTGGTCGAACCCGTGCCGCCGGATGAAGTCGATGATCGTCATCGTCGCCCGCTCCCGGTCGGCCGAACGCCCCACGGAGGCAAGACCTTTGCCGAAGACCAGTTCCTCGGCGATCCCGCCGGCGAGCGCGACCTTGGCCTGCCGGATCAACGAGCCGGCGGTCTCATAGATCGGGTGTGGCGGGGTAAACCCGCTGACATAGCTCGACGCGACCCGCGCCGTGAGGCGCAGGGGCGCGAGACCGAAGAGCACGGCATACATCACCGCGTGACCGGCCTCGTGGACGGCGACATTGGCGATCTTGTCCATCGGGCTGCTCTCGCGGATCCGGTCGAGACGGCCGGTGTAGGGCAGCATGACGGCTCGGTCGCCGACGCTGCCGGTCAGGGCGCGGGCCTCGTCGTCGTAGCCCAGGCTGATCCGGTCGGCACCGGCGAGCACGGCCTGGAAGAGCAGCTTGGCGAGATTGCTCTCCAGGATGTCGGCGACGCTGGAGAAGACCGGGCGAACCCCTTGGACCGGGAAGACGCCATTGCGATAGATGAGGTCGTGGACGGACGCGTCGACGTCGACCTCGACGCCGAACCGGCGCGCCGCCCGCTGCGTCACCTTGTCGATCTCACGCGCGATCAACTCGACGAAGTCCTTGTGCCGCAATGAGGTGTAGATCAGGTGCGTGTTGCCGAAGCGCGCCACCTGCTCGGGCTTGAAGCGACGGGCGAGGGCGTTCTTGATGTCGACGACGGTGACCTTGTCGGCGTATGCCGCGAACACGTCCGCGTCGACGTCGGCCTCGGCCCCCGCCGCAGCCATGGAGAAGGCCTCGTCGAGGTTGCCGCTGACGAGGATGAGGCTGCGGGAGCAGTCGACCGGCTCGTAGACCGACTTCAGGACCTGGGCGCTGCGGGCCCGGTCGAGCGCCTGCTCCGGTGTGAGCCGCGCGAGGGTCTCGATGTCCTCGTCGAGGCGAAGTTGGGTCTTGAGGTGGCGCGCCTCCCAGATCCCGATCGCCGGATCGCCGAGGTCTTCCCCCGCAGCCCGGCGCCGGGCCTGTTCGGCGACGGTGAAGGAGAGACTGGCGATGAGGTACTGCAGGTCGGGATTCTCGCGCCGGGCGAGCCGGCCGTCGCTGAGCAGTTCCCAGAAGTCACTGAACTTCGTGTTCTGGACCGGGTTGCCGTCGTGGTCGAGGGTGTTGAACCGCTGGATCTCGTCGAACAACATGAACGTCGGGCGCCCCTCCAGCGCACCGGATTCGGCGAGCCTGGAGACGACCGACGTGTGCCAGGTCGTGCTGTCGGCGTTGCTCAGCTCGATCTCGACGAAGCGGTCGGTGATGTCGAGGGCGCGGACGAGCCGGCGGACGAGATCGGTCTTGCCGACCCCGGTCATCCCCCAGAGATTGACGATGACCGGCCGGCTGAGCAGTTCCGGCGCGACGAACCAGATCATGACCGCGTCGCACAGCTCGTCGATGATCCGGTCGATCCCGACGAAGTGGGCCTTCAACGACGCCCGCGCCCGCTCGAGACGGGCCTGCCGCATGGCGATGGCCTCCCGGTCGAGGTGCACCGGCAACTGGTCGAGGTCCTCCTCCGTCGTCGTCATCTCGCCATCGTGGCACGCAGCCACGCGTCCGGCCACCGAGACGGTCGTGGGCCGCGCACACGCTCGTGGATCAGGAGGCGAGCCGCCAGCCGAGGGCGAGCGCGGCATACGCCACGACGAGGCTGAGGGTGATGTTGAGGAGGGCGGCGGCATACGACCCGGCCTGGGCGAGCCGGACGGTCTCATAACTGAACGTCGAGAACGTCGTCAGCGCCCCGCAGACCCCCGTGCCGACGAGCCACCCGACCCACGCCTGCCCCGGATGTGCCGCCACGAAGCCGGCCACGACACCGAGCACGCAGGACCCGATGACGTTGACCGCGAACGTCCCCCACGGGAGCACGCTGTCGTGCCGCGACTGGATCTGGAGGTCGACGAGATAGCGCAGCGGCGCCCCGACCGCCCCGCCGAGGAGGACGAGCAGGACCGTCACGCGCCGTCTCCGCGGGCGGCGTACTTGACCACGTCGACCGGGTCGAGCATGACCAACCCCTCGGCCACGAGTTCCTCGACTGTGGGGAGGAACGCGCGGACCTTCGGCTCGGAGGAGACGATGAGGACGACGACGGGCAGCTCGTCGGTGAGCGAGAGGATCCGGTCGGTGTGGATGCGGCTGGACTTGCCGAACCCCTCGATCCCCCGCAGGACGGTCGCCCCGCCGAGACCGGCGGCATGGGCCCGGTGCACGATCTCGGTGTAGAGCGGGCGGTGATGCCACTGGTCGTTCTCGCCGATGATGATGGTCAGCCGCATCGCGGGGCCGAGCAGGGTCATCTGTCCTCCTGATGGATATGTATGCGGCGCAACCGGTTCCGGCGTTCCGACACGATTCCGCGAGTGAGGATGATCCCGGCCCAGCAGGCGAGCAGACCCGTGACGAGGGTCCCGAGGACGTATGCCGCGAGCCTCCCCCCCGCGCCCGCGTCGAGCAGCGTGTGGGCATCGAGCATGTAGGTCGAGAACGTCGTGTAACCGCCGAGGACACCGACGCCGATGAAGGGGCGCAGGTAACGCCGCGGCGGCCACACCTCCGTCACGAGCACCATCAGGGCCCCGAGGAGGACCGCGCCGGTGAGGTTCGCCGTCCACGTCGCGATCGGGATGCCGCCCCGCGCGTGCGGGATCGCCTCGGCGAGCCCCCATCGTGCGAGGCTGCCGAGCGCTCCGCCGGCAGCGATGACGAGCAGGATGTCCCAGCGCTCCCGGACGATCGCGCCCAGCCCCGGCGGGCGCCGGGCCGGCGTCGCGGAGGTGGAGCGCGGCATACGGACGATTCTCCTCCTTCGTGGTCGTTCGACACCATCCTCGGCGCCTCGCGCGGTCCGGCCGCGCCGGCGTGCAGCGGCGCGAGACGCGCAGATCTATGCCACCACCCGTGGATCCTGATCTGGACTCCGACGCCTACGCCGCGTGGGCGGCCGCGGACGCCAACCGGGTCGCGGCGCACCTCGACTGAATGCACCCCATCTGGCTGGCACGGCTCGACAAGGTCCGCCCGGTGCTGATCCTCACGCGCGAAGAGGTCAGGTCCGTCCGGGATCTGATCACGGTGGCGCCGATCACCTCCACGGTTCGCGGACTGACCAGTGAAGTTCCGGTCGGTCCGGACAACGGCGTGGATCGGGCGGCGGTGGCGAATCTGGACCTCATCACGACGATCCCGCGGCGATCGCTGATCCGCCCCGTGGGAGCCCTCCTCACCGAGCAGGAGCCGGATCTCACCCGGGCGTTCCACGCGGCATTCGACCTCGAGGGGTGACGGGCGCGAGGGCATCGCAGCATGCCTCGCCAAACCCGCACGCCCGCTCACCGCAGCGCGGCGATCGCCTCGCGCGCGCGAGCTACGGTCGGCGGGTCGGCCGCCCAGCCGAGCGCGCCGGGGAACTCGACCGACGCGGTGGCGACGTGCGCGGCGAAGGCGAGGACGGCGGCATACGTGCTCGCATGGGGGGCGTAGGCCAGTGCGGCGAGGGCGGCGCCGTGCAGCACGTCGCCGGCGCCGAGGGTGTCGACGACGCGCTTCGCCCGCGGCACCGGAAATGCCTGTTCGGTTGGCCCGCACCGCAATCGGAGGGGCTCCGGGCCGGCCGACGCGGCGGCCGCCGCTGCACCGGCGGCCAGACACCAGCCCAGCGGGTCGGTGCCGTCCGGGGCGCGGAAGTCGGCGGAGAGCAGGGCGAGGTCAACCTGGGGCAGCCACGCCTCCATACCGTGCTTGAAACTGCCGCCGTCCAGGAGCACCGGTATGCCGCGGGCTCGCCCCGCGCGGGCCGCGGCGGCCGGGAGCGACCCGCCGTGACCGTCGATCAGCACCGCGTCGGCGCCGACCACGGCGTTGGCAGCGAGGCCCGCGAGCCGATCGGCCGCAAACGCGGCGGGCGGCGCGCCGCCGGAGATCACTGCCCGAGCGCCGGTCGCCCGGGTCACGATCACGGTGGACATCGGTGACGGATTCGGTTGCTCGGCAACCGGATCGATCCACTCGACGCCCTCGCCCGACAGGGCTGACCCGACGAACCCGGTCAGGGCAGACCGGCCAAACGGCGCGATCAAGGTCACCGAGAGCCCGAGCGCGGCGGCCACACGCGCGGCGTTGGCGGCCGGCCCGCCGACCTCGATCCGCTCCGCGACACCGACGACCTTCTCATCCGGTGCGGGCATCACCTCCACGACGTGGACCAGGTCGACGGTGACCAGTCCGGCGCAGACGACCGAGCGCGGCACCTGGCTCACTGCGGCGCCTGGTTCACGACGGCACCTGGTTCACGACGGCGTCGCCGCCTCGAACCACTCGCCCGCACCCGGGGCGTCCGGCAGCGGTCGCGCGCAGATCTCGGCGGCCTCGTCGGCCGGCACGCCGAGCATCCGCAGGACACCCGCCGACACGGCGTCGATGTCGTGCTCGCTCAGCCCGGGACTGGTCGCCGCGCCCCGCATCAGCCCGAGCAACACCCCGCCCACGGCCAGCAGGTGAACCTCCGGATCGAGGCCGACGAAGCGCCCGGACGCCACGCCGGCGCCCAGATCGGCCAGCGCGGCCTGCCGCAACCCGCGGTCGACGAAGAGGATCTCGCTCCCCCGGGCGAGCACGGGGGCGAAGAGGTCCACGCGCTCGGCGCCCAACCGTCCGGTGATCCGGAAACTCAAGGCGAAGACCTCGGCCGGATCGGTCAGGGACGCCGTCACCGACCGGATCCAGCCGGCATAGGCGTCGAGCAACTCGAGCACGGCCTCGGTGAAGAGCTCGTCCTTGCCGTCGGGGAAGTGGTTGAAGAAGGAGCCGAAGCCGACCCCGGCGCGCTTGGTGATCTCCTCGATGCTGGCGTGCTCACGCCCCTCGGCCAGCAGCTCCCGGGCGGCCCCGAGCAGCGCCGCCCGGGTGCGCGCCCGGCGCTTGGAGTGCCCGGCACCCGTCGCCGTGCTCCCGGTCACCGCTCCGCTCACCATCGCCTCCTGCAAAGTTGATATCGACATCATATTCCACTTGACAGGCGCCTCGTCATACCTGATGCTTTCGTCAATACCAAACCTGATGAAGTCATCAAACCGAGAGGACTCGACCATGACTCTGACCGAACGCACCGTCCGGGTCGGCGCCCGCGACCTCCACGTCGCCACCACCGGCACCGGACCCACCCTCGTCCTGCTGCACGGCGGCGGACCGGGCGCCAGCGGCGTGGCGAACTGGACCCGCAACATCCCGGCGTTGGCCGAGCACTACTCGCTCGTCATCCCGGACCTGCCCGGCTACGGCCGCTCGACGAAGTACCTCGACCAGGACGACCCGTTCGGCGATCTCGCCGCGGCGATCGGTGGGCTGCTCGACGAACTTCAGCTTCCCCGGGCGCACCTGATCGGCAACTCGTATGGCGGCGGCGCGGCCCTGCGCCTGGCCCTCGACCGGCCCGACCGCGTGGGCCGGATGGTCCTGAACGGCCCCGGTGGGATCGGCACCACCCGCGCCCTGCCGACCCGCGGCTTGAACCAGCTGCTCGACTATTACGGCGGCGACGGCCCGAGCCGGGAGAAGATGGCGACCTTCATCCGCGAATCCCTCGTGGCCGACCCGTCGGCGATCACCGACGAGATCATCGACGGGCGCTATCGCGACAGCCTCGACCCGGAGGCGATGGCCAATCCCCCGCTTCGCCGCCCGAGCGGCCGCAACGCGGTGCGTACCGCCTGGCGGATGGACCTGACCCGCGACCCGCGGCTCGCGCGCTGCGCCACCCCGACGCTGGTCACCTGGGGCACCCTGGACAAGGTCAACCGGCCGAGCGGCGGCCCTCGTCTCGCCCACACGATGCCGAACTGCAGCCTGTATCTCGCTGCAGGAGTGGGACATTGGGTCCAGTGGGAAGCGCCGGAGCTCTTTAACCACCTCGCCCTCGACTTCCTCGGCGGCCGCTCATGAGCCGCCCCGACGTCTTCGGCGCCGTCCACCTCGGCTATGTCGCAATCGAGACCGGACGTTTCGCCGACTGGCGCCGCTTCGGAGCAGACGCGATCGGCCTCCACGTCGACGAGCTCACCCGCGACGTGACGCGCTTCCGGCTGGACGATCAGGTCTGCCGCTTCCTCCTCCAGCGCGGTCCGGCCGAGGACGTGACCGCCCTCGGGTGGCTGGTCGACGATCACGCGACCTTCGAGACCATCCTCGCCCGCGTCGCCGACGCAGGCCTGCCGGTGACCGAAGGCACGCCGGAGGAGTGCGCCCTGCGCGGCGTCGAACGGCTCTGGAGCTTCCCCGGCCCCAAGGGCACGGCGACCGAGATCTTCACGCAGGCAACGACATCCACGGCACCGCTGCACATGCTGCAGAGTGGCTTCGTCACCGGCGCGTCCGGGATGGGGCACGTGGCCATCACCGCCCGCGAGCCGGAGGCCGTGCGCGGCTACTACGGCCGGGTTTTCGACGCCCGGCTCTCGGACTGGGTGCGCGAGAACATCGCCGGAGCGAGCCTGCGCATCCGCTTCCTGCGGGTCAACGAGCGCCACCACTCGGTCGCCGTCGCCGGCGTCCAGGGCCTGCGGGTCGACCCGATCCGCACGGCGATCCAACACGTCAACACCCAGGTCGAGTCCCTGGACGATCTGCTCGCCGCCTACGAGCGGGTCATCGCCCACGGCTTCCACATGCAGTGGAGCGTCGGCCAACACACCAACGACCGCGAATTGTCGTTCTACTGCGTCACGCCGTCGGGCTTCGAATGGGAGCTCGGCTGGAACCCGATCGTCGTCACGCCCGACCTCGAAAACGATTGGGCGCCACGGACCTACGACAGCATCTCGATCTGGGGGCACACGCCCATCGGCGAGTCGGTCCTGACCCGCCTCAACCAGTTCCGGTATGCCGCGCTCTCCCTCCACGCGAACCGCCCGGAATTGCCGGTGCTGCGGTGAGCGGCGTGGCGCCGGGCGAGGGTGCGGCATACGACGTCTGCGTGGTCGGCCTCGGTCCGACGGGGCTGGTGCTGGCCCACCTGCTGGCGCTGCGGGGAGTGAGCGTCCTTGTCCTGGAACGCGAACCGGAGTATTACGGGATGGCCCGGGCGGTCTACACCGACGACGAATGTCTGCGGATCCTGCAGACCGCGGGCCTGGCCGACGACCTCCACGCCGACATGCTCGTCGGGTTGCCGGTGCAGTGGGTGCACGCCGACGGCCGGGTGTTGGCGCAGTTCCACGATCCGACGCGGCGCAATGGCTGGCCCACGTCGAACTTCCTCTACCAGCCGGACTTCGAGGGCACCCTCGAACGCCGCCTCTCGCAGCGACCGGGGGTGACCGTGCGCCGCGGGCGCGCGGTGCTCGGGATCGACCAGGACGCCGAGGGCACGTGGGTCCGTCACCAGGAGTCCACGGGTGCGGGCTACGGCCGGCGCGAGGCTGAGCTGATCGCCGGCACCGAGGAGGTGACCCGCGCGGCATACGTGGTCGCCGCCGACGGGGGCCGCAGCACCGTGCGCACCCAGCTCGGAATCCCCATGTCGGGCAAGAGCTTTCCGCAACGCTGGCTGGTGATCGACCTGCGCACCCGGGACGGCGCCGACGCCTTTGGCCACCTGCCCTACTTCGACTTCGTCTGCGATCCGGGGTTGCCCACCGTCAGCTGCCCCCAGCCGGGCGGGCGGCACCGCTTCGAGTTCATGTTGCACGACGGCGATCGGACCGAGGACTTCGAGTCGCCCGACCGCGCTCGGGACCTGCTGGCGCGTCATGTCGATCCCGAGCAGGTGATCATCGACCGGCAACTCGTCTACACCTTCAACGCCCTGGTCGCCGACCGCTGGCGCGACGGGCGGATCTTCCTCGCCGGCGACGCCGCCCACATGACGCCGCAGTTCATCGGCCAGGGCATGAACGCCGGCATCCGCGACGCCGACAACCTCTCCTGGAAGCTTGCCGACGTCCTTGTGCGCCAGGCAGATCCGTCACTGCTCGACTCCTACGAGCAGGAACGCCGCCCGCACGCGAAGGCGATGATCGACCTCAGCGTCCTCAACAAGGACATCGTCTCGACCACCAATCCCCGGACCATCCGCGCGCGCAACCTCGGCATCGGTGGCCTGATGAAGACACCCGGCCTGCGACGAGTGCTGACCGAGATGAAGATCAAGCCCCGCCCCCGCTTCCGCCGCGGCGCGTTTGCCGGTATGCCGCGTGCTCGGTTCGGCGTCGAAGGCACCCTCGCGCCGCAGCCGGCCGTGCGCACCGTGGACGGCCGCCTTCTGCGCTTCGACGATGCGGTGGGCCAAGGCTGGGTCGTGCTGGGCATCGGCGTCGACCCACGCGAGGTCATCGGCGCTGACCTCCCGGACCGTCTGGGCGCGACCAGTGTCGTCCTGCACGCCCCCGGGACCCGTCCGACCGGGCGCCCGGGCGAGCACCGCCCGCGGGCCGGCCTGATCGACCTGGAAGCCGGCGACGGCTCGTTCTCGTCGTGGCTGCGCCGGGCCCGGATCGCTCCGGGCTCGGTGGTGATCCTGCGCCCCGATAAGTTCGTCTTCGGCGTGATCCGGACGCCGGCGGACGTCGCCACCGCGGGCGCGCTCGTCGCGCGTCTCTATCCGAGCCGAGAGCAGATGACCGCATGAGCAACCCCAGACGCATCGATGTGCACCATCACTACATCCCACCGGACTACGCGCTCTTATTGCGGGAGAAGGGTATTCGCCCGGGTGGAATCCCACTGCCCGCCTGGGCCGCGCCCGCGACATCGAGGATCATGGCCGCCAACGGGGTGGAGAGCGCCATCGTGTCGCTCTCCACGCCGGGCGTGTGGTTCGGCGACGCCGGCGAGGCCCGCCGGTGGGCGCGCCGGGTCAACGAGTTCGGCGCCGCCCTGGTGGCCGACAACCCGCGGGGCTTCGGCTTCTTCGCGACGCTCACGCTGCCGGATGTCGACGGGGCGCTGGTGGAGGCGGCATACGCGCTCGACGTCCTGCGAGCCGACGGGATCGTGCTGCTGGCGAACAATGCCGGGATCTATCTCGGCGATCCGCGCTTCGCGCGGCTCTTGGCGTTCCTCGACGAACGCGCCGCCGTCGTGCTCATTCATCCGGGCGAGCTGCCCGGTGAGCCGATCGCGGGCCTGCCCACCTTCGCCGCGGACTTCCTCCTCGACACCACCCGCACGGTGCTGAGCCTGATGCTGAGCGGCGCGATGGACACCTACCCGCATATCCGGTTCATCCTCGCCCACGCCGGCGGATTCGTGCCGTATGTCGCGCACCGGCTGCTCCTGGCGACCCTGCGGGAGGAGCCCAAGATCAAGCTGGCCGGGCTGCTGGTCAACCGCAAACGTGCTGTGGCGCAGCGGATGCAGGTGTTCAAGCGGTTCTGGTACGACACCGCGCTTTCGTCGACGCCGGCCGCCTTCCCGAGCCTGCTCGCGGTCGCCGACCCGAGCCACATTCTCTTCGGCTCGGACTTCCCCTTCGCCCCGCCACAGGCGGTGAAGTTCATGCGGGCCGAATACGAGGACCTCGACCTCGACCCCGCCGTCCGAGCGGGCATCGACCGGGGCAACGCCGAAACGCTCTTTCCCCGGTTGGCCGGCGGTCAGTCCACGAGGCCTTGGCCCTCACCCGATGGCAGAGTTCATGATCGACCCATGACACTCACACCAGCCGCAACCACCCTCGACTGCACCGACGTCGCCGCCGTGTCGGCCTTCTGGTCAGCGGCCCTCGACCGTCCGCTGGATCCGGGCGCCAGCGCCTACTTCGCGAGGATTTCCGCGCAGGGCCCCGGCGCGAGCACCTGGATGTTCATCGGTGTGCCCGAACCCAAGACGGCCAAGAACCGCCTGCACATCGACTTCGTCAGCGACGACCGCGCGGCCGACGTCGACCGGCTGTTGGCTCTCGGCGCGACCAAGGTCGCCGACCACGACGAGTACGGCCATCGCTGGACGACCTTGCGCGACGTCGAGGGCAACGAGTTCTGCATCGCCGAGGGCAACGAGTTCTGCATCGCCGACCCGCACGCCTGACCCGAGCGAGGCTCAACCGGTGGTCGCCGTGGCGAGGTGGGTCGCCGAGTCGTAGCTCAGGGTGACCGGCGCCTTGTCCGCGGGGACCGTGAACGGGATGTTGGCGCCGTCCTTCGCGCCGTCCGCGCCGTAGTTGACATCCCAGGACCCGCCGATGGCGATCTTGAACTCGTAGTCGCCCTTGGGCAGGGTCGTCAGTCTCAGCGTGAACGTCCCGTCGCCGTCCGGATCGGTCAGCGCGGTCGTCGCACACGCCGGCTGCCAGTCGCCGGGGCAGCCGGCCTCGTCCTGGAAGGTCCCCGCCGCGATCACCTGCTCGCCATCGGCCTGTGCCGCAGCGACTTTCGCGGTCATCGAGCCGTAGGACGTCTGCCCGTCCAGGGTGCGCGCGACGGCCACCACGTCATAGGTCCCCGGCCCGAGCGAGCCGGTGTCGGCATAGAGGCCGTATGCCGGGTTGTCGTCCGTCCCGAGCACCGTCCAGTCGGCGCTCCCCTGCTTGCGCAGCGCGAAGGTCACCTCGGCGGGCACCGCGGATCCGAGCGTCGCGGTGATCTTGGCCTGTCCCTCCAGCACCCCGTCGGTCCCACCGGCGAGCGTGACGGTGGGCGCCTGCGCCGCCTTGGGGATCGCCGCCCCGGCCTTCAGCACCGCGATGCCGCGACCGGGGACCGTGACCCGCAGCGCGCCGTCCGCGCCGGCCGTCGCGGCAGCGCCCCCGACGAGCGAGGTGAAGGCGATGCCGGGTGACGCGGTCGGCACGTCGACGGTCGTCTCGCCCTTGGCGTTGTTGACGGCCACGAGATATTCGACCCCGGTGTCCCGGTCGATCCGCGAGAAGGCGTAGACACCCTCACCGTCCGCGGCATACCGCTCGATCTGGATGCCCGAGGCGAGCGCCGGGTTGTCGGCGCGCAGTTTCGTGAGCATGGCAATGTGGTGGTAGAGAGGCGAGTTGGTGTCGTAGCGGTCGCGCGCGCCGGGCGAGCCGACGACGAGCCGCTCGGTGGCGTACTGCTCGACCTGGGTCTTGAACAGGTCTTCCCGGGCGTCCTTGTCGCCGCCCCAGCCGATGAAGCCCTGCTCGTCGCCGTAGTAGGTGACCGGCTGCCCGCGCGTGAGATACATCAGCGACATGGCGAGTTCGTCGCGCCTGAGCAGGTCGGCGTCGTCGTCCGCGGCACCGACGAGGAAGGAGCCGATCCGGCCCATGTCGTGATTGCCGAGGAAGGTGGGCAGGTCGTAGGCATTCGAGTCGGCGTCGAGATAGGTGTCGTCGGCGGCATACAGCTTGCTGAGCAGTTGCGCCGAGTGCCCCGAGACGAAATCGACTGCGGCGCTCTGGAAGCCGAAGTCCAGGGTCGCGGGCAGCCGACCGAGCGTCGAATACTCCGACATCGCCGCCGGGGAGGTGTCGTAGACCTCTCCGAACATGAAGAAGTCGTCCTTGCCCGTGCTCTTGGCATAGTCCATGAGCGCGGGGCCGAAGCCCTGCCAGAACTGCAGGTTGACGTGCTTGACGGTGTCGATGCGGAAGCCGTCGATACCGAAGTCGATCCACTTCTCGTAGATCTTCTCGAATCCATCGAGCACCTTCGGGTTCTCGGTGAAGAGGTCGTCGAGGCCGCCGAAGTCGCCGTAGGTCGAGGACTCGCCCTCGAAGGTCGAGTTCCCGCGGTTGTGATAGAGCGTCGGGTCGTTGAGCCAGGCCGGGACCTTGACCGTCAGGTCGGCCTGTGACCGGTAGGTGGGCGTGTAGGGGAAGGACGCCGTCGACAGCTCCGGGAAGCCCGCCTGGTCGGCGATCGTCGCGTCGTCGAACGCCTTGCCGGCCTTGTCCTTGTAGGGCTTGTCGGCCTTGGAGATGTAGGTGTACGTGCCCTGAACGTAGTCGATGACGTCGGCCGTGTGGTTGGTGACGATGTCGAAGTAGACCTTCATCCCCTTGGCGTGCGCGGCCGAGATGAGCGCCGACATCTCCGCGTTGGTGCCGAAGTGCGGGTCGATCCGGGTGAAGTCGGTGATCCAGTAGCCGTGATAGCCGGCGCTCGCGTCCGCGCCGGCGCCCTGCACCGGCCGGTTGACGAAGGACGGCGTCAGCCAGATCGCGGTCGTGCCGAGGCCCTTGATGTAGTCGAGCTTGCTCTGCAGCCCCGCGAGGTCGCCGCCGTGGAAGAAGCCCTTGTCGGTCGGGTCGAAGCCGGTCTCCAGCCGGCCGCCGCTGAGCCCGCCGCGGTCATTGGTCTTGTCCCCGTTGGCGAATCGGTCGGTCATGACGAAGTAGAAGTTCTCGTGCCGCGGCGCCGCGACGCGCTTGGCCAGCGCCGCGACCTCCGCGCCGGACAACACGACCGGGCCCGTATGCCCGCCCGCCACCCCCGCGCTGCCACTGGTGGTGCCGCGCGCCCCCGGCTCGGAAGAACCGGCCCGCGTGACCACGGCATACGCGACCAGCGCCCCGATCACGGTGCCGATGAGGGCGAGGATGAGCGAGCGACGGCGGATCACCGTGGCAGGCTATCCCCCGGACACCGAGAGCACCGGCGTGCGGGCGACCTCAGGACGGGCCAGGCGGGCCCTCGGGCCGGGTGATTGCGACCACGCTGACCAACTCGTCGACACCCTCGAAGTCGCCGGGATTGGTGGTGAACAGCGGAAGGCTGTTCGCGCAGGCGACCGCCGCGATCTGAAGATCGGCGACGCGCCGGCGCGGGTGACGGCCGATCCCGGCCACCGCCGCGCAGATCCGACCGTAGGCCCGAGCCGCGGATGCATCGAACGGCAGGGGGTCGAATTCATGCTCGGCCCGCTGCAACACGTCCATGCGGGCGGCGCGCTCGCGTCGGGCCACGATGTCGTCACCGACCACGAGGTGCACTCCGGCGCACAACTCGGCCAGGGTCACCGCGCTGATCGCGAGTTCGTCCGGAAGCACGCTCGCCGGAATGTGGGCCCTGAGGATCAGGATGTTGGTGTCGATCAGACCCCGGCCGGGGTGCGCGTCCCGCGGGGCGTCAGCGGTCATACGGATCGAAAGTCGAGACGTCGAATGCTGCGTCCTCCTGGCGCCGCCACGCCCTGAGGTCCGGCGAGGCCGCCCCGGCAGAGGACGCCGCGAAATCCGCGCGACTGACGAAACATCGACGCCGGGACAACGGAACCAGTCGACCGATGTCTCTGCCGTCACGCGTCACGGTGAAGGACTCCCCGGCCTCGACGGCGTCCATGATCTCGCGCGATCGCAAGCGCAGGTCGCGTTGGTTGATGGCGACAGGCTGCATCATGGTCACAAGGTAGCACGCTATGCCACCGTGTGGCACGGCTGATGCGACGCGAAGGTTTCAGCACCGGCGGCAGGGTCGACTCCCGACCTGGTGATCGCGGCGACCGCCGAGCTGGCCGGGCGCACGGTGCTTCACCTCGACCAGGACTTCGAACTCGTGGGCGCCGTCACCGGCCAGAGCATCGAGCGCCTCGCGTCGTAACAGTCGCGGCCGAGCCGGCTCAGCGCGGGCGCACCACGCGGGTCTCGTCCCATACCGGCTCGGCCGACTCATAGACCCGGCCGTCCGCGCCGAAGACGAGGAAACGGTCGAACTGCCGCGCGAACCACCGGTCGTGCGTGACCGCGACCACGGTCCCCTCGAAAGCATCCAGTGCCTCTTCCAGCGCCTCAGCCGAGTGCAGGTCGAGGTTGTCGGTCGGCTCGTCGAGCAGCAGCAGCGTCGCGCCGGACAGCTCCAGCAGCAGGATCTGGAAGCGCGCCTGCTGACCACCGGAGAGCATCTCGAAGGTCCGCTCCCCCGCCATCGCCAGGCCGTAGCGATCCAGCGCCTTGGCCGCCTCCTCGCGCGGCTTGCCGGCCCGGTACTCATCGCCGCGGTGCAGGATCTCCAGCAGGGTGCGCCCATGCAGGCTCGTATGGTCGTGCGTCTGGGCGAACCAGCCCGGCCGCACCCGCGACCCGAGCCGGGCGATCCCGGTGTGCGCCACCGGAGTCGGCGCGAACTCCCCCACCGGCCGGTGCTCGATGTCCGGGTCGCTCCCGCCGGCCGCGAGCAGCCGCAGGAAGTGCGACTTGCCCGAGCCATTCGACCCCAGCACCGCGATCCGCTCGCCGAACCACAACTCGGCGTCGAAGGGTCGCATCAGCTGGGTGGCCGCGCCGCCGTCGGCGGCGCCGATCTGCAACTCCAGCCGCTCGGCCACGACGGCGCGCTTGGCCGTGCGGCCGCCGGTGAGCCGCATACGGACGTTCTGCCGCAATGGAACTCGCTCCGGCGGCCCGGCCTCCTCGAACTTCCGCAGCCGGGTCTGGGCCGCCTGATAGCGCGAGGCGAGACCGTCGTTGTAGGCCGCCTTGACCTTGTACATCTGGACGAGATCCTTCAGCTTCTGCCGCTCCTCCTCCCAGCGGCGCAGCAACTCCTCGAGCCGCTCGTTGCGCTCACGCCGCGCCTGCTCGTAGGTCGTGAACGACCCCGGGTGCACCCAGATCGTTGCGCCCGCCGAGTTGGGTTCGAGGGTCGCGATCCGGGTCGCGGCGAGGGAGAGCAACTCACGGTCGTGGCTGATGAAGAGCACGGTCTTGGGCGAGGCGATCAGCGCGTCCTCCAGCCACCGCTTGCCGGGCACGTCGAGATAGTTGTCCGGCTCGTCGAGGATGAGCACGTCCTCCGGGCCGCGCAGCAGGGCTTCGAGGACAAGCCGCTTCTGCTCGCCCCCGGAGAGCGTCGTCACCTTGCGCCACTGCGCCTTCTCGTATGCCGTGCCCAGCGCCGCCATCGTGCACTCATCCCAGAGCGTCTCGATCTCGTAGCCGCCGACATCACCCCAGTCGACCAGCGCCTGCGCGTAGGCCATCTGGTCGGCCTCCTCGTCGCGCTCCATCATCGCCAGCTCGGCCCGATCGACCTCGGCCGCGGCCCGGCGCACCGGCTCGGCGGCGGCCATGAGCAGCAGGTCACGGACGGTCTTGTCGTCGCGGACCTGGCCGATGAACTGGCGCATGATGCCCAGCCCGCCGGAGCGGACGATGATCCCGTCCTGGCCCGGCAGGTCGCCGGCGATCAGCCGGATGAGGGTCGTCTTGCCGGTGCCGTTCGGCCCGATGAGCGCGGTCTTGCTGCCCTCTCCGACCCGCAGGTCGACATCGCGCAGCAGCGGCCGCCCGTCGGGCAGGGTGAAGGAGACTGCGGAGATGTCGACGTGGCCCACGACCGAAAAGCATGACGCATTCCGGTCCGGCGGGCCAGGAACTTTCATCTGCCTGATGACGGTGATGATCTAAAATTGGCATCATGCGCACCACATTGTCGATCGATGACGAACTGCTGGCGCGGGCGAAGGCCCGAGCCCGCGCGTCGGGCAGCACCGTGGGGCGAGTCGTCGAAGATGCCCTGCGCCGCGAGCTTGCGCGACCGGTCAGGGAGCCGGGCCCCGAGGTCCCGGTCTTCCGAGGGGGCACGGGACCGCAACCCGGCATCGACCTGACCTCGAATCGCGACGTGGCTGAGATCCTGGATGAGGGCATGGCGTTGGACAGGCTGCGCTGAGGTGTATCTCCTCGACGTGAATGTCCTGGTCGCGGCACACCGGGCCGACCACCCGGTGCATGCGCAGGTCAAAGCCTGGCTCGACCTCATGATCGACGGCGGCGACGACTTCGGTGTACCGCTCGCGGTATGGGGCTCGTTCCTCCGGATCGCGACGAACCGGCGGATCTTCCCGGTTCCCTCTCCTGTTGCCGATGCGTTCGCGTTCATCGATGCCGTGCGAGCCCAGGCACACGCTCTGGCGATCGAACCAGGCGAACGACACATCGCCCTCCTGGCCCAGTGCTGCGATCAGGCGGGTGCGGCCGGAGACCTCGTGCCCGATGCCATCCTGGCCGCCGTCGCACTCGAGAACGGCGCGACCATCGTGAGCCTGGACCGTGACTTCGCGAGATTCCCCGGGCTCCGCGTCATTTCGCCGGCGCCGTGACGCGCCTCAGACGATCTCGGGGTCCACGTCAACACGGTGCGCTACCGCATGGACCGGGTCGCGGCCCTGCTGGATGTCGACCTCGACGACACCGACGTCCGGCTGGCCCGCCAACTCCTGCTGCGCGCCGAACCCTGACCTTGCGCGCTGCAACTACCTGCACAACCGCATGTGCATGTGTATGCTTACCGTATGAGCACCCTGGAGCGACGCCTGCACGTCATGGTGGATCAAGCGCGCTACGACCAGCTGACCGCGGAGGCCACCCGCACCGGCCGGTCGGTTGCTGACATCGTCCGCTCCGCGATCGACCTGCACTTCGATGAGGACCGCGACCAGGCCCGTCGGGCAGCTGCAGCCCGGTTCCTGCTGGCATCGGCGGACTCGGATTCGGAGCCGGGCGAGACGTGGGAGGAGATGCTGGCCATCCAGGAGGCCGAGTTGGATCGTCGGCTCGACCTCGCGTGAACCAGCGTCCGAATCTGTTCCTCGACACCCCCGTATTCCTCTACGCCCTGGGCAAGGCGGCCCCCGCCAAGGCCGCCGCCCAAACCCTGCTTCGCGACGCATCGGCCGGGCAGTGGCGCCTCCACACGGGGGCGGAATGCGTCCAAGAGGTGATCTTCCACCGCCTCCGTTCCGGACCCCGGAGCCTCGTGGTCAATCAGGTCCACGCGATCAGAGAGCTCTGCGTCGTGCACCCGATGGACGATGCGGTCTTGGATCGAGGGCTGGAGTTGATCGAGGAGGCTGGGGCCCGCGGGCGCGACGCCTTCATCGCCGCCACCGCCCTGCTGGCCGGATTCGATCACATCGTGACCACCGACGCCCGGTTCGTCGAGGTCCCCGGCCTGCGCCCCGTCGACCCGCGCGACCTCGCCGGCTGACCCGGCACAATCGCCCGTATGACCGTCCGCATCGGCATCGCCGGCGACCTCACCCCCGCCTACCCCTCCCACCGCGAGATCGAGGCCGCGCGGGGCCTGCTCGGCGACGACGTCGAATCGTCGTGGGTGGCGAGCGACGGGTCGGACGCCGCAGACATCGCGGCGGGAGCCACGGCATACGACGGCCTGTGGATCGCGCCCGGGAGCCCGTATGCCGATGACGCCGCCGTCCTGGAGGTCATTCGGTGCGCGCGCGAGCGCGCGATCCCGCTGCTCGGCACCTGCGGTGGCCTGCAGTATGCCGTGCTGGAGTTCGCCCGGAACGTCCTCGGCCACGCCGGCACGCACGCCGAAGTCGACGGTGTTGACGAATCGAATGCCGTTGCGCCGCTGGCCTGTTCGCTCGTCGGCCAGGAGCGCGTCGTGACGCCTGTCCCCGGGACGTGGTTCGCCGACCTGGTCGGCGGCGAGCCCTTCGTGGGGATGCACTACTGCGGCTACGGTCCCACCGATTCGACGGTGACCGCGCTGACCGGCAACGGCTGGCTGGTCGAGGCGAGCGCGCCCGACGCACCCGCCGAGGTGCTGCGACTGACCACGCACCCGTTCTTCGTCCTCAGCCTCTTCCAGCCGCAGATCGGAGCGATCGCGCACGGGCGGGTCCACCCGCTCCTTCATGCCTTCGTCGGTGCCGCACGTGACGCCGCCGCAGCGGCGACGCCCGCCTGAACGCCCTGATCGGGACCGACTCCAGCCGGGGCCCCGGGACAAGCACGGGTCAGGGCAGGAAGGCGCGCAGGATGCGGTCGGCGGCGTCGACGGCGCTGACCCGGCCCGCGCGGACTTCGGCCTCCAGGCTGGCGCGCTGGGCGCGGACGGCCGGGTGGGCCCGGACTGCGTCCTCCAGGTGCGCGTCCACCATCGCCCACATCCAGTCCTGCTGCTGTTGCGCCCGGCGTGCCGCGAGCGAGCCCTCGGCCTCCAGGTGCGCGCGGTGGTCGAGCACTGCTTGCCAGACCTCGTCCAGGCCGGCGCCGGTCTGCGCCGAGCAGGTGAGCACGGGCGGGCGGCGAACATCCTTGCCCGGCAACATCAACCGCATCGCCGCACTCAGGTCACGGGCCGCAACACGAGCCCGGCTCTCGCCGTCGCCGTCGGCCTTGTTGACGGCGATGACGTCGGCGAGCTCGAGGATGCCGCGCTTGATCCCCTGCAACTGATCGCCAGCCCCGGCCAGCGTCAGCAGCAGGAAGGTGTCCACCATCTCGGAGACCGCGATCTCGTTCTGCCCGACGCCGACGGTCTCGACGATGAGCACGTCATACCCCGCCGCTTCGAGGATGAGCATCGACTCGCGCGTCGCCCGCGCGACACCGCCGAGGTGCTTCCCGCTCGGGCTCGGCCGCACGAACGCCTCGTCTCGCGCGGTCAGCTCCGCCATCCGGGTCCGGTCACCGAGGATCGAGCCACCGGTCCGGCGCGAGGAGGGGTCGACCGCGACCACCCCGACCCGGGAGCCCCGCTCGATCAGCCGCACCCCCATCGCGTCGATGAAGGTCGACTTGCCCGCCCCCGGCACGCCGGTGATCCCCACCCGCACCGAGGCGCCCGTATGCGGCGTGATCGCCGCGATCAGCTCGCCCGCCTGCTCCCGGTGGTCCGGTCGCGAGGACTCGACGAGTGTGATCGCGCGCGCCACCTGAGCGCGCGATCCGTCGAGGACCCCCGCGACCAGCGCCGCAACGTCGATCACCCGCCTCATCGCGTCACGCTGCCGGCCTCAGGCATCCAGGCGCGCCCGGAGATCCTTGATCAGGTCGACGGCGGCACGGGAGATGACCGTGCCGGGCGGATAGATCGCGTCCGCGCCCGACTCGCGCAGTTGCGCGAAGTCCTGGCTCGGGATCACGCCACCGACGACGATCATCAGATCCTGGCGCCCGAGGGCGTCCAGCTCCGCCCGTAGCGCCGGCACCAGGGTCAGGTGCCCGGCCGCGAGCGAGGACACCCCGACGATGTGGACGTCGGCCTCGACGGCCTGGCGCGCCACCTCGGCGGGGGTCTGGAAGAGCGGGCCCACGTCGACGTCGAAGCCGAGGTCGGCGAAGGCGGTCGAGATGACCTTCTGGCCGCGGTCGTGCCCGTCCTGGCCCATCTTGGCGACCAGGATCCGGGGGCGACGGCCCTCGGCCTCCTCGAACTCCTCGACCAACTGCTGCGCGGTCTGGACGCCCTGGTCGTCACCGGCTGCGGCGGAGTACACACCCCCGATCGTACGGATCTGCGCGGTGTAGCGGCCGAAGACCTCCTCCATGGCGCTCGACATCTCACCGACCGTC
>JBDIAJ010000066.1:0-20444 GCA_039812345.1 Nostocoides sp. | reverse complement strand
ACCGGCCACTCGACGCGGTGGGTCACTCCGCGAGGGTCGCCTCCAGCGCCGCCCGCATCACCTCGCGGTCGGGCTCGAGCCCGGTCCACAGGCGGAAGTTCACGGCCCCCTGACCGACCATCATCCCGACGCCGTCGAGGGCCGTCGCCCCGGCCTCCCGTGCCGCGCGGACGAAGGCCGTCGGGGTCGCGCTGACGATGACATCGGAGACGACCAGCCCGGGCCGCAGGGTCGCGACGTCGATGTCGACCATCGCGTCCGGGTCGCCGAGGCCGACGCTGGTGGCGTTGACCAGGACGTCCGTCGTGGGCGGCACGGCATACGATCCGTCCCACGGCACTCCGTATGCCGACACTCCCGTCGCCTGCGCGACATAGCGTCCCAGCGTGGTCGCCTCATCGGCCACGCGCCCGACGACGGTGATCGAGGCCGCTCCGGCGAGCGCGGTCTCGACGGCGACGGCTCGCGCCGCGCCGCCCGTTCCGAGGACCACGACGTTGGCGCCGGCGGGCGCGCGCACCGGCGTCAGTGCGGCGAGGAAGCCCTGCCCGTCGGTGTTGTGACCGATCAGCCCCTCGTCGGTCGCGACGACGCAGTTCACCGCGCCGATGATCTCGGCGGACGCGGCGAGCCCGTCGATGAGATCGATCACCGCGACCTTGTGCGGGATCGAGCAGTTGAACCCCGCCCAGTGCATCGCCCGGGCCCCGGCGACCGCCGCCGCCAGGTCGGTCTTGGCGATCTCGCAGTTGAGATAGCGGGCGTCGAGTCCGTGGTGGCGGTACGCGGCCTCCATCGCGACCACGGTCGGATTGTCGATGGCGGGGGTGGAGAAGGAGCCGGTGATGATCCCGAGGTAGGTGCGCGGCATACCGGCACTCAAGCAGGCGCTGCCGCAGTGCCGCAATGCGGCGTCCGGCCGGTGGTCAGGGCCGGGGGTGCCGCGCCGCCTCCGCCCGCGCGCCTCACACCGTATGCCGCGTGGTCGCCGCGGACACCGCGGCACCGTGCTCACTCGTCGCGGGCCGCCGCAAGACGCTCTCGGTGGCGGGTGCGTGCTCCGTCCGGGATCCACCGGGAGATCAGAGCTGCGGCTCCTGTTTGCCTTCGACCCCGAGCGCCACGCCATCCTGCTTCTCGCCGGCGACAAGGCCGGCAACTGGCAACGCTGGTACACCAAGAACATTCCCATCGCCGACAGACTGTTCGACGAGCACCTCCGCCGACTGAGAGGACAGTGAGCACCATGGCAAAGACCCTCAACGACTTCCTCGCCGAGCATCCCGTCGATCGCGAGCGGGTCGAGCAGCACAAGCGGCGCATGCTTGCCGGGGTGCGCGCCTACCGCCTGCGCGAATTGCGACAGGAGGCCGGACTCACACAGGCCCAACTCGCCGAGCGCATCGGCGTCGGGCAGCGTCAGGTCTCCAAGATCGAGAACGGCGACCTCGACAGCGCCAAGATCGGCACCATCCGCGCCTACCTCCAAGCCGTTGGCGGCGACATGGCCATCGAATACGTCACCGGCGACGACCGGATCCAGGTCGCCTGACGCGCGCTCACGCCGCATTGAGCACGTGGCATCTCCCGGTCGCTGGGCCGTGCAAGCTCGCGCAATTGCAGGCCGGAACGACCAGGTGTGCCTCGGGAGGCGTTGACCCGACGAGACTGCGGGCTGTGACCGTGGCTTGCAGGGTCAACTCCCGCCTCGACGAAATCCTCGGCAGACTACTGCGGCGGTCGCGCGCGGCACGGCTGAGTCAGACCAGGACGCGCTGGGCCTTCTTCTGCTCCACATGCTCGGCGTATGCCGCGCGCGTCGACTCCAGCTCGCTCACCTGCGCGACCGGCACGTCCCACCACGCGGTCCCGGGCGGGTTGGGACCGGTCAGGTCGGTCTCGATATAGAGCACCGTGACACCCGGGGCCTCCGCGGTCTCCGCGAACTTCGCGCGGAAGTCCCCGATCCCGTTGCAGCGCAGCACATTCGCGCCCCACGACGCGGCATTCGCGGCGAGGTCGAAGGGAACCTCGGCTCCGTCCAGCCGGCCGGTGGCGGCGTTGCGCATCCGGTATTTCGTGCCGAACCGCTGCGACCCGCGCGACTCCGACAGCGCCCCGATCGAGGCGAATCCGTGGTTCTGCAGCAGGACATAGGTCAGGTCGAGCCCCTCCGAGACCGCGGTCGCGATCTCCATCGGGAGCATCTGATAGGTCCCGTCCCCGACGATGCCGACGACGCGATGACCCTCCCCGAGGGCGAGCTTGACGCCGATCGCCGCGGGGATCTCATAGCCCATGCACGAGAACGCGTACTCGACGTGATACTGCACGGGAGTCGTTGCCCGCCAGAGGCATTGGAGATCGCCGGGCATCGAGCCGGCGGCGTTGATGACGACGTCCTCGGGCGCCATCAGCTCGTTCAGCGCACCGAAGACCTCGGTCTGCGCGGGGAGCGGCCCGTGGTCACGGTGGTAGCACGCGTCAACCTCGCGCTGCCACGCCGCGTCGAGGTCGATCGCCTCCTGCCGGTATGCCGCGTCCACCTCCCACCCGGCGAGCGCCTCGGTCAGCGCCGTCAGCGCCTCCCGGGCGTCGGCGACGACCATGGTCGCCCCGTGCTTCATCGCGTCGAAGCCGAGGGTGTTGATGTTGACGAAGCGCACGTCCGGGTCGGCGAAGATCGTGTGCGAGGCGGTCGTGAAGTCGGAGTAGCGCGTCCCGATGCCGATGACGACATCGGCCGTCCGCGCCAGCGCATTGGCCGCCGACGTCCCGGTCGAGCCCACGCCACCGACCGCCGACGGGTGATCCCAGTTGATCGCCCCCTTCCCGGCGTGCGTGTCGGCAACGGGAATCCCTGTCGCAGAGGCGAACTCGCGCAACTGGGCGGAGGCCTCGGCATACACGACCCCGCCGCCGGCGACGACGAGCGGCCGCTTCGCCGAGCGGATGACCTCGACCGCGCGAGCGAGCGCGGCCGCCTCGGGCACCGGCCGCCCGACGTGCCAGACCCGGCGCCGGAACAGCGCCATCGGCCAGTCGAAGGCCTCGGCCTGGACGTCCTGCGGCAGGGCGATCGTCACCGCGCCGGTGTCGGCCGGGTCGGTGAGCACCCGCATCGCGTTCAGCAGCGAGGGGATGAGTTGCTCGGGCCGGTTGATCCGGTCGAAGAAGCGTGACACCGGACGGAAGCAATCGGTCACCGCCGTGTCCAGCGTCTGTGGCGATTCCAGTTGCTGCAGAACGGGATCGGGGACCCGGTTGGCGAACTGGTCAGACGGGAAGAGCAGCACCGGGATGCGGTTGGTCGTCGCCAGCGCCGCGCCGGTGATCATGTTCGTCGCGCCCGGCCCGATCGACGTCGTCACCGACATCACCTGCAGGCGGTTCTGCATCCGGGCGTATGCCGTCGCCGCGTGCACCCCGCTCTGCTCGTTGCGGATCAGGTGGTAGGGCACGTGCCCGGCCGCGAGCGGGTCCTCGGCGCCGGAGTCCTCGAAGGCGACCTGGTCCTGCAGCAGCGCCTGCCCGACCCCGCAGACATTGCCGTGCCCGAAGATCCCGAACATCCCGGTGACGAGCCGCTGCTCGACCCCGTCTCGCTCCGAATACTGCTGCCCGAGGAACTTCACGACCGCCTGCGCCACCGTGAGGCGGATGGTCTCGCTCATCGTCTCGTCAACTCCCGTTTCGTATGCCGTGTGGTCCCGATCCGCGCCCGCCGCGCCTCAGGGCGCCGGGACGAGGACGTCGCGGACGAGCTGGTCGAGTTCCTCGTCGGCTCCGAGGAACTGGCGCAGCGTCTTGCGGGTCGCCCCGAAGGTATCGAACTCGGCCGGCGTGAGGCCGTCCACGGCATACGCGCGCCGGAAATCGGGGAAGGTGTCCAGGAGGGCGCTGACGATGGCCGGGTCGACGGGGACGTCCATCCGCGCCTCCGGCGCGACTCCCGCCGCCTGGATCTTCTCCTGCCAGGCGAAGGGCGGGGAGATCACGACGTCGCCACCGACGAACTCACTCCACTGCAATGTGTTCCGGAAGGCCGCGGAGAGCAGGCGGGAGCGGAAGCCGCGCTCCTGGAAGATCGCGTAGGCCTGCTTGAAGGCGGCGACCCCGGCCCATTCCAGGTAGGCGGGATCGATGTCGGCACCGTCGCGCTTGGCGCACTCCTTGAGCCAGTCGTCGAGGCGCCCGACCATGATCGTGACGACGTGTCCCATCCGCGAGACATCGTGACCGGCGGCCTCCCGGGCCGCCATGCCGCGCTCGATCGCCTCGGCGGCGGCGACGGCCTGGGGGACGGTGAAGGACACCGTGACATTGATCGACGTCCCGCGCGCGACGGCGTCCTCGATGGCGGCCATGCCGGTCTCGGTCGCCGGGATCTTGACGATGATGTTGTCGGCCAGCCCGGAGAAATAGACGGCCTGGTCGGCGAGCGCCTCGGCGTCGCGGTGCAGGCGCGGGTCGGTCTGCATCGAGAGGCGGCCGTTGTGCCCGTTCTGCTGCTCGAAGACCGGGTGCAACTGCGCGGCCGCCTCGAGCGAGATCTCCTCGACGACCTTCCACCCGATCGCGCTCTCGGACGCCGTCGGCAACTCCTCGGCCAGCTCGCGCATCCGCGCGCTCCAGCGTGGGAGGTCGTTCTTGATGCAGGTCACCGCGATCACCGGGTTGCAGGTGGCGCCCACGGCACCCCAGGCCATCGACTGCCCCAACTCGCGCGGATCGGCCGAGTCGTTCCAGAGCACGGTGCCGAAGTCGCCGGCCGTCATCTGCTCGAGGGGGGTCGCGGTCATCGTCTGCTCCTGGTCGTCTCTTGTGGTTGACCTAATGTTAGAACAAATCTACCGGTCGCGCCAGACTCGTTGAGCAACGAGCGGTGACATGGTTTGATAGGACATCAGCTCATTATCCCGAAGAGGTGCGATCAACGTGTCGGACAAGGCCGTCAACCCGGACGAGCGCTACCGGAGGCTCACCATCGGCGTGTGCCCGGACCAGTGGGGCGTCTGGTTCCCCGAGGATCCGGTGCAGGTCGACTGGCGAACGGCCTTGCAGGAGATGCGGACCGCTGGCTTCTCGGTGATGGAGACCGGCCCATACGGCTACTTCCCGACCGACCCGATCGAACTGCGGGACGTCATGGACGAACACGGCTTCCGTGTCGTGGCGGGAACCGGGTGGGGCATCCTGCACAAGGCCGAGGCCTGGGACGACACCGAGAAGCTGTTCCGCGCCATCGGCCAGACCCACGCCGAGGTCGGCGCCGAGTTCATCGTCCACCTGCCGCCGATGTTCCGGGACGAGAAGACCGGCGACTACATCGATGACAAGGTCCTC
Organism: Nostocoides sp.; assembly: GCA_039812345.1. Taxonomy (GTDB): domain Bacteria; phylum Actinomycetota; class Actinomycetes; order Actinomycetales; family Dermatophilaceae; genus Nostocoides_A. The sequence goes on along the minus strand of JBDIAJ010000066.1, from coordinate 15,098 downwards.
TCCCCCGAGGCCTGGAGGCGCTATATCGCCAACGCCAACCGTCTGGGCCGGATCATGAAGGAGGACTACGGGCTGACCATGGTGCTGCACCCGCACGGGGACAGCCACATCGAGACCCCGGAGGACATCGACCGCGTCTTCGAGGCCACCGACCCGGAGTATGTCGGGTTCTGCCTCGACACCGGACACATCATCTATGGCTCGGGCGACCCGATGGAGTTGTGCCGCAAGTACCCCGAGCGCATCTCCTATGTCCACATCAAGGCCATGGACCCGCTCATCGTCAAGCAGGCGCACGCCGAGGACTGGCCGTTCGTCAAGGCCGTCAAGGCCGGGTGCGCCGTGGCGCCGCCCAAGGGCGAGCCCGACATGGGCCTGATGATCGAGGCGCTGGCCGACCTCGGCAAGGACCTCTACGTCATCTGCGAGGAGGACATGTACGGCTGCGAGAAGTCCTATCCGCTGCCCAACGCCGTCAGAACTCGCGAGTACCTCGCCTCGCTGGGCCTCGGCCTCCCGTGAACCCCAACCACCCGCCCACCGTCGATCCGCAGGAGTCCGCATGACCGTCGCCGTCGCCCACCAGACCTCGCCGTACAGCCAGGCCGTGCTCACCGAGGCCGTTCGCCAGGCCGCGCAACGCTGCGAGGATCTCCTCGTCATCAGTGTCGAGAAGGCCAGTGACGCCGATCATCGCGCCGCCCTCGAGGCCTCCGTCGGTGATGACCTCGCCAAGGCCTTCGCCGCCGCGCAGGTCGCGGAGGTGACCTGGAGCCTCGACCTGGAGGCGGCCTCCGACGAGGTCGGGCACACCGCCGACACGATTCTCGACGTGGTCGCGCGGACCGGCGCAACGCTTCTGGTCATCGGCGGTCGCCGACGCTCCCCCATGGGCAAGGCCCTCCTGGGCAGCGTCACCCAGTCCCTGATCCTCGACGCCCGAGTCCCGGTCCTGGTGGTCAAGGCCGACACCTGATCCGGCCACCGCGGTGGGCCAGACGGACGTCAGCGCTCGTGGACGGTCACGTCGAAGGCGTATTGGTCGAAGCGGTAGCAGTGGTCGCCGAACTCCACGGCCGAGCCGTCCGCGGCATATGCGCGGCGTGACATCGTCAGCAGCGGGTCGCCGGCGGCGAGTCCGAGCAGCCTGCGTTCGGTCGCCGTCGGCCGACGGGCGCCGATGACCTGGTGCGCGACAACGGGTTTGACCCCGTGCAGATGAAGCCAGGCATAGAGGCTGCCGCCCTCCAGGTCGGCCTGGGTGATCTGCGCGTATGCCGGCGGGAGCCAGTTGTGCATCAGCGCGGCCGGCACCTCCCCGGCACTGCGCAGCCGCTCGATATAGACCAGCGGCGTCGAGGCCGGCAGTCCCAGGGCGTCGGCCGCGGTGGGGTCGATGACGTCGTGCTCGAACCGCAGGACCCGGGTCACGGGATGCTGTCCCCGACGCTCCATGTCGCCATACAGGCTCGTCAGTTCATCACGGCGATGGACCACGGGGCTGGCGACGGTCGTCCCAACCCCCCGCCGGCGCACCAGGAGCCCGCGCTGGACCAGTTCGGCGATGGCCCGGCGCACGGTCGGTCGGGACAGGTCCAGCCGGTCGGCCAGGGCGAGTTCGTTCTCGAAGGGGTCGCCCGGTCCCAGCCGCCCGCTCTCGATCGCCGCGGTGAGCTGCTCGGCGAGCTGGTGATAGAGCGGGATCGGGCTCGATCGATCGATGACGACCGGGATGGTGTTCACCGGCGCAGTGTAGATCCCCGGACATACGAACAATCCAACAAACGCGAGGGAAAGACACGATGTCTGCACATGCCACCCAGCGGTGCGATGACTTTGGCCTAATGTCTTGACATCAGCCCGTCCAGCCTCTTGAGTATGAGGTGTCGACCGTCGCGTCGAGCCGGTGCGCAGTGCTCCGGGCGGACGCCTTCAGGCAAACCAACGAGGGAGTGACATGGCCGGGCAGGGTGCGGGTTTCGGTGTGGCCGAGGCGGACGGGCGGCCGCCGGTCCGCATGGGGGTGGTGGGGACCGGTCGCATCGGTCGGATGCATGCCGGCCTCCTCCTGCGAGAGGTGCCCGGCACCACGGTCACCGCCGTCGCCGACGTGGTCCCCGAGGTCGCCGCCCAGGTGGCTGCCGGCCTGGGCGTCAGCGCGCGCGGGATCGACGAGCTGCTCGGCAGCGACGACGTCGACGCCGTGGCGATCTGCACCAGCACCGACACCCATGTCGATCTCACCATCAGGGCCGCGCAGGCGGGCAAGGCGATCATGTGCGAGAAGCCGGTCAGCCTGAACCTCGCGCTGGTCGATGAGGCGCTCGCGGCGGTCGAGCAGGCCGGCGTCCCCTTCATGGTGGGGTTCAACCGCAGGTTCGATCCCGGTCACGCGGCGGTGGCCGAGGCGGTGCGCAGCGGCGGGCTCGGCGACCTCCACCTCGTGCGGATCACCAGTCGCGACCCCGCCCCGCCGCCGCCCGAGTATGTCGCGGTCAGCGGCGGCATCTTCCTCGACATGATGATCCACGACTTCGACATGGCCCGCTTCGTCGTCGGCTCGGAGGTCGTCGAGGTGTATGCCCGCGGCGCCGTCCGGATCGACCCGCGCATCGGCGAGGCCGGCGACGTCGACACCGCGGTCGTCGTCCTGACGCACGCGGACGGCACGATCACGACGATCGACAACAGTCGCGAGGCGGTTTACGGCTACGACCAGCGCGTCGAGGCCTTCGGCTCGGGCGGAATGGCCCTGTCGGACAACCCCCTGCGCCACGCCGCTTGGGTGCGGACCGGCGACTCCACCGCCGCGCAGCCGCTGCCCTGGTTCTTCATCGACCGCTACCTGCCCTCCTACCGGCTGGAGTGGGCGGCGTTCGCCGAGTACGTCCGCAGCGGCGGCCCCTCGCCCGTGGGCCCGACGGACGGCCGCGAGCCGGTCCGCATCGGCATCGCCGCGACCCGATCCCTGCGGGAGGGCCGACCGGTCCGGCTCGACGAAGTCCTCCCGTGAACGAGCGGGTGCTCCTGACCGGCGGCACCGGCTTCGTCGGCGGCAACGTCGCGGCGGTGCTCGCCGCCCGCGGCGCGGACGTCCTGTGCGCCGTGCGCCGTGATCCGGGGCCAGGCTTCCCCTGGGCCTGGCGCCTGACCGACCTCGCCGACCCCGCCGACGTCGCCACGGCGCTCAGCGACCACGCGAGCACGGCGGTGCTCCACCTGGCGATCGACAACGACCTCCAGGGCCTCTACCGCGACCGCCGGGCCGGCTTCGACGCCTACGTCGGCATGACCCGGCGGCTCGTCGACGCGGCCAATGCCGCCGGCGCCCGTTTCGGCTACCTGTCGACCGACTGGGTCTTCGACGGCACCGGACACGAGGTGGACGAGGAGGAGCCGGTCAACCCGCTCAACCTGTATGGCCTGTTCAAGGCGCTGTCCGAGCAGGTCGTCATCGACCGCGCCGACCGTGGCTTCGTCGCCCGCGTCGGTGGCGTCCAGGGTCGGCACCTGACGCAGCCGGCGGCGCCGCGAGCGCAGGACTGCGGGTTCGGCTACTTCGTTCTCTCCCTGGTCGATTCGCTGTCGGCCGGGCGACCGTTCACGGTCTGGCAGGACCCGGCGATCAACAACAGCGCCAGCCCGATCACGGCGGCGGAGATCGGCGCGCGTCTGCTTCTGGCCCTCGAGCGCGAGGCCGACGGGATCCTCCACGTGGTCGGCGGCGATGCGGTCACCCGCCTCGAGCTGGCCCATCTCGCCGCCGAGGTCTTCGACCTCGACACGGACCTCATCGTCAGCGGGCCCGTGCCGGACGGAGCGATGCTGCCGGCGCCGATGCCGTTCGATACGAGCCTGTCCACCCCCCGCACCGACGACGTGCTCGGCGTCGCGCCGTATGCCGCCCGCGACCAGGTCGCCGCATTGCGCCGCGAGGTCGAGACCGGGCAGCCACAGCCGCTCACGCCGCCCACTCCCGCCGGCTGAACCGGTGCTGGGATGCACTGCCGACCCACGAGCAGACAGCAAGATATGAGAATGTCCTGACAAAGTCTTGACAGGACCGCGACCACCCCGGAATGCTGTACCTCAGCCGAGAGGCGGACAGCGGCATACAGGCAGATCGACGGAGATGGGGCGTGGGATGAGGACAGCGACTGCGCCCTCGTTCGACGTGATCGCCCTGGGCCGCACCGGGGTCGACATCTATCCGCTGGACCATGGTGTGGGTCTCGAGCACGTCAGCACGTTCCGCAAGTTCCTCGGCGGCAGTGCCACCAATGTCGCGGTTGCCGCGGCGCGGCATGGCCACGACGTCGCCCTGGTGACGAAGGTCGGAAACGACCCGTTCGGCCGGTTCGTCGCCATGGAGAGTGCGCGCCTGGGCGTCGACCCGCGGTTCATCTCGACGATCGAGGGAGACGGTCCGCCGACGCCGGTCGCGTTCTGCGAGATCTTCCCGCCCGACAACTTCCCGCTGTACTTCTATCGCTACCCGGCGGCGCCGGACCTTCTGCTGAGCGAGGCCGACCTGCCTCTGGCCGACATCGCGGCCGCGCCGGTCTTCTGGGCGACCGTGACCGGGTTGTCCCGAGAGCCCTCCGCCGCCGCGCATTTCACGGCGTGGGAGCGCCGCGGCCGGTTCGGGCACACGGTCCTCGACCTTGACTACCGGCCGATGTTCTGGGCCGATCCGACGCAGGCGAAGGCGGAGGTGTCCCGGGCCCTCGATCACGTGAGCGTCGCCCTCGGCAACCGGGAGGAGTGCTTCGTCGCGGTCGGCGAGCGCGAGCCACAGCGCGCCGCCGATGCCCTGCTCGAGCGCGGCCTCGACCTCGCCATCGTCAAGCAGGGGCCTCGTGGCGTGCTCGCGGCCACCCGCGACGAGCGCGTCGAGGTGGCGCCCTTCCCGGTCGAGGTCGTCAACGGACTCGGCGCCGGCGACGCCTTCGGCGGTGCGCTCATCCACGGGCTGCTGTCCGGCTGGGACCTCCACCGGACCATCGAGTTCGCCAATGTCGCCGGCGCGCTGGTCGCCTCACGGCTCGAGTGCGCGACGGCCATGCCCACATCCGCCGAGGTGGAATCGGCCCTGGACGCCCGGGCGGGCACGCCGTGAGCCCGGCCCCGGCCCCGCGCGAGCTTACCGAGATCCGGGTCCGCGAGCCGGAGCTGATCGCCGCCGCCTGGTCGGCCCGCCGCCGGCGGCCGCGGGTGGGCGCGGACGGGCGCCTGCTGATCGTCGCCGCCGACCACCCCGCCCGCGGCGCGCTCGGGGTGCGCGATCAGGGGATGGCGATGGCGAGCCGGGTCGACCTGCTCGAGCGCCTCGCGACCGCGCTGTCGCGACCCGGGGTCGACGGCGTCCTCGGCACCCCCGACGTGCTCGACGACCTCGTGCTGATGGGTGCCCTGGAGGACAAACTGGCCATCGGGTCGATGAACCGCGGTGGGCTGCAGGGCGCGAGCTTCGAACTCGACGACCGCTTCACGGCATACACCGCGGCGAAGGCGAGTGCGCGCGGGCTCGACGGAGGCAAGATGCTCACCCGCATCGCCCTCGGCGATCCCGGCACCGCATCGACGCTGACGGCCTGCGCGCGGGCGGTTGGCGAGCTCGCGGCATACGGCCTCATGGCGATGATCGAGCCGTTCCTGTCCGAGTCGCGCGACGGGCGGGTGTACAACCTCCTCGATCCGGATTCGACGATCCGGAGCATCCAGATCGCCTCCGGCCTCGGCGACGACAGCGCCCACACCTGGCTGAAGCTGCCCGTGGTCGACGACCTCGACCGGGTCATGCTCGCCACGACACTGCCGACGCTGCTGCTCGGCGGTGACCCGGACGGGGACCCCGAGGAGACGTATGCCCGCTGGGCCCGCGCCCTGACGATCCCACCCGTGCGCGGCCTCGTCGTCGGCCGGGCCCTGCTCTTCCCCCGCGACGGCGACGTCGCCGCTGCCGTCGACATCGCCGCCCGACTCGTCCACCTGGAGGCGTCATGACACCCCGAACCCCGAGCGCCGACCGCACACCGACCGGGACCGGACGCGACAACGACCGTTGGGTGTTCCCGAATGGCGTCGCCGCCCAGGGCGAGTTCGCCACGGTCATCGACGACCACATCGACGGCTGGCGGCACACGATGCTGCGCGTCGCCGAATTGGCCGAGGCCGCGTCGCTCACGCACGACAGTGGCACCGAGGAGACCGTCGTGGTGCCGCTGCGTGGGTCGGTGCGGGTGACGGTCACCGACGCCGACGGGACCGAGCACGCGGTCGTCCTCGCCGGGCGTGCGGATGTCTTCGCCTCCGCCACCGACATCGCGTATGCCGGTCGCGGCGCCCGCGTCCAGGTCACCGCCGAGGGCGGTCCGGCCCGGGTCGCCCTGGCCGGCGCCCCCGCGACGAAGCAGAGTCGACCCAAGCCGTTCCGGCATGTCACGGTGGAGGAGGTGCCGGTCGAGATCCGCGGCGCGGGCACGTCCTCCCGCGAGGTGCGCGCCTTCGGTCTGCCCGAGGTCCTCGACGCCGACTCGATCCTCGTCTGCGAGGTGATCACTCCCGCGGGCAACTGGAGTTCCTGGCCGCCGCACAAGCACGACACCGAGTCGGAGCGGGAGACGCAGCTCGAGGAGATCTACTACTTCGAGGTGCGCTCCACCGATCCGAGGGGCACCGATCCGGTCGGCTACCAACGGGTCTACGGCTCCGCGCAGGAGCACGCCGACCGGCCGATCGACGTGCTGGCCGAGGTGCGCTCCGGTGATGTCGTGCTCGTGCCGCACGGCTGGCACGGGCCGGCGATCGCGGCGCCGTCGGCCGACCTCTACTACCTCAACGTCATGGCCGGGCCGGGGCCCGAGCGCGCCTGGCGGATCTGCGACGACCCGGCGCACGGCTGGGTCCGCGAATCGTGGCCGGACCTTCCGGCCGACCCCCGACTCCCCTTCCCCGCGGGGAGGTGAGCGGCCGACGTCTCGTTGTGGAGCGGCACCGTTGCCGGCTCGAGTTCACCCCCACCAAGGACACCGCCTCGACGAAGCGGTGATGTTCGAAAGGTCAGTGCACACACCATGATTGATCACAAGAAGATCGGCACAGCGGCGATCACACTCGCGCTCGTGAGTTCCCTCGCGGCGTGCTCCTCGACCGGCGGCCGCAAGGCCGTCGAGCAGGCGAACCAGACCGCCGCCGGCGGCGCTCGGGCCAAGACGATGACGGTCACGATGATCACGCACCAGGCGCCCGGGGACACCTTCTGGGACATCATCCGCAAGGGCGCCGAGCAGGCCGCCACCGACGTCGGTGTCTCGCTCAACTACACGAACGACCCGGACGCGACCAAGCAGGCGCAGCTCGTCCAGGCGGCCATCGACAAGAAGGTCGACGGCATCGCCGTCACCGACCCCAACACCGGCGCGCTCGGCCCGGCGATCAAGAAGGCCATCGCGGCCGGGATCCCGGTCTCGATGTTCAACGCCGGCGGACCGGACGCCATGGGCCTCGGCGCGATCGGCTACTTCGGCCAGGGCGAGACCGACGCCGGCAAGGCCGTCGGCGCCCGACTCGCCAAGGATGGTGCCAAGCACGCGATCTGCGTCATCCAGGAACAGGGCCAACAGCAGCTGGAGGACCGGTGTGCGGGCGTGGCGGACGGCGCCAGCGGTGTCACGGTCGACCGGGTGTATGTCGACGGACGCAATGACGCCGCCGTCACGACGACCGTCGAGGGAAAGCTGACCGGCGACAAGTCGATCGACTGGATCGTCACGCTCGGCGCGGCATACGCGCTCGACTCGGTGAAGGCGGTCGGGGACGCGAAGTCCTCCGCGAAGATCGGGACCTTCGACACCAACAAGGCACTGGTCGACGCCGTGAAGACCGGCAAGGTGCAATGGGCGATCGACCAGCAGCCCTACCTCCAGGGCTACCTCGCGGTGGCGTCGCTCTACCTCTACAAGATCAACGGCAACACCATGGGCGGCGGCAACAACGTCGCGACCGGGCCGTCGTTCATCGACGCCTCCAACATCGCCAAGGTCGCGGAGTTCGCCGCGAAGGGAACCCGGTGAGCGAGGAATGACCACCGCAACCGCAACCGACGACAGGGTCCGCACCCGATCGGCCGTCTCGACCTTCTTCAGTATGCCGGCCGTCGGGGCGCTCATCGGCGCCATCGCCCTGGCCGTCCTCTTCCTGGCCGTCGCCCCGGCCTTCCGCAGCGTCGACAACATCGGCACGATCCTCTATTCGTCCTCGACGATCGGGATCATGGCCGTCTTCGTCGCCCTCCTGATGATCGGTGGTGAGTTCGACCTCTCGACCGGTGTCGCGGTGACCACGGCCGGGCTGACCGCGGCGCACATGGCGTGGTACTTCAACTTCAACGTCTGGGTCGGCGTGCTCATCTCGCTGGTCTTTGCCCTGGCGATCGGGGCCTTCAACGGCTGGCTGCTGCATGTCACGAAGCTGCCCAGCTTCCTGGTCACCCTCGGCACGTACTTCGTGTTCTGGGGGGCCAACCTCGCCGTGACCCGGATCGTGACCGGTGGTGTGTCCTCCAACGAGATCAACGACATGGCGGGGTTCAACTCGGCCCACGCCGTCTTCGCCTCGGAGTTCTCGCTGGGCCCGATCGACATCAAGATCCCGATCGTCTACTGGGTCCTGCTGACCGTCGGCATCTCGTTCCTGTTGCTGCGCACGAAGTACGGCAACTGGATCCTCGCCGCCGGTGGCGACTCCGCGGCCGCACGGGCCGTCGGTGTGCCGGTGGTCGCGACCAAGATCGCCCTCTTCATGGGCACCGGATTCGCGGCCTGGCTGCTGGGGATGCACACCTTGTTCGAGTACAACACCCTGCAGTCGGGGACCGGCCCGGGCTATGAGTTCATCTACATCATCGCGGCCGTCATCGGCGGGTGCCTGTTGACCGGCGGCTATGGCTCGATCGTCGGAGGCTCGATCGGCGCGCTGATCTACGGCATGGCGGTGCTCGGCATCAACTACGCGAACTGGGACGTCGACTGGCTGCGCACCTTCCTCGGCGTCATGCTCATCGCCGCGGTCCTGATCAACATGTACGTCAAGAAGCGAGCGGAGGCGTGATGAGTACGGCAACGGCAACCGAGACCGCGACTGGGGTCCACCCGGTCGGCGATCGCATCCTCGAACTGGACGAGGTCGGCAAGAGCTACGGCAACGTCCACGCGTTGCGTGGCGTCAACATCAGCGTGGGGGCGGGCGAGGTCACCTGCGTCCTCGGCGACAACGGCGCCGGCAAGTCGACGCTGATCAAGATCATCGCCGGGCTGCACCAGCACACCGAGGGTGTCGTGCGGATGGACGGGGCGGAGATCCGGTTCAACTCCCCGCGTGAGGCGCAGGCCAAGGGCATCGCCACCGTCTATCAGGACCTGGCGCTCGCTCCGCTGATGTCGGTGTGGCGCAACTTCTTCCTCGGCAACGAGGTCAAGAAGGGGCTGAGCCTCGACATCCCGACGATGAAACGGATCGCCGGCGAGGAACTGCAGAAGATGGGGATCGTCATACCGGATCTCGACCGGCCGGTCGGGGCCCTGTCCGGTGGGCAGCGACAGTGCATCGCGATCGCCCGGGCGATCTACTTCGGTGCCCGGGTCGTCATCCTCGACGAGCCGACCGCCGCGCTCGGCGTCAAGCAATCCGGAGTCGTGCTCAAGTACGTCACCAAGATGCGCGACTCGGGCCTCGGGGTCATCTTCATCACCCACAACCCGCACCACGCCTATATGGTCGGCAACCACTTCGTCATCCTCAAGCTCGGACGGCTGGTCCTCGACGCGCACCGCGACGAGATCACCCTCGACCAACTGACGGCGGAGATGGCCGGTGGCCAGGAGCTGGCCGAGTTGAGCCACGAGTTGCGGGGCAGCGAGCCCGCCGGAAGCGAGGACGCGGCGGCCGCGGACGCGGTCGAGGCGGAGATCGACCACTCCCTCTTCCAGCGTCCCAGGGACTCGGAGGCCTAGGTCCATGGCCGACCAGGATCTGCGGGTCGGGGTGATCGGCGTCGGCATGATGGGCGCCGATCACGCCGAACGCCTCGTCCACCGCATCGCCGGAGCCCGGCTCGTGGCCGTGTCGGATGCCGACACGGCCCGGGCCGCGGCCCTGGCCGGACAGTTCGACGGCGTGCGGGCGATCGCGGACCCCCTCGCCCTGATCGCCGATGACGAGGTCGACGCCGTCGTCATCGCCTCGCCCGGCTTCGTCCACGAGGACCAGCTGCTCGCGTGCATCGCCGCCGGCAAGTTCGCCATGTGCGAGAAGCCGTTGACGATGGACAGCGCGTCGTCCCTGCGCGTGCTCCGGACGGAGCGCGCGGCGGGGCGCCCGCTGGTCCAGGTCGGCTTCATGCGCCGCTTCGACCCGCAGTATGCGCAGTTGCAGCAGCTCCTCGACTCCGGCGTCCTCGGGCGGACCCTGTTGCTGCACAACACCCATCGCAACAAGTCAGTGCCCAATCCCGAGTTCCGCTCCGAGATGATCGTGCGGGACAGCCTCGTCCACGAGGTCGACGTCGCTCGCTTCATGTTCGGGCAGGAGATCACCACCATCCAGGTGCTCTCGCCGGCCCCGACGAGCCACGCCTGCGAGGGGGTGGTCGACCCCCAGGTCGCCCTGTTCACGATGGCGGGTGGCGGGATGGTCACCAACGAGGTCTTCGTCAACTGCCAGGTCGGCTATGAGGTCCGCTGCGAGGCGGTGGCCGAGCGCGGCAGCGCCATCGCGGGGCGGCCCCAGACCGGGCTCTACACGACCATGGCCGGAGAGGGTGCCGACGCGGCATACGGCTATTGGGGCGGGCTGGCCGACCCGGACTTCAGGGTGCGGTTCCGGGTCGCCTACGACCGGGAGATCCAGGCGTGGGCGGACGCCTCCCGCCGCGGCGAGGTCGTCGGCGCGACCTCATGGGACGGGTATGCCGCGACCGCCGTCTGCGAAGCCGGGATGCAGTCGCTCGCCTCCGGTGCGCCGGTGGCGGTCACCCTCGTCGATCAGGAGACCCTGTCATGAAGATCGCCCTCGACCCCTACATGTTCCGCGAGGTCACGACGCTGGACACCCTTCCCGGGGTCGTCGCCGATCTCGGCTACGAATGGATCGAGCTGTCGCCACGCGAGGACTTCACGCCCTTCTTCACGCATCCGCGGATCAACGACGCCGGGGTCGCGTCCTTCCGGAAGGCGTTGCGGGGAGCCGGAGTCGGGGTCTCCTCGGTCCTGCCGCTGTATCGCTGGTCGGGACCCGATGAGGATGCCCGGCAGGCGGCGGTGCGCTACTGGAAGCGGGCGATCCAGCTGACGTCCCTCCTCGGCGTCGACACGATGAACAGCGAGTTCAACGGCAATCCGCGCCAGGCGGACGTCTGCGAGGCGCAGTTCTGGCGGTCGATGGAGGAGTTGCTGCCGGCCTTCGAGGCGGAGGGGATCCGCCTCGTCCTCGAGCCGCACCCCGACGACTTCGAGGAGGACGGCAAGCGGGCGATCGACCTGATCCGGGCGCTCAACTCCGACAACGTCAGCTTCCTCTATTGCACCCCGCACACCTTCCACCAGGGCAATGACGTCGACGGGATCCTCGACAAGGCCGGCGCCCTGACGACGATGTGCCACCTCGCCGACGCCTACGACCACACCGCCTCGTCCGGGTTGCGCTATATCGTCAACCCGCCCGGGTCTCAGGTCACCGTGCACCAGCACCTCGACATGGGCCAGGGCGAGGTCGACTTCGGTCGCTTCTTCGCCGCGTTGGAGCGGAATGGGTTCGACGGGATCCTCACGGCATGCGTCTTCGCCTGGGAGGATCGAGCCGAGGAGTCCAGCCGGTTCATGCGCACCACGATCGAGGAGTATCTGGCGACGTGGAGCACCCCACCGACGTTGGAGTCCCCCTCCTGAGTATGTTAGTATGTAAGTACATTTAGACGAGGAGAGCGACATGAGCACACCGACCCGGATCACCCACCTCATCGGCGGCAGCCCGTGGGAGGGCACCGCGGAGCGCACCAGCCCGGTCTACAACCCGGCGACCGGCGAGCAGACCGGCGCGTTGGACCTCGCCTCGGCCGCCCTGGTCGACGAGGTGGTCCAGCGGGCCAAGGCGGCCTGGGTCGAGCAGTGGCGCGACTCCTCGCTGGCGCGCCGCACGCAGGTGCTCTTCAAGTTCCGGGAACTGCTCAACGCCAAGAAGGACGAGATCGCGGCGATCATCACGAGCGAGCACGGCAAGGTCCTCTCCGACGCGGCCGGCGAGGTGGCGCGCGGCCTCGAAGTCGCCGAGTTCGCCTGCGGCATACCACATCTGCTCAAGGGCGGGTTCTCCGAGAATGTCTCGACCAAGGTCGACGTCTATTCGATCCGGCAGAGCCTCGGCGTCGTCGGCGTGATCAGCCCGTTCAACTTCCCGGCGATGGTGCCGCTGTGGTTCGTGCCGATCGCCATCGCCTGCGGCAACTGCGTGGTGATCAAGCCGTCCGAGAAGGACCCCTCGGCGGTCAACGCCGTGGCGCAGTTGTGGAAGGAGGCCGGTCTGCCCGACGGGGTGCTCAACGTCGTCCACGGGGACAAAGAGGCCGTCGACGCGATCCTCGGCCACCCCGACATCAAGGCCGTCTCCTTCGTCGGGTCCACCCCGATCGCCAAGTATGTCTACGAGACCGGCACCGCCAACGGCAAGCGCGTGCAGGCGCTCGGCGGAGCGAAGAACCACATGCTCGTGCTCCCCGACGCCGACCTCGACCTCGCCGCCGATGCCGCCATCAACGCCGGGTTCGGCTCCGCCGGTGAACGCTGTATGGCGATCTCCGCCCTCCTGGCGGTCGACCCGATCGGCGACGAGCTGATCGAGAAGATCAAGGACCGGATGGGCAAGCTCGTCACCGGCGACGGCACCCGGGGCACCGACATGGGCCCGCTGGTGACCAAGCAGCACCGCGACAAGGTCGCCGGCTATCTCGACACCGGGGTCAGCGACGGTGCCGAGCTCCTCGTCGACGGCCGGGACGGCGATATCGACGCCGACGGTGACGGCTTCTTCCTGCGTCCGACCCTCTTCGACAAGGTCACGCCGGGGATGTCCGTCTATGACGACGAGATCTTCGGCCCGGTCCTGTCGGTCGTGCGGGTGAAGTCCTATGACGAGGGCCTGACGATGATCAACGACAACCCCTACGGCAATGGCACGGCGATCTTCACCAACGACGGGGGCGCCGCGCGCCGCTTCCAGAACGAGGTTGAGGTCGGCATGGTCGGCATCAACGTCCCGATCCCGGTCCCGGTGTCGTTCTTCTCCTTCGGCGGCTGGAAGGCCTCGCTCTTCGGGGACAGCCACGCCTATGGCATGGAGGGTGTGCACTTCTTCACTCGCGGCAAGGTGATCACGTCGCGGTGGCTGGACCCGAGCCACGCGGGCATCAACCTCGGCTTCCCGCAGAACGTCTGATCCGTCAGCGGACGCGAATCTCGACGGTATGCCCGCGGGAGCGCGCCAGCCGGGCGTCCCTGGTGACCAGTGGGCAACCCAGCGCCTCGGCCAACACCACGTAGGCCGCGTCATTCGCGCTCAGGTTGTCGCGGAGGCTGAAGGCTCGACGGCGCAGGGCATCGGCGCTCGCCCACCGGATGATGGGCAGCGCATCGAAGTCGGTGAGAACGTCCGCCGCTCGCTCCGGGCTGATCCGGTGCCCGAGCGTCAGGCCGCGCACCGCGGAGACGACCTCGAAGTCCAGCAGAGCCGGCGCCTGCAACTCGCCATGGCGCAACTCCGCTCGGAGGTCGTCGCTGCCCTCGACCAGGGTGAGGGCATCGACGACGGCCGCGCAATCGACGACGATCACCAGGACGGGCCCCCGGATTCCCGGTCGGCTCGCGCGGCGGTCACGGCCTCGAGGGCTGAGCCGGTCGCGCGGCCGCTGCGCTGCTCGGCGCGGGCCAGGACCTCGGCGACCGTCGGCCGCGAGACTTCCCGATCGAGGAGGTCGAGGAGGTAGCCGTTCAGCGATTTGCCCTCCGCGGCCGCCCGGGACTTCAGCGCCCGGCGGGTTTCGTCGCGCACGTCGCGGATCTGCAGGAGAGACGACATAGATGCATGGTAGCTCTGTTGCAATACACAGTGGATGTATTCCCAGGTCACACCTTGCGCACAGGAGGATCAACCATGACGTATGCCGATGCCCCGTTCACCCTCGCGGCCTCGGCCGAGATGCTCTTTCGCGAGCTGCCGATGGCGCAGCGGATCCGGCGGATCCACGAGGCCGGGTTCGCCGTCGAGATCTGGGACTGGACCCGGCACGACATCGCCGCCCTCGAGGAGGCGGCGGCCTCCGGTGTCCGGTTCACGTCGATGACCGGATACCGCAGCGGCGACCTGATCACCCCGGACGGCGCCGACGACCTGCTCCGGACGGCGGCGGAGTCGATCGCCGTCGCCAAGCGGATCGGCGCCGGAGCGCTCAACATCCACGGGACCGGGTTGGGCCCCGACGGCCGGCCGGTCCGCCCGGTCGAGGTGGTGACCGGCGCGATGTGGCTGGCCGCGCGGCATACGCTCACCCGCATCGCCGAACTCGCCGAGCGCGAGCAGGTGACCTATGTGCTGGAGAACCTCAACCTCGCCGTCGACCACCCCGGCACGCCGTTCGGCGCGGCGGCCGACACCCTGGCGCTCGTCGCGTCGGTCGACAGCCCGCACCTGAGACTCAACCTCGACCTCTATCACGCACAGATCGGCGAGGGGAACCTCATCGAGCTGTGCCGCCGGGCCCTGCCGTGGATCGGCGAGATCCAGGTCGCCGACGTCCCCGGCCGCTGCGAGCCCGGCACCGGCGAGATCAACTACGCCGGTGTCGCCCGGGCGTTGCACGACATGGGGTATGCCGGCGTGGTCGGCCTGGAGGCGTTCGCCTCCGGCGACCCTGACGTGGCGCTCGCGCGCTTCCGAGACGCGTTCACCGTCTGAAGCGTCCGGGCGAATCCGCTAGAGATCCAGGTGGAGGCGAAGGGCATCGTCGAGCCTCGCGGCCAGGTGCAGCGGGACTCGGCCGACGATCGCGC
>JBDIAJ010000065.1:0-20612 GCA_039812345.1 Nostocoides sp. | reverse complement strand
CCTCGTCCTCGTCGGCCCCTCCGGCTGTGGCAAGTCCACCAGCCTGCGCATGCTCGCCGGCCTCGAAGAGGTCAACGCCGGCAAGATCTGGATCGGTGACCGCGACGTCACCAACCTGTCCCCCAAGGACCGCGACGTCGCGATGGTCTTCCAGAACTACGCGCTCTATCCGCACATGTCCGTCGCCGACAACATGGGCTTCGCCCTCAAGATCGCCGGCGTCAACAAGAGCGAGATCGACACCCGCGTCAAGGAAGCGGCCAAGATCCTCGACCTCACCCAGTACCTCGAGCGCAAGCCGAAGGCGCTCTCCGGTGGCCAGCGGCAGCGTGTCGCCATGGGCCGCGCGATCGTCCGCTCCCCGCAGGTCTTCCTCATGGACGAGCCGCTGTCGAACCTCGACGCCAAGCTCCGCGTCCAGACCCGCACCCAGATCGCGTCGCTGCAGCGTCGCCTCGGTGTCACCACCGTCTATGTCACCCACGACCAGGTCGAGGCCATGACGATGGGCGACCGCGTCGCGCTCCTCAAGGACGGCCTGCTCCAGCAGTGCGACACCCCGCGCCGCATGTATGACCACCCGGACAACCTGTTCGTCGCCGGCTTCATCGGCTCGCCCGCCATGAACCTCATCGGTATGCCGGTCGTCGACGGCGGCGTCCGCTTCGGCTCCCAGACGATCCCCGTTCCCCGCGGCGCCCTCGGCAACGCCGGCAGCGAGGTCATCGTCGGTGTCCGTCCCGAGGACGTCGACGTCCGCCCCGACGGTGACGGCCTGCCGATCACCATCGAGGTCGTCGAAGAGCTCGGCGCCGACGCCTACATCTACGGCACCCCCCAGGCCGGCCACGTGACGAAGGAGGAGGGCATGGAGAAGCCGTTCATCGCGCGCGTCGACGGCCGCCGTCCCCCGGAGAAGGGCTCCACGCTCTACATCACCCCGTCCGCCGACGGCCACGTCCACATCTTCAACGGCCAGACCGGCGAGCGCCTGGTCGACTGACACCGGGGCTTCGCCCCACACCGGGGCTTCGCCTTTCAGAAAGCGCGGTCCTCGCTTCGCGAGGGCCGCGCTTTCTGCTGCGCCCGACAATCTCGCTCCGCTCGCGTCGGTGCGCGCTGCCCGTCTGAGACTCGGGCCACCGCCTGGTAAGTCGGGTGATCACCCGACTTACCAGGCGGTAGCCCGAGTCTCAGGGCGCACGGTGGGCGGCACGGTGGGCGGCGCGGGGAGTGCCGCGGCCGCGGGCGCACCGCGGGCGGCCAGGTGCCCGGCACAATGGGGGCGTGGCTCTCGACATCACCGCCTCGCGGCCGGACCCGGCCCTGCTCGACCTCCCGTGGAGTCTTCCGCTGGAGGACTGGCCGGCCGAGCGGCTGGCGGCCCTCCCGCGGGGCATCTCCCGGCACGTGGTCCGGTTTGTCAAACTGTCCGGCCGGATCCTGGCGGTCAAGGAGATCAAGGCCGACATCGCCATGCGCGAGTACCACCTGCTGCGCAACCTCGGCCGGCTCGGACTCCCCTGCGTCGAGCCGTTCGCCGTGGTCTCCGGCCGCGTCGACGACGAGGGCGACCCACTCGACGCCTGCCTGGTCACGCGCCACCTTCAGTTCTCCCTCCCGTATCGCGCGCTCTACAGCCAGGCACTGCGACCCGACACCGCCGCCCGCCTCATCGACGCCCTCGCCGTCCTCCTCGTCAAACTCCATCTCGCCGGGTTCTGGTGGGGCGACGTCTCCCTGTCCAACACCCTCTTCGTCCGCGACGCCGGAGCCTTCGCGGCCTACCTCGTCGACGCCGAGACCGGCGAGCTGCGCGCGAGACTCTCGGACGGGCAGCGCGAGCACGACCTCGACATCGCCCGGATCAATATCGCCGGCGAACTCTTCGATCTCGAGGCCGGTGGCCTCCTCCACGGCGAGGATCCGATCGCGACCTCGGATCGGATCGTGGTGCGCTATCGCGCGCTGTGGAGCGAACTGACCGATGCCGAGACATTCGACTCCGGCGAACGCTGGCGGGTCGAGGACCGGATCCGCCGGCTCAACGACATCGGCTTCGACGTCGACGAACTCGCCATCGTCACCGACATCGGCGGCACGTCGATCTACATCCAGCCCAAGGTCGTCGACGCCGGCCACCACTCCCGTCGCCTGCTGCGCCTCACCGGCCTCGACGTCGAGGAGGGCCAGGCCCGGCGCCTGCTCAACGACCTCGACTCCTTCCGGGCCTCCCAGGACCGACAGGGCGACGACGAGGAACTGGTCGCCCACGACTGGCTCACCGACGTCTACGAGCCGATCACCCGATCGGTCCCCCGGGAGATGCGCGGCAAGCTCGAGCCCGCCGAGCTGTTCCACGAGATCCTCGAACACCGTTGGTACATGGCCGAGGTCGCCGGCCGGGACATCCGGATCGAGGACGCCACGGTGGACTACGTCGCCAACGTTCTGCCCAGCAAGCCCGAGGAGAAGTCGATCCTCGGCATCGACACCACCGAGATCCCCGTCCTCGCCGACCAGACGGCCGAACTCCCGATCGTCCGCCGACGCTGACCTGCCGGCCCGGCCGAATCAGGAGCGGCTGACCAGCAGATACCGCTCGTCCTGAATGGCCATGCCCCAGTAGACCGTCTCCGGGTCGGGCACGGCCCGCAGGACGTGTCGACTCAGGACCACGTCGTATGCCGCGGCCGACAGCGGCGGACACCAGACGTCGCCGATCGTGAACCTCGCCTCGGGCACCTTTGCGCGAGCCCGGTCGATCATCTCCGGGGAGAAGTCCACCCCTTCCGTCAGGAACGGCCGCTCCGCGAGACATAGAACGCGGTCGACTCCGGGCGCCACATGCAGAACATGGCGAACGCCCCGATCGCCAGCGCCCCCAGGCCGAGGGCCTTCGAGAGCGCCGCGGACTGCTGAAAGAAGCCGAGGATGGTCAACACCGCCGAGATCGTGAAGAACACCGAGGCGAGGATCCGGGCCCAGGACTGCCCCCGGCCGTTGGCCACGGCGGTCGCGAACCACAGCGCCGCGACGAACAGGCCCCAGATGATCCCGATCGCCAGGCCGACGGACATGGCCGAATCGATCTGTCCCTGTGTCACCGACGAGTCGGCCTTCCGCATCCGCTCGGCGACCTGGTCACGGATGCTGTCCCGCGTCAGGATGGTCAAGACGACGCTGACCAGGGCGAGTACGCCGCCGGCCTGCATCAGCCGCACGGCGAGGTCCATCGCCCGGGGACGGGCGAGCGGGGGGCGAGCGGTCGGCATACGTCCGCCGGGAGGCGGTGCCGGCATATGTCCGTATGCCGCGGGGTTCGGCTCGTTGCCGGCCACGGGAACTCCTTCGGTCACCAGGGCGGGGGAAATCGGGTGGGCCCCATCGTGACACGGCCGGGGGCCGTGAGCGGACTCACGGCCCCCGGTCGGGTGCGTGGGGCGGGTCGGGCGGGCGTGCCGGTCAGGCTGGCGCGTCAGCCACCAGTTTCTTGGCGCCGGTCATGATGGCGACGCCCTCGCCCATGTCGTGGGACTGCGGGGTGATGACCCCGGCACAGCCGCCGAGCCGCTGGATGTGGATCCGGTCGGCCGCCTCCCAGACGTGCGGCATGTTGTGGCTGATCAAGATGATGCCGAGACCGCTGTCCCGCAGCTGCTTGATCATGTTGAGCACCATGCCCGACTCCTTGACGCCCAGGGCCGCGGTCGGTTCGTCGAGGACGACGACCTTGCTCCCGAACGCCGCGGCGCGAGCCACGGCGACGGCCTGCCGCTGACCGCCGGAGAGAGTCTCGACGGCCTGACCCATGTTCTGGATCGTCTGGATCCCGAGTTTCTGCACCGCCTCACCGGCGCGGCGCTTCATGCCGCGCTTGTCGAGCACCCGCAGCCACTGGCCCAGCGGACCCTTGACCCGCTCCTCGCGGGCGAGATAGAGGTTGCTGGCGATGTCGAGCGCCGGGATGACGGCCAGCTGCTGATAGACCGTCTCGATGCCCGCGTCGCGGGCGTCCTGCGGGCGCTTGAAGTGCACCTGCTCGCCGTTGACGAAGATCTCGCCCGAATCGGCGAGGTAGGCGCCGGTCAGACACTTGATCAGCGTCGACTTGCCGGCGCCGTTGTCGCCGATGACCGCGAGCACCTCGCCGGGGTAGAGGTCGACGTTGACACCGTCGAGCCCGACGACCCGACCGAAGGTGATCCGCAGGTTGCGCGCCGACAGGATCGGCTCGGCCGCATAGACCGCCCGCTTCGACTCGGGGATGTGGTCGATCGAAAGCGGCAGCTTCTCGATGCTCATGCCTTGACCTTCCTGATCCACTGGTCGATGGACACGGCGACGATGACGAGGATGCCGATGGCCAGGAGGCGCCACTGCGGGTTCACGCTCATGAGGGAGAGCCCGAAGGTGAACGACTGGACGATCAACGCACCGATCAGGGTTCCGATGAGCCGTCCGCGGCCGCCGAAGAGGCTGGTGCCACCGATGACGACCGCGGTGATGCTGTCGAGGTTGGCCGTGGCGAGGGAGTTCGGGTCCGCTCCACTCGACCGCCCGATCAGCACCCAGGCCCCGATTCCGCAGAGGAAGCCGGTGACGGTGTAGACCGACATCAGCACCCGCTTGCTCGCGACGCCGGAGAGGCGAGCGGACTCGGGGTCGTCGCCGACGGCATACACATGCAGGCCCCAGGCGGTCTGGCTCAGCATGAAGCCGATGACGACATACATCAGCGCGACGGCGATGACACCCCAAGTGATCCGGAACCCACCCCGCGGACCGATGCCCTCCCCGAGGAAGTTGACGATCCCGGGCAGCGCATCGCTGGTGATCGCCGAGCCGCCCGAATAGAGCAGCGCGATCGCGGTGAAGATCGACAGCGTGCCCAGCGTGACGATGAACGGCGGCAGATTGAGCCGGGTGACGAGCAGGCCGTTGAGCAGCCCGGCCAGCGTCGCCAGCGCGACGCCGATGCAGATGGCGAGCAGGCCCGGCATGCCGCCGTCCTTGGCGAGCGAGGCGATGATCATCGACGAGAGGATGGTGATCGCGCCCACCGACAGGTCGATGCCCGCGGTGAGGATGACCAGCGTCTGCCCGACACCGAGGGCCGCCGTGATCGCGGTCTGCTGGACCAGGGTCCCGACCTGGAAGGGCTGGGAGAACTTCGGGTTGGCAATGGTGAACGCGACCGCCGTGACGATCAGGAGGACCAGGGGGCTGATGTAGGGGTACTGGTGCAGCAGGTGCTGCGCCCGCTGAAGCGGCGACTGCTGCCTCTCGCCGAAGCGAGAGGCAGCATCCGAGGAGGCCGTCATGCCTCAGCCCCAGCAGATCTTCGACGCGGCGTCGGTGGTGATGCTGTCGACGCCGGCGACCGGCTTGTCGGTGACCAGCGCGACCCCGGTGTTGAAGAAGTCGAGGCCGTCGGACGTGGTCGGCTTGGCGCCGCCCTGGGCGATCTTGACGATGGCCTCGAGGCCGAGCTGGGCCATCTTGAGCGGGTACTGCTGCGCGGTCGCGCCGATGACGCCGCTCTTGACGGACGCGATGCCCGGGTTGCAACCACCGTCGACGGAGACGATCGTCGCCTTGACCCCGGCGGCACTCAGGGCGCCGTTCGCGCCGACGGCGGTGGGCTCGTTGATCGTGTAGACGAGGTTGATGTTCTTGTTCTTGGACAGGCAGCGCTCCATCGCGGACCGGCCGCCGTCCTGGTTGCCCTGGCCGGCCTCGTTGCAGACGATCTCGTAGTCGCCGCCCTTGCCGCCGGTGTACTTGCCGGTCTTGGCCTCGTCGCCGTTCTTCTTGCCGTCGTTGACCGGGATGCCCATGCCTTCGAGGAAGCCCTGGTCACGGTTGTAGTCGACAGAGACGATCTTGTCGGAGAAGAGGTCGAGCAGGGCGATGGTCGCCTTCTGGCCGTTCAGGGTCCCGGCCGCCCACTTGCCGATGAGCTGGCCCGCGAGCCGGTTGTCCGTGGCGAACGTGATGTCGACGATGTTGGCCGGGTCCGGCGGGGTGTCGAGGGCGATGACATAGAGGCCGGCGTCGCGCGCCTTCTTGATCGCGCCGTTGACGCCGGTGGACATCGGGGTGATGAGGATGCCCTTGTCGCCGCGCGCGATCGCGTCCTCGATCGCGTTGATCTGGCCCTGGTCGTCGCCCTCCTGCTTGCCCGAGGCGATGGTCAGCTTGACCCCGAGCTTGTCCGCGTCCGCCTTGGCGCCCTTCTGCATCGCGACGAAGAAGGGGTTCGTGGAGTCCTTGGTGATGAGGGTCAGGCTGATGTCCTTGGTGGCGACGCTGGTCCCGCTGCCGCTGCCGCTGCTGTTGTCACTGCTGCCGCCGCACGCGGCGAGCGAAGCCGCGACACCGAGAACGCCGGCGACCGCAACCAGCCGGCGAGCGCCACGAACCGAATGAATCTGCATCGTTGGAGAACCTCCAGTGTCGAGCGCCCGCGTGGCGCTGGTGAGTGTTCGACTCGCCGTCTGGACTGACAACGTTGTCGGGACAGTCCTAGCGAATTTTGACGCAAACTGTCAAGCACCCTTGCGGACGGCGCGGCTTTTCGAGTACACATCGTTATGTGTCGGTGACAACGTTGTCGAGCGGAGGTTCGGTCGAGCGCTCGACGATGCGCGACGTGGCGACGCTCGCCGGGGTGAGCGTCAAGACCGTCTCGCGCGTCGTCAACGACGAGCCCGGCGTCTCCCCCGCCGTCCGGGACCGCGTCCTCGCCGCCGTCACCAGGCTGGACTACCGGCACAACCTGGCGGCGAGCAATCTGCGCCGCGCCGGCGCCCGGACCGGCGTGGTCGGCGCCCTCGTCCAGGACATCGGCAACAGTTTCTCCGCCGGGATGCTCCGCGCCGTCGAGGATGCCCTTCGCCCGCGCAACATCCTGCTGCTCGCGGCGAGCCTGGACGAGGTCGGCCCGCGGGAACGCGACATCGTCGCCAACCTCCTCTCCCGTCGCGTCGACGGACTGGTCCTGATGCCGGCCAGCGAGCGGCAGGACTATCTCGTCGCCGACATCCGGGCGGGCCTGCCGGTCGTCTTCGCCGATCGACGCCCACGCGGTGTCGACTCGGACTCGGTGACCGTCGACAACGCGATGGGCGGCCGGATGGCGGTCGCCCATCTGCTCGCCGCCGGACACCGCCGGATCGCCGTGATCACCGACCTCACCACCATCCCGACGGCCGCCGAGCGGCTCGTGGGTGCCCGCAGCGCGTATGCCGCGGCCCGCCTCCCGCTCGACGAGGACCTCGTCGTCACCGACGTCCGCGCCCCCGACCAGGCTTCCGCGGCCGCGGCCGCGCTGCTGGATCGGCCGGACCCGCCGACCGCCATCTTCTCGGCCCGCAATGTCATCGCCGAGGGCGTCCTGCGCACCCTGATCACCCGCGGACGGCAGCACACGATCGCCCACGTCGGATTCGACGACTTCCCCCTGTCCGACCTGGTTGACCCCGCCCTGACCGTCATCCGCCAGGATTCACAGCGCCTCGGCGACCACGTCGGTGAGCGCCTGCTGGCCCGGCTGGACGGCGACGACGGGAGCCCGCGGCATACGGTCTTCGCCCCGAGTCTCATCGTGCGCGGGTCGGGGGAGATCCCGCCGCCGTCCTGACCTCAGGTCTCGTGGCAGGTGTCCTGGACATAGCTGCCGACCCGCTCCCAGGACGAGGACACCTCGAAGCTGCCCATGAGGCCGTTGATCAGACTCCCCCCGGGGTTCTGGACCGCGTCACCCGCCGAGTCGACCTGCTTCTGAAGGAAGTCTCGGATCGCCGCGACGTCCGGCTCGATGTCGTCCGGTGCGACCTTGTCCAGTCGGTCGAACATCTGCGGCAGGCGGGTGATCGCCGACATCGCCTGCCCCAGCCCGCCGAACAGGCTCGCGGCGGAATCCCCCGACCCGGACCCCAGGCTGTCGTTGGCCTGGTTCATCTGGCTCAGATAGGCCTGCTTCTCCTCGCGGTACACCGCGCAGAACTTCTCCGGGCTCCGCCCGGAGCCGCAGCCGGTCAGCGACGCCGCCACGGCCAGGGCGACGACCCAAGCCACCCGCGCGGAGCCGAACCCCCACCGGCCGCGGTGGTTTCCCGTCGGCCGCGCCGGCCGCCGACCCCGAGTGGACCGCTCGTTCATGGTCGCTCGCGCCCCTTTCCCACGTGCTGTCCCTCGGACACGCTAGGCACCGGGCGTCCGGCCGTCATGTCCTGCGTTGGAGGGACGTCCCGGCGCCGGACGCGGGGGGGACCCGGCGCGGTGACGCGGATCAGACCGGGCCGAGGCCGGGCACTCCGGGGATATTGCGCAGGACGGTGAAGACCACGAGGGTGGCGAGCACCGCCCACGTGACCGTATGCCGAGTGGCGGGAATCGGCATACGGCCGGCGACGCCGGACCACCGGAGGGCGAGCGCGACCGCGCCGATTCCGAGACCGGCGAGAATCAGGGGGTTCTGCGCCCAGGCCCCCGCGACGTCGCCGTGCGCGAGGGCCAGAAGCAGCCGCTGCCCGCCGCAGAACGGGCAGTAGAGCCCGGTCAGCGCGTGAAAGGGGCAGGGCAGCAGCGTCATCGGGCCGCGACGACGTCAGCGCGTCGAGATGACGACGGTGTTGGCCGCCTGGTCGTGATAGCCGCGCTGGCGGCCGGTCGGGTCGGCCCAGAACGGCGAGAGGTACACGACCAGCTGTCCGATCCCGCACAGGAGCGAGGCGAGCGTGGGCACGCCCCACCGGATGATCGACGGGCCCCAGCCCGGGATGGCGCCGCTGTCGGCCATGACGACCTTGAGGCCCATGACCTGCTTGCCGATGGTTGCGCCACGCAGCGCGATCAGGACGACCTCATAGAGGAGTCCGATGGCGCCGAACAGCAGCAGCGTCGTCACCATCGCGCCGAAGGCGAGCCCGCTCGCGGCGTTCGAGCCGTTCCCGAGGGACATCGCGCCGACGCCGAGGGTGCCGAGCACGAACCAGGCGACCATGAAGACGATCCCGTCGATGAGCCGGGCGAGGAAGCGCGTGCTCATCGGAGGGACCGGACCGCCGCCCGGCAGCGCCGTCCCGCCCGCGACATACGGATTGCCGCCCCCGGAGGGATAGGACATCGGCGGTGCGGCGTAGGGGTTCCCGGCGGGCGCCGCGTAGCTCGGCGGAATCGGGGCACCGGCGTCGCTCGGTCCCGGTGGGTAGGCCGCACCGCCCGCGGGTGGCGGCGGGTAGGCCGCACCGCCGGCCGGCGGCGGCGGATAGCTGGGGTAGCTGCCGCTCGCCGGCGGGGGCGGCGGATACTTCGGGGCGTCGTCCGCCCCGAAATCGGGTGCGGTGGGATCCTGGTTGGACATCGCCTGCTCCTTCGTGCCACCCGGTCGGCGGCATCAGGGCGAGCCTAGAGTCCCGGCACCGGTTCCGCGGGGAAATGACCGGACTCGTCAGCGGCGGCGGCGGGCGATCTCATAGAGGGTGACGCCCGCGGCCAGACCGGCGTTGAGCGACTCGACCGTGCTGCTCATCGGGATGGACACGATCTGGTCGCACGTCTCGCGGACCAGGCGGCCGAGGCCCTTCCCCTCGGACCCGACGACCACGACCAGCGGCTCGCGGGCGAGGTCGAGTTCGGGCAACTCGACATCGCCGTCCATGTCGAGGCCGATGACGAAGAACCCAGCCTTGCGATAGTCCTCGAGCGCCCGGACGAGATTCGTCGCCTGGGCGACGGGGATTCGGGCGGCGGCACCGGCCGAGGTCTTCCACGCCGACGCCGTCATGCCGACCGAGCGCCGGGCGGGGACGACCACCCCGTGCCCACCGAAGGCCGCCACCGACCGGATGATCGCCCCGAGATTGCGCGGGTCGGTGATGCCGTCGAGGGCGACGACGAGCGGTATGCCGGGTGCTTCCGGATTGATGAGATCGCTCGGGTGGGCGTACTCGTAGGGCGGCACCTGGATGGCGAGCCCCTGGTGCACGGCGCCGTCGGTGAGCCGGTCGAGTTCGCCCCGCGGCGTCTCCAGCATCGGTATGCCGTTGCGTCCGGCCGTGGCGATCGCCTCCCGGACCCGGTCGTCGGCGTCGATCCGGCTCGCGACATAGAGCGCGCTCGCTGGCACCCCGGCCCGCAGCGCCTCGACGACGGGGTTGCGACCGGCGACCATCTCGCTGCTGGCCCGGGTCCGCCAGGCGGCGGGGCGGGCGGGCCGCCCCTGACCGGAGGGCCGGGTGGTGGCCGCCGGTCCGCGCCCGCGGGGTTCGGCCTTGCCCGACGCCTCGGCACGCCCGGCCGCCTTGTGCGCCTTGTGATTCGGCCGGTCGGCCGCCTTGGGTGTCGGCCCCCGACCCTCGAGCGCGCGGCGGCGCTGGCCACCGGAGCCGGTGGTCGCGCCCTTCTTCGATCCCGACTTCCGGACCGCGCCGGTGCGGCGGCTGTTCCCGGCCATCAGTTGCCACCGCCGGGCTTGCCGAGGCTCCAGCGCGGGCCCGAGGAGGTGTCCTCGACGTGGACGCCGGCCGCGATCAGCGAGTCCCGGATCGCGTCCGCCGTCGCGAAGTCCCGAGCGGCGCGCGCCGTCGCGCGGGCCGCGATCTGGGACTGGACGAGGGCGTCCAGGGCGACGGTGGCGGCGACCTCGCCGCGGTCGTCGTCGGCGTGCCAGTTCGGGGCGAGCGGGTTGACGCCGAGGACCTCGGTCATCGCGACGACCTGACGGGCGATCGCCGCGGCATCCTCCGGCTCGTCCTCGGCGAGCAGCGTGTTGCCGCGGCGGACATAGTCGTGGATGACGGCGAGGGCCCCGGAGACCCCGAGGTCGTCGTCCATCGCCTCGGCGAAGTCCCCGGGGAACTCCTCCTCCCCCGTGGGCACCAGCGTGGCGATCTTGGGCAGCGCGCGGCGCAGGAAGCCCTCGATCCGGTCGACCGCCGCCTCCGCCTCGGTCAGTGACCCCTCGTGATACTCGATCGTCGACCGGTAGTGCGCGGCGGTCAGGTAGTAGCGCACGGCGAGCGGGCGGGCGACCTTGGTGACCTCCTCGATGAGGAGGGAGTTGCCGAGCGACTTGCTCATCTTCTCCCCGCCCGTGGTCACCCAGGCGTTGTGCAGCCAGACGTTGGCGAACTCCAGCCCCGCCGCGTGCGACTGGGCGACCTCGTTCTCGTGGTGCGGGAAGCGCAGGTCGACGCCTCCGCCGTGGATGTCGAAGGCGTCCCCGAGATACTTCCGGGCCATCGCCGAGCACTCCAGGTGCCAGCCGGGCCGCCCCCGGCCGTATGGCGTGGGCCAACTCGCGCTCGCCGGTTCCGTCGACTTGGTCCCCTTCCACAGAGCGAAGTCGCGCGGATCGCGCTTCCCGCGCGGGTCGGCGTCCTCGGCCGCGGCCATGTCGTCGATCCGCTGGCGGGTCAGTTCGCCATACGCCGGCCAGGAACGGACATCGAAGTAGACGTCGCCGCTGCCGTCGGGGGCGGGATAGGCGTGCCCCTTCTCGATCAGCGTGTCCATGATCTCGACCATCTCCGGGACATGCCCGGTCGCCCGCGGCTCGTAGGTCGGCGGGAGGACACCGAGGAGGTCGAGGGCCTCGCTGGTCGCCCGCTCGTTGCGATAGGACAGGGCGAACCAGTCCTCCCCGGCCTCGGCGGACTTGGCGAGGATCTTGTCGTCGATGTCGGTGACATTCCGGATCAGGGTGACGTGGTAGCCGTGGCCGCGTTCGAGCCACCGACGCAGGACATCGAAGGCCACGGCGAACCGGACGTGACCGATGTGCGGCGGCGCCTGCGTGGTCAGCCCGCAGATGTAGATCCCGACCCGTCCCGGTTGCAGGGGAACGAAGTCGCGTAACTCCCGGGTGGCGGAGTCAAACAGTCGCAGGCTCACCGGACCAAGGGTACCGGCGCGGGCCGGTCGCCCAGGCGAGGAGATAACGTCCTGGACAATTGTCACGACGTGGACATGCGCACGCAACAGATCGGTGCCAGTATGCCGTTCACCGGGGACTTCTCCCCGGCCACCTCGACGAATGGGGATGGCATATGAGCGAGACCAGTCACGCGTCCAGCCTCGACGCGGAGCAAGTCGGTTACAAACAGTCCCTCGGCCGGCGCCACGTGCAGATGATCGCCATCGGCGGCGCGATCGGCACCGGCCTCTTCCTCGGCTCGGCGTCGCGGTTGCACAGCACCGGCCCGGCCCTGCTGTTCAGCTATGCCTTCGTCGGGGTGATCGCGTACTTCCTGATGCGCGCCCTCGGCGAGTTGGTGCTCCACCGCGCCACCTCCGGCGCCTTCGTCTCCTACATGCGCGAGTTCTACGGCGAGTTCTGGGCCTACACGACCGGCTGGATGTACTGGCTCAACTGGGCCCTGACCGGCATCGCCGAGTTGTCCGCGGTCGGCCTCTACGTCCAGCACTGGTGGCCGACCTTCGCGACCTGGAAGACGGTGCTCATCTCCCTGGCCGTCGTCCTGGTCATCAACCTGCTCTCGGCCCGCGCCTTCGGTGAGTTCGAGTTCTGGGCCTCGGTGGCCAAGGTGGGCGCCATCCTCATCTTCCTCGCCGTCGGCATCGTCGTCGTCTTCGGACGGATGGACATCGGCGGGCACAAGGCCGGCTTCAGCAACCTCTGGTCCAACCCGGGCGGCTTCTGGCCGCACACCGACGGGTTCGCGTGGTACGGCCCGATCATGGTCATGTCCGGCGTCGTCTTCGCGTATGCGGCGATCGAGATGGTCGGCGTGGCCGCGGGCGAGATGGAGAACGCCGAGCGCGAGGTGCCCAAGGCCGTCAACGCCGTCATCATGCGGATCGCCGTGTTCTACTGCGGCTCGATCCTGCTACTCGTCTCGATGCTCCCGACCAGCGAGTACAAGAAGGGCATCAGCCCCTTCGTCACCGTCTTCGGGCGGATGGGCCTTGACTGGATGGGCAATGTCATCCAGGCCGTCCTGATCGTCGCCGCGATGTCCTCCCTCAACTCCGGCCTCTATTCGACCGGACGGGTGCTGCGCAGCCTCGGCATCGCCAAGCAGGCTCCCGGCTTCACCTTGAAGATGAGCAAGTCGGGCGTGCCATGGGCGGGAATCGTCATGACCTCGGTCGTCTATCTCTTCGGCGCGATCCTCAACGCCCTGACCCCGTCCGCCTTCGAGATCGCCCTCGAGGCGGCCGCCCTCGGCGTCCTGTTCACCTGGGGGACGATCTTCGTCTGCCAGCTGAGGTTGCGACAACTGGTCAACAAGGGCGTGATCCCGCCGAGCCCCTTCCAGGCGCCCGGATATCCGTGGACCAGCTACGTGGGTCTGGCCTTCCTGGTCTACGTCGTCATCGCCATGGCGATCAGCGGCTGGCAGTCCAACCCCTACTTCTGGGGCAAGACCAACTTCATCGTCGTGGTCATCGGCATCCCCCTGATCGCCGCGCTGCTCGGAATCGGCTGGATGGTCGTGCGGCCCAAGGTGGTCGCCAACACCGGCAACCGGCTCGGTCCCGTGTGGTCCGACGACGGGCCGACCTATCCGGATCCGCGCCAATCCGTCCCGGCGCAGAACGCCTGAGCGAGAGGAGAACCCGCCATGAACACCACGACCAGGGCATACGGCCGAACGGTCGCGCGGCGACGGGTCGTCGCGCTCCTGGGCGCCGGTCTCCTGCTCGGCGCGGCCACCGCCTGCTCGTCCTCGACGCCCACGTCGAGTTCGAGCACGCCGACGGCGAGCGGGACCGGGACGATCAAGATCGGCATCTCGACCGACGAGCCCGGTGTCTCGCTCAAGACCGGCAACACCTACTCCGGCTTCGACATCCAGACCGCCGAGTACGTCGCCGGCAAGCTCGGGTTGACCCCCGAGTGGGTGCCGGTCGCCCAGGCCGACCGGGTCAGTGCCCTCGAGAACGGCGAGGTGCAACTCGTCGTCGCGACCTTCTCGATCACCCCGGAGCGAGCGCAGAAGGTCGACTTCGCCGGTCCGTATTTCGTCGCCCACCAGGACCTGCTCATCCGGCGAAATGACGACTCGATCACCCGGCCCGAGCAGTTGGACGGCAGCATCCTGTGCTCGGTCACCGGGACGACGTCCGCGGCCTACATCCAGCAGCACTACGACAAGGCCAAGATCACCCTGCGAGAGGTGCCGAGCTTCTCCGAGTGCGTGCGCGACCTCGCCAACGGCGACGTCGACGCGGTCACCACGGACGACCTGATCCTCGCCGGGTTCGCAGCGACTCCCGAATACAAGGGCATCCTCAAGGTCCTCGGTCGCGGCTTCACCGACGAGACCTACGGCATCGGGGTCAAGAAGGGCGACACGGCGATGGTCGCCAAGGTCAACGCGGCCCTGAAGGACTACATCTCCTCGGGCGCCTGGAAGAAGGCCCTGGACGAGACCGTCGCCCCGTCGGGCTACAAGATTCCGAGCCCGCCGACCGTCGGCGGCTGACAACCGGACGCGGGCGGTTCCCATCCCGGGAACCGCCCGCTTCACATGGGATCGTGAGGGCCGTGACAGGCGCAGATGACGACGGGGACCTGACTACGGTCCTCGCCCAATACCTTCCCTTCCGCTCCGTGGACCAGGACGTGCGGACCCGCCTCGCCGCCGAGGCGACGATCGAGACGTATGCCGCGGGCGACCTCGTGCTCGACGCCTTCGCCGATCCCTCGTCGTGCGTCTACATCGTTCTCGACGGCCGCGTCGGGATGTGGAACGACGCCGGACGGCTGGACGAGGAGCCCGACGAGGTCCTCGGCCGCGGCGGGGTCTTCGGCTTCTCCGCGATGCTCACCGAGCGATCCATCGGACCGCGGGTCGTCGCCATCACCGAGGCCCGGGTGGCCCGCATCCCCGGCGGCGAGGCGACCGCCGCCTTCGTGACGCGCGACGGAGCCCGCTTCCTCGCGCGCAGCCTGGCCAAGAGCCTCGGGCAGCCGGACGTGGGCCTCCCGGCATACGGCCGGGTCGGCGATCTGGTCACCAGTGCACCGATCGTCGTCGACCCGAGCGTGCCCGCCGACGAGGTCGCGCGGCGGATGACCCAGGCGGGGCGCCGCTGCGCGGTGGTCGAGACCGCCCCCGGCGCGTATGCCGCGATCACCGATGCCTCGCTGCGTCGCCGCCTGCTCGCCGAAGGTCGGCCGGTGACCGCCCCCGCGGGCGAGGTCGTGGCCGCGGTGACCCCGCGGGTCGCCCCGGACGAGTCCGCGGCGGAGGCGCTGCTGGCGCTGCTCGACGCGGAGGCCGACGCCGCGGTCGTGACCGACGACGAGAACCGCCTGATCGGCGTCGTCACGATGCGCGAGATCAGCCTGACCCCCACCGCGGCGGATGTCGCCATCCATCAACGCCTGCGACGGGCCCCGACACCCGGCGACCTCGTCGACTGCGCCCGCCAATTCCCCGACCTGCTCGGGCGGCTGCTCGAGCAGGGGCTCGGATCCGGGCGGGTCATCGGGGTCTATTCGACGTTGCTCGACGCGCTGGTCCGACGGGCGCTGGAACTCGAGTATGCGCGGCATCCGGACCTGTCGATGTCGGCGTTCACCTGGCTCGCCCTGGGCAGCAACGGCCGCCGCGAGGCCGTCCTCTCCTCCGACATCGACTCCGCGGTCTCCTTCGCCGACGGGACGCCGGAGGAGGTCATGGCCCGCCACCGGGAGGCCCTCGCCGGGGTCGACCGCATCCTTCAGGCGACCGGCCTGGCGACGGACAAGCATGGGGTGAGCGGTCGGCATACGATCCTGTCGCGCACGCACGAACAGTGGCGGGAAGCGGCCCGGGAGTGGCTCGCCGACCCGGTCGCGGGGAAGGGCGCGATCATGACGTCGCTGCTCGTCGACGCCCGACCGCTGGCCGGCACGGACGAGACGGCCGCCGCCGATCTGGTCGTCGCCGAACTGCGCGAGCATCCCCTGACGATGCGGCTCCTGCTCACCGACGCCCTCGCGCGACGGGCCCGCCTGCGGTCGCTGATGCTGCGGGAGCCGTGGCGGCGGACCTGGACCTATGACATCAAGGAGCACGCCCTCCTCCCGCTGGTCAATCTCGCGCGTTGGGCGGCGCTGGTCGCCGGGTCGAACGCCCTCTCGACCCGGCAGCGGCTCCTGGACGCGGGTGGCTCGACGGTGCTCAGCCAGGAGCAGGCCGGCTCCCTCGCCGAGGTCTTCGAGGTGCTTCAGCGGCTGCGGCTGCGCTATCAGCTCATGCAGTGGCGCGACGGGGTGGCACCGTCGGACAGCCTGGTGTTCGAGGCGATGTCGCCGATCGATCGCAGCGTCGTGGCCCAGGCCGTGCGGGAGATCGCGCAGGCGCAGAAGCGATTCGCGACCGTGACGGCCTACACCGACGCGGCGGAGTGGGTCCCGGCGGGTGATCGGTGACGCCCGATCACGCGTCGCGGTATGCCGTCATCGGCGACGTCGGCGGACACCACGACGCGCTCGTGGCCGAGTTGCGGCGGCTCGGCGCCGACCCCGATACGGCGGTCGTCCCTCCCGGCCTGCACATCATCCAGGTCGGTGACCTGGTCCATCGGGGACCGGACTCGCGGGCCGTCGTCGACCTCGTCGACCGCTTTCTCGACGTGTCACCGTCCCGATGGGTCCAACTCGTCGGCAACCACGAGGCGCAGTACCTGCGCGCCCCGACATTCGAGTGGCATCAACGGCTCGACGACGCGACCGTTGGGATCCTGCGGCGGTGGTGGGGAGACGGGGTGATGCGGGTGGCCACGGTCGTCCCGGCCGGCGACACCGACCTGCTCGTCACCCACGCCGGCGTGACCGCGGGGTTCTGGCGCGACGATCTGGGGTCGCCGGGGACCGCCATCCGGGCCGCGACCGCGTTGAACACGATGGGCGCGCTCGGGCGGACGGCGGTGTTCCGGGGTGGGTCCATGCTGGGCGGCCGCGCGTCGGCGTCCGCGGGGCCGGTGTGGGCGTCCGCGTCCACCGAGTTGTTGCCGAGTTGGCTCGGGCGTCGGATGCCGTTCGGCCAGGTCCACGGGCATTCGTCGGCCTACGACTGGCAGCGCGGCTGCTTCCGCGCGCCCGCGCCGGTCGCCGAGCGGACCGTTCTCGATCACGACGCCGGACACGAGGTCACGACCTACGAGGGCGGGGTCATCGTCGGTGTCGACCCCGGTCACGGGGCCCACATTCCCCACCCCTGGCGGGCCTGGGTCACCTCCGACGCCTGAGCGGCCGGGTGGATCCGGCCGCTTCCGGCCGCCTCCGCGTGGCCGGGCGGATCGATGTCGTTCACCTCCACGCCTCGCGCCGGACCGTGATGTGGGCCACAGTGGACCCGTGCCCGGCGACCGGCCGGGCGGCTTCCCAAGGGAGATTCCATGCGCAAGACCTTCGCCGTCATCGGGGCGGGCGCCACCGCCCTCGCCATGAGCGCACTGACGTCACCGGCCGCCGCCGGCGACGATGGAAACCATGGACGGACCGGGCCCCTGCCCGGGGGCTACAAGAACCTCGTCGTCATCTACGAGGAGAACCACAGCTTCGACAATCTCCTCGCCGGCTGGGGGGCCGTCGGCAAAGACCAGGTGGGCGACGGCCAGGCGGCCCAGGTCGCGCAGGACGGCACGGCATACGGCTGCCTGCTGCAGAACGACGTCAACCTGACCAGCCCGAGCCCGCTCGCGACGACCTGCACCGACGCCGCCCACGGGGTCGCGGCGAGCGCCTTCGGCAACTCCCCCTTCCGGATCGACAGCTACATCCCGGCGAGCGCGACGACCTGTCCCGCCGAGGGGGCGTTCTATCCGAACGGCGTGCTCAACGGCCAGGGCCTGCCCGGTGGCTGCACGGAGGATCTCGTCCACCGGTTCTACCAGGAGCAGTACCAGATCAACGGCGGGCAGCAGAACCGCTATGTCACCGGGTCGGACGCGGTCGGGCTGACGATGGGGCGCTACGACACGACCCAGCTGCCGATCTACACCTACCTGCACGGCAAGGGCGCGCCGAACTACGTCATCGCCGACCGGTTCTTCCAGGCGGCCTTCGGCGGGTCCTTCCTCAACCACCAGTTCCTCATCGCGGCCCGGGCGCCGCTGGACACCTCGGGTGGGGCGCTGGGCGCGAAGTACTCCGTCGTCGACGCCAACGGCATGGTGAAGAAGTACCCGCTCTACACCCCGACGCGCACCGATGTCGTCGACGGTCAGTTGACGCAGAAGTGCGCGAACCCGCTGCTCAACGACCCGGTCGCCGCGTGCGGGGCGTATGCCGTCAACACCGTCCAGCCCTCCTCTCCCCCGGCCGCGGCGAGCGGCGCGAAGATCCCGCTGATCGACGACACGGCATACCCGAACATCGGGGATCGGTTGTCGGCCAAGGGGATTCCGTGGGCGTGGTTCAGCGGCGGGTGGGATGACGCCGAGGCCGGGCACCCCGGCCCGATCTTCCAGTACCACCATCAGCCGTTCAACTACTTCGCCGCCTATGCGCCGGGGCAGCCCGGCCGGGCGCACCTGCAGGACGAGACGAAGTTCTTCGCCGCAGCGGCCGCGGGGACCCTGCCGGCGGTCAGCTTCGTCAAGCCCTACGGGGCCGAGAACGAGCACCCCGGGTATGCCAGCGAGCACACCGGCAGCGACCACCTCGTCGATCTGCTGAAGGCCGTCATGTCCGGCCCGCAGGCCAAGGACACCCTGGTTGTCGTCACGTATGACGAGTTCGGCGGCCAGGCCGACCACGTCTCGGTGCCGAAGGTCGATGCGTGGGGTCCGGGGACGCGGATCCCGGCGATGCTGATCTCGGCCCGGATGCAGCACTCCGGCGTCGACAGCACGCAGTACGACACCACGTCGATCCTCGCCACCATCGAGCAGGCGTGGGGCCTGGCGCCCCTGTCGCCCCGCGACGCGGGCATGAACCCGCTGACCAACGCGATCCGCGTCGGCACCAGCGGCGGCAAGGGCGGCAACGGCTGAGTCGTCCCGGGCGCGGGTGGCGTGCCCGATGCGGGCGTGGTGCGCGTTCTGAGGCCGCAGCGCAGCGGCTTCACCGCCACCTACCGCCTGGTAAGTGGGGTGATCACCCGACTTACCAGGCGGTAGCTCAAGGCATGGGGCACGGCGTGGAGTGGCGGTGCCGCGGCGTCGCCCCCGGCGGTCAGTTCAGGATGGCGACCGTGACCCGACGGTTGTGCGCCTGCCCCTCGCGTGTGTCGTTGGAGGCGACCGGGTCGTCCTCGCCGTGCCCCGTGGCGGTGATCGTCACGGCTCGACCGAGGAGGTCGCGCAGGCGCGCGCCGACCGCGTCGGCGCGCCGCCGGGACAGCGCGAGGTTGTATGCCGCCTCGCCCACCGCGTCGGTGTAGCCGTCGACGCGCAAGCGGGTCGCCCCACTCCGTCGGAGTCGGGTGGCGAGGTCGCCGAGAACGGCATCGGCCATCGGTGTGAGATCGGACCGGTCGAAGGCGAAGAGGACGTCGGCATCGAGCCGGAACCTCCGGCCGCCCACGTCCACGAGCGACCCGTCGAGATTCGCTTCGGAGAAGACGAGGTCCTGGACCTCGGCGGTGATGTCAGGGTCGGGGAAGACCTCCGCCGGGACGGTGAGGGTGGTGCCGGGCGGGATGTCGGACGCGACGAGGGTCGCGGGCGTCGGCGCGGCGACTGACGCGACAACGACAGCCGGCGAGGCTGACGGGACCCCGAACCCGAGCACCGCCACGACCACTGGCGCAACAGTGAACCGACCGATCATCGGGTCACCGGGACGTCGGCGAACGTGCCGACGTTCGGAATGACCACGTCGACGGTCGGGACGGTCGCCGGGGGCGCCTGGAAGACGGCCTGAAGCGGGGTCGTCTGGCCCGGGTCGACGGTGAGCGTGACTGTTGGCGACGTGCAGACGCAGTTGCCCTCCCGGTCTCGCGCCGGGAGGTAGCGCCGGGCGCTGACCCGATCGAGGACGTAGACCCCGTCGACATTGCCGTTGCGCTCCGATTGCAGCGCGTCGGCGAGGCTCTTCTGATAGAGGCCCGACCAGAAGAACGGGCCCACGGTCCAGGCCTCGGCGCCGTCGTTGCGCACCGACCAGGTCACCGTCATCAACGTGTCCGACGCGCGAACCTCGTTGAGGCTGACCGTCAGTGGGGTGTCCCCGGCCCGGGCCGACTTCGTCGACACCACGGGAAGCGGTGTCGCCGTCACGACGGGAGCACTGGTGGCCGAGGCGGACCCCGAGATTGCCGGGCCGGCGGACGAGACGGACGTGGTGCCGGAGTTCGACGGCCCGTCGTTGCCACCACCGGAGCACGCCGCGAGGGCGATCACCAGCGCCGCGACCACCGGTGCGCGTAGGCGTGAGCACGGGAGGCGAACGTGCCTCATACGGGAGAGCGGCGAACGGAAGAGCGGCATGGGTGGCCCCCGAGGACGTCGTGGCGGGCACCCCCTGCGGGCCCGCCTCTCCGGTTCACGCTAGGTCCGTCCGCCCGGCGCCGCATCTCGAGAACGGCGGCCTGTGGATAACTCCGGGTCACGGTCTCACCGGGCGGGGTTGAGTTCCTAATGGATGTCAAGCTGCTTGAGGGTCCGTAGGCTTGCGGGTGGCGGGCTGGGATGTTGGGGCG